>CAMBGQ010000047.1 GCA_945866215.1 Opitutus sp. GAS368 | reverse complement strand
GGTCGTCGCGACGGCGCTCTTCTGCGTCATCTCGGCTTCGGTGGTCGGCAACTTCGCCTCCGGCTGGGCTGCGCATCGTTTCGGGTATCGCCGCGCCTTGGCGGCTTTCTTTGGCGTTTATTTCGTCCTGATGGCTCTGACCTTCGCCTACCCTTGGAGCCTCAATCAGACCTATGCCCTCTATGCGGCCGTGGGCTTCTGCCAAGGGGTCTTCGGTCTCTTCACGATGGCGCTGCCCCCGCTGTTCCCGACCTTGCTCCGCACGACTGGTGCGGGCTTCAGCTACAATATCGGACGCGTCTTCGCGGCTGCGGGTACGGTTTTCTTCGGCATCTTCGCTAAGCCCTCCGATTTCAGCTCGGTGTTACTTTACGCTTCGATCCTGTTCCTGCCCGCCGCCATCCTGGCGATGTGGCTCCCGACCGAAGAGGCTACTTCCTGAGTCCGCCCAGTCCAGCGATTGCCTTAAATTCAGCGGCGGTCACGGGCGTCACGGAGAGCCGGTTGCCCGGGCGCAGGATTAGCATTTCCTTGAGCGCCGCGGAGTCGCGGAGGGCGGGCAGGCTGACGAGTCGCTTGAAGCCCTGATGAAACGAGACCTCGATGCAGCTCCACCGCGGATTATCCTTGGTCGACTTGGCGTCGTAGTAGTCCGACTTGGGTTCGAACTGGGTGGGGTCGTCGAAAGCTTCCTTGGACACCTTGGCCACCCCAATGATGCCAGGGTCGTCGCAGTTAGAGTGATAGAAGAGGACCAGGTCACCGACCTTCGCGGAGCGCATAAAGTTGCGTGCCTGATAATTACGCACGCCGGTCCAGGGTTCCTTGCCCTTGCGTTCGAGCTCCTGAAAGGAGAACTCGTCGGGTTCGGACTTCATCAGCCAGTGGTGCATGCGGCCAACGTGCAGGGCAGGGCGGCTTTTTCAAGGCAGGGCTGTGGTCTTGCCCTTTCGTTGCCGGGGACCCTAATCACCGCGTGCGCCTGCTGGACTCCCATTGTCACCCTGAATACGCCCTCAAGGCCGGCCGTCTGGCCGCATGGGTGGCCGAATGCCGGGCCGCCGGTGTCGAAGGCGTCGTCGCCATCGGCACCGATCTCAAGGACTGGTCCGAGTATCGCGACCTCGCCTCCACGCAGCCGGATTTCTTCCGGCACACCGTCGGTCTCCACCCTGGCCACGTCGAAGAAGGTTGGGAAGAGACGGTCGCCGCAATCTCACCTTATTTCGCCGACCGCACCCCACCTGCCGCCCTTGGAGAAATCGGCTTGGATTATTTCCGCCTGCCGGCCGATGTCGCCGAAGCCGAACGTGTCAAGGGCTGGCAGCAGGAAGCCTTTCGCCGCCAGCTTTCCTTGGCCTATCAGTTCAGTTGCCCGGTGGTCATTCATTCACGGAACGCCTTCGAGGATTGCGTGCGGTTGATCGACGCCAGTGGCGTGGATTGGCGGAAGATCGTCTTCCATTGCTTTGTCGAAGGGCCGGAGCAGGTGCGCCAGATCAACCAGCGCGGCGGCCGCGCCTCGTTCACCGGCATCATTACGTACGCCAAATCGGAGGAGATACGTCAGGCGCTCAAGGCCCAGGGGCTGGCTCGGCTGATGCTGGAGACCGACGCCCCGTACCTCGCCCCCCAGTCCGTTCGTGGTAAAGAAAATACGCCCGCTTATCTCCCCGAGATTTGCGCCCAGGCCGCGGATTTGCTGGGACTGCCGGCGGATGAGGTTGCCGAGGTCGCGACGCGCAATGCCCGCGAGTTCTTCGGGTTCGCCGCAGGCTGACACCACATTGTCACGGGCCCGCCTCCGTTCGTCCGCACATCCGTGGCATCATTGCCATAGATGTCACCGCAACGCGCTCCCAGCAATACCGACGAACTAAAGGCCAATCTTGGCCCGCTGGCCTGGGCCGAGCCCGTTTTGGACCGCTTCTTCAAGGTCCGGGCCTTCGATGCTTTCCTTGAACGCATCCATGTGGCGGGACGCCCAGATTTCTTTACTTCCGCGATGGAGCAGGCGGGGTTGTGTAATACCTGGAGCGATCAGTGCCTGGCGCGCATTCCGCGTTCGGGGGCTCTCGTGGTGGTCGCGAATCATCCGCATGGCCTGGCCGACGGTTTGGTGGCGATGGATTTCTTGCTGCGCGCCCGCCCGGATGCGCTGGTCGTCGGCAATCGTTGGCTCAGCCAAATTCCAGGCATCCGTCCTTGGTTGATTGAGGTCAATCCCTTCAGTCCGGATGCGGCCGATCCGGGCAATATCGCGGGCACCCGTCGTATCCTTGCGCATCTGCGCGCCGGCGGCTGCATTATGACCTTCCCGGCAGGTGAGGTCTCCAGTCTCCGCCTGAAGTCTCGTCGCGTCGACGACCCAGTCTGGTCGCCGCAGGTGGTGCGCATGGCCCGCAAGGTCGGCGCTTCAATCCTTCCTATGCGGGTTGAGGGCCGTAACTCCGGGCTCTTTCAATCGCTCGGCCTTTTTCATCCGAAGGTCCGGACGATGCTCCTGCTGCGTGAGTTCAGGTATCACCGCGGCAAGGTCATCCATCTCCGCACGGCCAATCCCGTCACCCCGGCCCAGTTGGCGGATCATCCGGACGATGAGGAAGCCACGAGCTTCCTGCGTCTGCGTTGCGAACTGCTCTCCAGTCGGACCGATCGCCAGAAGACTGCGGCCGCCAAGCCGGCGGCCCCGCAGACCCCGATTATCGCCCCGGTGAATCCGCTGCTCCTGCGAGCCGAGCTGCAAAGCCTGCCGCCAGAAGACCTGCTGCTTACCAGCGGCGACTTCAAGGTCTACCGCTTCTTGGGCAAGGATCTACCGCACACCCTGCGCGAGATCGGTCGCCTGCGTGAGACGACCTTCCGTTCGGTCTCGGAGGGCACGGGGCTGGATTGCGACCTCGACGCTTTTGACGCTTGGTATGACCAGGTTGTGCTTTGGGATGATAAGGCTTCCGCAATCGTCGGAGGCTATCGTCTCGGACCGACCGACCGGATTCTGCCGCTCCAGGGCAAGCACGGCCTCTACACCTCGACGCTCTTTGAATTCAAGGGCGACTTCTTCCGCCGCATGGATCCCGCGCTCGAGATGGGTCGTTCGTTCATCCGTCAGGAATATCAACGCAAGCCCACCAGCTTGCCGCTGCTCTGGCGCGGCATCGGTCGTTATGTCCTCCGCTTCCCGAAGTATCACCTCTTGTTCGGACCCGTGAGCATTAATCCCGAGTATGGCCAGGCCTCAAAGGAACTTATCCTTTCTTACCTGAAGAACAATCGTTCGGCCGACGACCTTCTGCCGCTGGTGCGGGCGAAGAATCCGCCCCGTTCGATGAGCCTGCACGATGCCGACCTCGATGTCCTCCAGCGTTGCGCCTTCGACCTTGAGCATGTGTCCAGCCTTGTGAGCGACCTCGAGCCCGATGCCAAGGCGGTGCCCGTGTTGCTGAAACACTATCTCAAACTCAATGGTCGTCTTATCGCCTTCAATATTGACGAAGGTTTCGGCGGTTGCCTAGACGGTCTCATCGTCGTGGATCTCACCCAGACGGACCACAAGCTGCTGGCCGCCTATATGGGCGACGACGGAGCGCGACAGTTCCTCGAGTATCACGATTTCGACGGCACCAAGGACCGGGCATGAAAAAGGGCGGGCCTGACGGCCCGCCCTGATTGATGAATGACGAGAGGCTTAGGCCTTGGCCAGCGCCTGTTCGAGGTCGGCGATGATGTCCTCGATACCCACGGAGAGGCGGACGTAGTCGTCCGTGACGCCGGCGCTGTCGCGTTCCGCGGCGGTAAGCTGGGAATGCGTCGTGGAGGCTGGGTGGATCGCCAGCGAGCGAGCGTCGCCGATGTTGGCGACGTGGCTGTGCAGGACAAGGGAATCGATGAACTTACGCCCGCCTTCATGACCGCTTTTCAGACCGAAGCCCACCAGCGCGCCGTAGCCGTGGGTGAGATACTTGTTGGCGAGGTCATGGTACTTCGAGGACTTCAATCCCGGGTAGTTGGTCCACTTTACCTTCGGGTGCGCTTCGAGGTACTGGGCGACCTTCATGGCGTTGGCGCAGTGGCGCTCCATGCGGAGGTGAAGGGTCTCGAGACCCTGGATGAGGAGGAAAGCGTTGAAAGGCGAGAGGCAGCTGCCGACGTCGCGGAGGAACTGCAGACGCATCTTCATGATGAACGCGATGTTGGCTCCGCCGGCGGGTGCGAAGGCCTTGAAAGCTTCCCAATGCGGCAGGCCGTGGTAGGACATGTCGGGCTCGGTGAAGCCAGGGAACTTGCCGTTACCCCAGTCGAAGTTGCCGCCATCGACGGCGATGCCACCAATCGAAGTGCCGTGGCCGCCGATGTGCTTGGTGGCCGAATGGACGACGATATTGGCGCCGTGCTCGAACGGACGGTTCAGGTAGGGCGAGAGGGCGGTATTATCGATGATGAGCGGGACGCCGACTTCCTTGGCAATCTTGCCGACCTCGGCGAAGGGGAAGATGTTGAGACGGGGGTTCCCGAGGCCCTCGCCATAGAACGCCTTGGTGTTTGACTTCACGGCCTTGCGGAAGTTCTCGGGATCGTCGGCATCGACGAACGACACCTGAATGCCGAGCTTCGGCAGGGTGTAGTGGAAGAGGTTATAGGTCCCGCCGTAGAGCTGGGACACCGAGACGATGTGGTCGCCGGCGCCAGCGATGTTGAGAATGGACGCGGTGATGGCGGCCTGTCCGGAGGAGTGGGCGAGCGCACCGGAACCGCCTTCGAGGGCCGCCAGGCGCTGCTCGAGGACGTCCGTCGTCGGGTTCATGATGCGGGTGTAGATATTACCGAGCTCCTTTAGGCCGAAGAGGTTCGCGGCGTGTTCCGTGTCGCGGAACTGGTAGCTGGTAGTCTGGTAGATCGGGACGGCGCGTGAACCGGTGGTCGGGTCGGCTTTTTGGCCGGCGTGCAGGGACTTGGTGCCTAGTTTCATGGGGTGATGGTGGGAGAGGGGTTCCGTTATCTCTTTTTGGGCTTACTGAAACAAGCCGTAATCCCTTTTATGACCTTGTCCTCACCTCCCTGGCAGGGAGAAAATACTGCATGCGCTTAGGTTTGCCCCTCCTTTTGCTCCCCTTGGCCCTGTCCGCCGTCGAATGGCGGGAGATCTGGCGCGACGATTTCAACGGCAAGGAGCTCGATTGGACGAAATGGTCGGTCGAGGAGAACGGTCACGGCGGCGGTAATAACGAACTGCAGTATTACTTGGATCGGCCGCAGAACCTTCGTGTCGAGGACGGCCACCTGATCATCGAGGCCCGGAAAGAGAAACTGAACGTGGCCGGGGTGCAGAAGGATTATGCTTCCGCCCGTATCCGGACCAAGCGCCGGGCTGATTGGCTCTACGGGCGCTTCGAGATATCGGCGCAACTGCCGGCCGGGAAGGGCCTCTGGCCGGCTTTTTGGATGCTGCCCTCCGAGGAGAAATACGGCGGCTGGGCGGCCAGCGGAGAGATTGATATCATGGAATTCAAGGGCCATGAACCCGACCAAGTTCATGGCACCCTGCATTATGGGGCGCCATGGCCGAAGAACCTCCACAAGGGTAAGCCTTACCGCCTACCCCAAGGCGATTTTACGACCGGCTTCCACGTTTTCGCCCTCGAGTGGGAGCGGGAGGTGTTCCGCTGGTTCGTGGACGGCGTGCAGGTCCAGGAGCAGAAGGAATGGAGCTCCGTCGGCGGACCGTTCCCGGCGCCCTTCGACCAGAAGTATTTTCTCGTTCTGAACCTTGCCGTCGGCGGTGGCTTCGGCGGACCGGTCGGGGCGGACACCCGTTTCCCCGCCCAGCTCAAGGTGGACTACGTCCGGGTCCTGCAACGGTCGGGACCGTAGTTCCGTCTCGCCCAACGCGGGGCTCCTTTGCTAACTCATTTTCCTATGCCCGTGATCCTGCATGACACCCTGTCCCGCGAAAAGCGGCCCTTGCTGCTCAAGCCCGGTCGGGAGGTTTTCGGCATGTATTGCTGCGGTCCGACGGTCTACGGTCCAGCCCACATCGGTAATTTTAGGACTTTTACCCTCCAGGACGTCCTTCGCCGGACCCTTGAGGTCGCTGGCCTGAAGGTGAAGCACGTCCGCAACATCACCGACGTCGACGATAAGACCATCCGCGGGGCCCAAGCCGCCGGACAGACGTTGGGCGCCTTCACCCAAGGCTGGACGGATAAGTTTCATGCTGATTGCCGGGCGCTTGGCCTCTTGGTTCCGCATGTCGAGCCCAGCGCCATCGAGCATATCCCGCAGCAGGTCGCGATGATCCAGGCGCTGGTGGACCGCGGTCATGCCTATGTCGCCAAGGACGGCTCGGTCTATTTCAAGGTCTGTTCCTGCGCTGACTACGGAAAACTGACCCACCTCGACCGCTCGAAACTCGAGACCCAGGCCAAGAACTCCGCTGGCGAGGCCAACGACGCCGACGAATATGAACGCGAGTCGGCCTCCGACTTTGCGCTCTGGAAATCCCGCAAGCCCGAGGATGGTGCCAATTTCTGGCCATCGCCCTGGGGGGAAGGTCGCCCCGGTTGGCACATCGAGTGCTCGGCGATGTCGCTCGCCCACCTGGGTGCCACCTTCGACCTCCACGGCGGCGGCATCGATCTCTGTTTCCCGCACCACGAGAACGAGATCGCCCAGTCGGAATGCGCCACTGGCGTGAAAGGCTATGCGGCCCACTGGTTTCATAACGCCCACCTGATGGTGGACGGGGAGAAGATGTCCAAGAGCGAAGGCAATCTGTATACCCTATTGCAGTTAGAGGCCAAAGGATTCACGGCCAACGAGTTACGCTATGTTCTTATCGGGGGTCATTACCGTGGCCCGCTGAACTTCACTCTCGCCGGAATGGAGGCCGCGCGACCGGCCATTGCCAAGCTCGAGCGTTGGGCCGATCGACTCCTCGCCTTGGCCGGTTTCTCGCGGGCTGATTTCGCCGCACCGTCGAGCCATGAGGTCCAGACCACCTGGGGTCGTTTCGCGCCGGCGTGGGATATTCTTCAAGAAGACCTGAATACCCCGGGCTGCCTCGGCCAAATCTTCACCGTGGTGGGAGAGAACGGCGAAGTTTCGCCCCACCAAGCTCGCGAGGATGTGTGCGGTCTCGCCAAGATTTTACACGCGCTCGGTATCGTGCTCTTCGTGCCGAAGCCGGAGCTCGGCGTGCCGGCGGCGATTGCCGACCTCGGCGCGCGGCGCTGGGCGGCCAAGCAGGCGAAGGACTTCGCCGCCGCCGACCGGCTCCGCCAGGAACTGACCGCGGCCGGCTGGACGATGCTCGACCGGAAGGACGGCTTCGACCTTCGCCCGCTCTGAGCGCTGGCTGAAAGTTTCCCTGGAAATCCATTGTAAGGATTTTTCGGAGACGCTAAGTTCGGAGCGCTATGTCCAACCCTGCACCCTCCCGTCCGGTCAATCTCACCCTCTTTCCCTCCCTCGCCTTCCTCCTTTTCGGAGTCGCGCTGGCGTTGGGTTTCGTCACCGCCACCGATAAGTTCAGCCGCTCGCTGACGGAGATGCGCCAGAGTCGTCCGGAGATTGTCGTCAAGGGCGTGGCGGCGCAGGATATCCGCTCAGCTCAAGGTATGGTAGAGTGCTCGCTGACTTGGCGTGGCGAGGATTTCGAGGTTGGTCGCAAGGCCCTGGCGGCGCAACGCGCGAAGCTGGACCGATTACTCAGCGAGCTCGGCTTCGGGGCATCGGAACTCATCTATGGGGCGCCGGCGGCCCGCCGTCTCGAACCTGCGGTCTACGTTGAGCCGCCCGTTGATGCGAACGACAAGACGCCGGTCCGTCGTCCGCAGCTCATCGACCACGGCTCGTTCGCGCGCGGCAAGGTGCCGGAGTTCATCATCGAGCAGGCAATCACCGCGCAGACCGCCCAAGTGGAACGGATCCTGGCTCTCACGCGTCAGGAAATCTTCCTCGACGAAGGCGTCCACCTTACGCGCGGGGCTCCAATCTTCCGCCTGCTTGATCTCGCCGCCGTGAAGAAGGACTTGCTGGAGTCGGCGGCGAAGGACGCCCAGCGCCGGGCCTCGACGATGGTCGCCAACTCGGGTACCACTTTGGGCGCCTTGCTGGAGGCCTCTCAGGGGCAGATCCAGATCAGCGCCAAGGATCGTATCGATGAAAGCGACTCGAACCACGTCGATGTACGTTCCATCGACAAGACCATCCGCGTGGTCGTGACAATGCGTTTTGAGCTGATCCGCGAATAAGGCCCGAGCCGGGGAGGGCGGGGTCGCCTCCGTCCTTGCCCTCCGCCTCGGGAAGCCCTAGCGAGTGGGTTATCCGCCATGTCTTCCCGTCAGCCGATGACTCCCCTCGAGGAGATTCGCCACTCCGCCGCCCATATGCTGGGTGCCGCCGTACTCCGCCTGTTCCCTCAGGCCCAGCTGGACATCGGGCCGCCCACCGACCAAGGCTTCTACTACGACTTCGACCTCGACCACACCTTCACGGCCGAGGATCTCGTGAAGATCGAGGAAGAGATGCGCCGTATCTCTAAGGAGAACCAGAAGTTCGAGCGCTTCGAGTGCACCCGCGAGGAAGCCGAGAAGTTGATTCGCGAGCGCGGTCAGCTCGCCTATAAGATCGGCCGCCTCGGTGACATCCCCGCCGGCGAGACCATCTCCTTTTATAAGAACGGCGAGTTCGTCGACCTCTGCGCCGGTACCCACGTCCGTTACTCTTCGCAGGTCAAGGCGTTCAAGCTCCTACACATCGCCGGCGCCTATCACCGTGGCGACGAGAAGAACAAGCAGCTGCAGCGCATCTACGGCACCGCTTACGCGACGAAGGACGAACTCGAGCAGGCCATCGTCCGCGCCGAGGAAGCCAAGAAGCGCGATCACCGTAAGCTGGGCAAGGAACTGAAGCTGTTCCATATTGACGAGAAGGTGGGGCAGGGCCTCATCCTCTGGACGCCGAACGGCGCCGTCGTCCGCCAGGAGCTCCAGAACTTCATCTCCGAGCGTCTCTTTCAGACCGGCTACAAGCAGGTCTTCACTCCGCACATCGGTAACCTCGACCTCTACCGCACCTCGGGCCACTTCCCCTATTATAAGGACGCTCAGTTTCCTCCGCTCGTCGAACGCGAGGCCATGGAGATGCTCGCCAAGGAAGGCTGTGGTTGTGGCGAACTGACCAACCGCCTAGCGGACGGCACCGTGCAGGGCTTCCTGCTAAAGCCGATGAACTGTCCGCACCACATCCGTATCTACGCTTCGCAGCCGCATTCTTATCGCGATCTCCCGGTGCGCCTCGCCGAGTTCGGCACGGTCTACCGCTGGGAGCAATCCGGCGAGCTGAGCGGCATGACGCGTGTCCGCGGATTCACGCAGGACGACGCCCACCTCTTCTGCACCGAAGACCAGGTCCTGCCGGAAGTCCTCGGCTGCCTTGAACTCGTCAAGATTGTCCTGAAGACGCTCGGTCTGAATGACTATCGCGTGCGCGTCGGCCTGCGTAATCCAGACTCTGCCAAGTACACCGGTACTGCTGAGAATTGGGATAAGGCCGAAGCCGCTTGCCGTGCCGCCGCCGCCACCCTCGGTGTCGCGTTCTCTGAAGAGCCCGGTGAAGCCGCCTTCTACGGCCCCAAGATCGACTTCGTCGTCAAAGACGTCATCGGGCGCGAATGGCAGCTCGGCACCGTGCAGGTCGACTTCAATCTGCCGGAACGTTTCGAGCTCACCTATAACGGCGCCGACAACAAGCCGCACCGCCCCGTGATGATCCACCGCGCTCCTTTCGGTTCGATGGAGCGCTTTGTCGGTATCCTGATCGAGCACTTCGCTGGCGACTTCCCGACCTGGCTCTCGCCTGAGCAGGTCCGCCTCATTCCACTCAATGACGACCTCAACGCCGATTGCGAAGCGATGGCCGAGATTCTCACGGTCGCTAAAATCCGCTGCAGCGTTGACGGATCTTCCGACAAACTGGGCGCCAAGATCCGTCGTGCCGAGATGTCCAAGGTCCCGCACATGCTGGTCGTGGGAGCCAAGGAAAAGGAAGCCGGCCTCGTCAATGTGCGTTCCCGCGCGGACAAGTCCTTCGAAGGCAATCGCACCTTGGCTGAGTTTGTGGCCCTGGTGTCGGCCGAGATCGCCGAACGTCGCCTCAAGGTGCACGTCCCGACGGCTCCCGTTGCTCCCGCTGCCCCGGCTGCTCCTCAGGCCTGACCGTCACGTGGTTTTAACGGACTGACTGGGGAACTAAGGTTGCCCGGGTGGGTCTTTTGAACCTATACCCTGAGTATGACCCAGCCCCGACCTTCATCGCGTCGCGAATTCCTGAAGTTCGCCGGCCTCGGCAGCCTCGTCTTCGGCGCTGGCTCCGCCCGGGCCCTCGGCGCCGATGGTCGCGAAGCCTCCGCCAACTCCGCTAAGCGCCAAGCCAAGAATGTGATCTTCATGGTCTCCGACGGCATGTGCTTCGGGGTGCTGGCCGCTGCGCAGACCTACCTGACTCGCACCCAGCAGCGTTCCTCAAATTGGATGAAGATGTACGGCGAGCTTCCGGTCGTTCGTTCGCTCTGCGAGACCGACTCTGCCAGCGGCATCGTGACCGACTCCGCCGCCGCCGGTAGCTGCTGGGGTATCGGTGAGCGTATCGATAACGGCGTGATTAACATCACCCAGGATGGCCGTAAGCCCGTGACCCTCATCCAGAAGATGAATGCCGCCCGTAAGCGCTGCGGTCTCGTCACCACCACCACCGCCACGCACGCCACCCCGGCGGGCTTCGTCGCCACGGTGGATAGTCGCTCCGACCAGAAGACCATCGCGGCCCAATATCTCGAGCGCGGTGTCGACGTCGTCCTGGGCGGCGGCACGCAGTATTTCAGCGAGGACCTGTTGGCTGCCTACCGCAAGGCCGGCTATGGCGTCGCCTTGAATCGAGACCAACTGCTGGCCGATGCCGGTAAGGCTCCGTTGCTGGGTCTCTTCAGCAAGAGCCACGTGCCCTTCGAGATTGATCGCTTGAATTCCGCCACGCTCAAGGCTTCCACGCCCACGCTTTCGGAGATGACCAAGGTCGCGCTCCAGCGCCTGGGCTCCGCTCCGGAGGGTTTCTTCCTAATGGTGGAAGGCGGGCGCGTTGACCATGCCGGGCATGGTAACGACGGCGCGGCTGCGATTCATGAGCAAATCGCTTTCGATGAGACCATCGCCACGGTGCTCGCCTTCATCGATAAGCATCCCGATACCTTGCTCATCATTACGACCGACCATGGCTGCGGGGGCTTCAGCGTCAACGGCCTCGGCAACGAGGACTTCATCTCCCTGGCTCCGTCTTATTCGGAGACCACGCCCGCCTTCGACCGCCTCGCCGGCTTCAAGATGTCGCTCGAGGTGCTCAAGATTGAGACCAAGGGCCTGTCGTCGAAAGAGTTCGTCGCGGCGTCCGAGAAGGCCACGGGGCTTACTTTCAAGGCCGACGACCGCGCTAAGATTACCTCGACCAAGACACTCGCGGCGGCGCTCATGAAGTACACCTCGATTGGCTGGACCAGCAACAATCACACCGGGGAGATGGTTGAGTTCTCCGCCTACGGGCCCGGCTCCCAGCTCTTTACGCCGCACCTGCGCAACGACCAGGTGCATGCGAAGATCCTCCAGGCGACCGGCGTGGCCTGAGACTCCGTAAATCCGGGCACAAAAAAGGGCGTCCTGGCGGACGCCCTTTTACTTGGCCTAGTTGTCGGCTTAGAGCTTGTTGTACTTCACACCGCAGCCGTAGGGCTTGGTGCTGGTGACTTCGGGGGCCTTACCTTCCTTCACGGCTTTGACGGCAGCGAGGACGTAGTTGTTGGCCTTCTCGATGTCGGCGGACTTGGCGGAGGAGATGTTGTCGATCGCGCCCTTGTAGGCGAGGATACCCTTACCATCGATGACGAAGCAGTGCGGGGTGACCTTGGCGTCATAAGCGCGGC
>CAMBGQ010000046.1 GCA_945866215.1 Opitutus sp. GAS368 | reverse complement strand
GTCCAGATGCGCGTCAGTGACGGCCAAATCAAGGATACCGCCGATGTCCTCCTCTTGAGCGGTGCTAACCTGACCCTCTTCGGTACCAATGTGCTCCGCTCGGTCACTTTCGACAACTTAGGCGGGATGGCCAACCCGACGGTCGCGGTCGGCACCCTGCTGACCCTATCCGCCGCTACGCCGGTGACCTCCACCAATGACTCTGCATTGACGGTCCCGGTCATCTCCGGTCCCGGGCTGCAGTTCTCCGCCCAATTCCCCTCGATCCTGGTCGAAGCCGGCGCTCTCATCGCGACGACGGGCCTTAACATCACCGCCCCGATCGTCCAGACCGCCCTCATGGAGTCGCTGACCAAGACGGGTGATGGCGTCCTCGCCCTCAGCGGCGCGAATACCTTCAATGTTGATTTCATCCTGTCTGCCGGCTCGGTCATGCTGGGCGCGGACTCCGTCCTGGGCACGGGAGGGGTGATCACCTCCGGCCCGCTTGGGCGTGGTTCCCTGCGGATGGGGGCTGGCACCGTGCTCCTCAGCGATGGCGTCGGCACGGGACGTACCCTGCCTAATACCGTCATTGCCGAAGGCAACTTCGCCCTCGGCGGAAGGGGTGCAGGCTCCAGCGTCACCCTGGCGGGTAAGGTCAACCTCGGCAGTGCCGCCCGCACGATTTCGGTGACCAACTATGGCGTGACGGCCACCCTCAACGGCGGTCTCAGCACGGGTCTCATCGACCGCAGCACCGCCCTGACGAAGACCGGTAACGGCGTCCTCGTCCTCGGCACGCCCTCCACGCAGGCCGACATGAAGGGCGCCAGCGTCAAGGTTTCCGGCGGCATCATCCGCTGGGCGAATCACAACAGCCTGCCGGCCGATTCCTTCCTGACGGCCGACGTGGCCTCCGGCTTCGACCTTGCGGGCTTCAACCAGATCACTGACCAGATCGCCGGCACGGGCTTCTTCACCAACTCCTCCCTCCTCAACCCCAGCACGCTCACCGTTGGCGGTGATAACTCGTCGTTCATCTTCTCCGGCGCGCTTACCGATAACGCCGGTGGCGGCGGCGCGACGCTCTCCCTCACCAAGGCGGGCACAGGCGACCTCAGCTTCGGTGCCGTGAACAACTACTTCGGCCTTACGGAAATCCAGGCGGGTAGGCTCATCATTACCAACATCGGCTCTTTCGGCCTCGGCGATGTCCTCATCGCGCTGGGTGCCGAGCTCCGCATGGACCGCACGGGTACGCTGAATTTCCCGAACCAGTTGCTGGGTACGGGCGATGTCCGCTCGGTCGGTGCGGGCACGACCATTCTGACCAACGGCAACTCGGGTTTCTCGGGTCGCTTCCTGGTTGAAAACGGAATCCTGCAGGTCGGTGATGGCACCTCGCTCGGCAACACCGGCGACTTCGGTTCCGCCATAAAGGTCGTGGTCTCCACGCCCGGAGAACTGCGCTTTAACTACACCCTCGACTACGATCTCTACCGCGCGATTGAGGGCACTGGCGACATGGTGCAGCAGGGCAAGAAAATCCTGAATCTCAACGTTGATAATCGCGGCACTCCGGGCTTCACCGGCCGCGCTGTGGTCAATAACGGCACGATGAATGCCTATAATATCGGCTCCCTTGCGACCGCCTCGGGCATCGTCGTCAATCGTGGCGTCTACATCAATACCTTCGGGGTCGAAGCAGCGGGATCCTTCTTTAATGTCACGGGTAACGACGCGGTCGGCACCGTCTCTTACGGCGTACCGCTCACCCTCAATCGCGGCACCGCCAACGCGCTGACCCAGACCGCCTTCCTCGGAGCGGTCACGCTCAACGGAGGCGAGCTGACCAGCGATACCGTCCTGCAGCTTGACCCGACCTACACCAAGTTGCCCTCCTGGGTCTTCCTTGGGAACGTGACCGCCACCGATGATTCGTTGATCTCGGCTGAGTTCGTCGACTTCGGCGCCATCAGTGCGACGCGCGACTTCGCAGTCGCCGCGGGCAAGACACTCGCCTTCACCGGTTCGTTCGGCGACGCCAGCGGGACGGCCGTGGCCAGCATCTCGAAGTCCGGCGCGGGCACGCTCGCGCTCTCCGGCTCGGCGAAGACCTACTCTGGTTCGACCACGCTCAACGGCGGCTTCCTGAAGTTCAACGACCAGGTGACGCAGCTCGGTCAGTCTTTGGCCACCGTCCACGCGAACCTCGTGTTCGCCGGCGGCTCCGCCGAATACACCGGCACGGGCGCTTTCAGCCGTAACTTCCTCGTCAAGGATGGCGGGGCAGGCTTCCACGCCACCAGCAGCGCCAACCCGCTGCTCGTCAACGGAGCCGGTCAGGTCGACTTCGACGACGCCGCTCCAGTTCCGCTGGTCGGCCGAGCGCTCACCCTCTCGGGCACCAGCCTCCTAGACAACACCTATTCGGCCGGCCTGCTCGACACTGCCGACGCTGCGCGCGCCTTCTCGTCCATCGTCAAGAACGGCGTCGGCCAGTGGATCGTCAACGGTGCGGGTACCACGCTCAATGCGGATGTTGAAGTGAACGTCAACGGTGGCGTCCTCGGCTTCTACCTGAACGCCCTCGGTACGACCGGTGGCAACGTCAACTTGGCCAACGGTTCGACCCTTCGCTGGGAATCGGGCAACAACCAGGACCTCGGCGCCCGCCTCAAGGTGGCTGATGCCGCGACCGCGACGATCAAGTTCGATAACACCACGACCGCGACGACCTTCAACGGAGGCATGACCTTCGGCACGGGCGCTCTCGTCAAATCCGGCGCAGGCGACCTCATCCTCGCCGCGGCCAACACCTTCTCGGGCGGCCTCACGGTCGCGCAGGGTAAGGTCACGGTCAGCGACGCGGGCGCCCTCGGCACCGGCGCCGCCACGGTGAGTAACACCGGAACGCTGGTCATCAATAATACCGTCACGAATAATATCAACGTCACCGGTAACGGCACCATCGGCGGCACGCTCGTGGCGCCGGTTGCGCTCGGCAGCGTCACCGTGGGCGACTACGGTACGGTCTCGCGCGGCGTCTCCATCGGTAGCTTCACGACGACCAGCATGACGCTCTCGGGCGGTGCGCGCCTCGAGTTCAAGATCTGGGACATTAACACCAAGGGTGCCGGCGTCGGTTACGACCAGTATGCCTTCGGTAATCTCGACCTCAGCGGCGCCTCGGTGTCGAACAAGGTCGTGATCAAGCTGATCTCCCTGACGGACGGCACGAACCTCGGTGCGGCTGGTAACCTCTCGCTTATGTGGGGTGTGCCTGGTCAGCAGTTCAGCTTCGGTTCCTTCAACCAGAACACCCTGTACCTCGGCACGAACACCAACGTCAACGACCTGTTCACCTTCGACACCAGCCAGTTCACCTACACCGGTGGCACGGCCTCGGCGGCGAGCCTCTGGTCGATCGACTTCAACACCGCCAACGGCGCCATCACGCTGACCGCAGTGCCGGAGCCCTCGACCTACGGTCTCGGACTCGGCGCCCTGGCCCTCGCGGCCGCCGCCATCCGCCGCCGCAAGCGCCAGGAGAAGAAGGCCTAAGCGATCAGGTGAGCTTAAAGGGAAGGGCGGCTCCGGCCGCCCTTTTTTATGCCGTGTTTAGAGTATCGAGTATGGAGTATCGAGTTTCGTGGGAGTGCTGCCTTGGGTAGGGTCGGGACCGCGTCACGACATAGCTGTCTTTCCCGCCACCTGCCACCTGGGGCTGCCACCCGCCACCCGAGAGTGGAAGCAACCTAGGACAGCACGTGGTGCTGTCCCTACCTAAGACATCCCACTCAAAGGGAAACCGGAGACCGGATGATTGGCTGGGGATCTGCCATCTGTCCTCGATTCAGCCCTCCATTCTTTTCCATCCATTGACTCCCCCCTTTCCCCCCTCCAAAAACTCCCCATGCGAAACACCCCGGCACTTCTCCTGTCCTTCTTGCTGCTCGGCTTCGCCCCGTGCGTCGAGGCTGCCCGCGACCTGACCTTCTATCTGATCTCGGACGTGCACGTCGGGATGGATTACCGCAAGACCGCCCCGCCGTTTGGCGCCGACGCCTTTAATGCCCACGTTGCGCAGACGCTCGAGGTACTCGGCAAGGTCCCCGGTACGCCATGGCCCACCGAGGGCCCCGTCGCCGAGGCGATGAAAGGGAAGGGTCCCGTCCCGCGTCCGGCCGGTATGATCGTCGCGGGCGACCTCACCGAGGTCGGCAACGCGAAGCAGTGGCAGGATTTCGACCGCCTGCTGCCGTGGCAGGGTTCCACGCCCGGGAAGTATCCGACCTTCGCCCTGGCAGGTAATCACGACGGCGGTGCCACCAGTCCGGTCCGCCAAGGCCTGCGCGAACGCAATCGCGGCATGCTCGCCGCGGGTCTCGTCACGAAGCTTTCCGCCGACGCCTTACACTCCGCCTGGAACTGGCAGGGTGTGCACTTCATCAACGTCAACCTGTATCCCGGCGACGGCGTCAAGGAAGGCGCCAAGGCGGGCTCGATGTGGGATCCGGAAAGCAGTCTGTCCTTCCTGCGCGCGCGGCTGGCCGAGATCGGCGCGGCCGAACCGGTCGTGATCGCGATGCACCTCGACTTCAGCGCCCGCAGCACCTGGTGGGATCAGCCCAAGCGCAAGGCTTTCTACGAAGCCATCAAGGGCCATAACATCATCGCCCTCCTGCACGGACACACGCACGTCATCACCCGACTCACTTTCCCCGAAGATAAGGATTATGCTGACTTCGGCGGCCAAGGACCGCGCTTTGATTGCTTCTCCGCCGGCGCCTTCAAGCCCGACGCCAAGGAAGGCAAGCCGTTCCCCGGTCCGCGTTATCCTTGCGAGTGCTATGTGTTCCGCATTGTCGACGACGTCTTGGTCGCCGCGCATTACACCGCCGAACCTGGTGGCTGGAATACCAGTAAGCACGCCCCGCAGCTGACGTTTGTGAAGAAGATTAAGTAAGACAGCGGTTGGCGGTAAGCGGTTAGCGGTTGGGAACACAGTCGAGCAAAGGGAAACCGGAGACCGGAGGATTGGCACGGGCGCACATTTTCAGGTCTCGGGTCTCGGCGATCGGGAGCCGGGTGCGGGTGAGCAGGTTCAGGTTCGGGGCCCGGGTCTGATTCCCGAACCTGAACCTATCCCCTTACCAGCAGCCGAGACCTGAGATTCGAAAATACCATCCGGATTCCGGTCCCCCTTTGGTGCGCTGTCTTTCTCCAACCGCTAACCGCTAACCGCCAACCGCCGACACCAAATTAATTCAGTCCTCACTTCCCGCTCCGCCACACCTTTTTGTCCGGCGTGACGAGCATGACGTCGAGCTTCTCGCGCAAGGCGATGCGCTTGGCCTCTTCGAACCCGACGGCCATCAGGGCGGTCGACCAACCGTCGGCCTGGAGGCAGCTTTCGTGAGTCACGACGGCCATCTCGAGCGTGGGTTCGACGGGTCGGCCAGTCTTGGGCGAGAGGATGTGCGAGATGGGCTTGCCGGCGGCGAGCTTCTTGGCGCGGTAAAGTCCCGAGGTACTCAGCGCCCGGTCGGTCAGCAGTACGGTCTCCAGCATGACGCGCGGGTTGAACGGGTCTTCGATGCCCACGCGCCACGAGCCTGCGGCGAGGATCTCGCCGCCGACCTCAATGAGGGTAGCGTGTTGGCCTTGGGCGCGCAGGATCACTGCCGCGCGATCGGCGGCGTAGCCCTGCAACACGGACCCGAGGTCGAGGTTCAGGCCTTCGTGGCTCTTAGCCAGCGTGAGGTTCTCCTTGTCGAGTTTGAGCTTCGACCAGCCCACCTTTGCCAGCGCGGCCTTGAGTTGCTCCGGTGTGGGGTCGGGCATTTTGCCCGCCGGTCCGTAGCCCCAGAGGTTCGTCAACGGCGCGACGGTGATGTCGTACATCCCGCCGGAAGCGGCGCTCAGCTTCAGGGCGAACTCCACCAGTTCGGCAAGCTCCGACGTGATGCCAAAGGCTTGGGTGGACTCGAGGTGATTGAAGTCGGCGGTCGCGGAGGATTCACGCCAGTGCGAGAGCGAGAACTCGACGCGCTTGAATTCCGCTTCGAGCTCGCGCTTGAGAATCGCGGCATCGACGTCGCTCCCGCGCACCTTCACAGTCCAAGTCGTGCCAAAGGCCGCGCCGTGCAATTCGGTGATAGTCTGCCGCGCCGAGGTCTCGGGGGTTTCTTCTGCGGCGAAGTCCGCTCGGGGGAAAAAGGCCACCACGGCACCCAGCGCGAGGACGATGGCCGCCCACAGGTCTCGACGGCCCCAGGTCTCGGCTTGGTTCGCGGAGCGCACGAACTTGAAGAGGGCGCCGGTCGGGCAGCCATATTTGCAATAAGCCTGCGGCACGACGACCGAGGCCAGTAGGCCGACCACGGCTAAGGTCAGGGGAATCGCGACCCCGATCCCGAGGACCCAGGCGTCGAAGGGCTCGATTTCCCCCAGGCTCCACCGCGGCCAGGCCAGGGCGGCCAGAAAGGCCCCGGCGAGGGCGATGGCAGGCAGTTTGCTGAGCCAGGCATGCCAACGGGCGGGGACGGTCACATGAAGGCGCTTAAAGCCCCCCAGGAGCTCTTGGGCGGCCCCGTGAGGGCAGATCTGATGGCAATACGCTTGGCGGCGGGTCGCCCAAGGGATGAGCAGGGCGATGGCTGCGAGGGCGAACAGGGCCGGGGCCGTGGCCCAGGGTGCCCCATGACGGGCCCAGCCGGCGAAGAGGGAAAGCGAAAGCAGCTGACCGAGCCAAAGGCCGAGTCCGCCGACGAGGAGGATTTGCCAGACCGTGCGGACAACGGGTCGGCCGTGTAGGGGCGTGAAGGTCATCAGCAGGGCGCCGCCGAGGAAGCACCAGAGCGCCCCCGTGCGGAGGCGTTGCAGGCTGTCCTGCTTCGCGCGCTGGCCACCCTGCGCGTCGTCGGCGAAGCGCGTCTGTAATCCCTTGGCGATCCCGTAGCTCGTGAGCGTCGCGCCGGAGACCGTGTCGAGTTCGCCTTTCCGGAAGTCGAACTCAGCCCACTCGCGCGTAGTCCACTTCGTCAGGTCCTGCAAGAAGGTGCGCCCCTGGGGGTCCGGTTCCTGCTCCTGGATGCGGCTGACATATTCCGCGGTGTCGTAGGTCGAGCGCAGCTTGACTTGGCGCAGGCGGAGGCCGTCCGCTTCGATGGCGATGAGCGTTTCGCTCGGGCCGGCGTAGCCGATGACTTCATCGGCGGAAGGCGAGGAACGCACGACGTAGCCGAGGTGGGCGCGGTTGGGCCCGCGCACGAGGTTCCAGCCCAGGCGCGGGACGTTGGGTTCGAAGCTCATGGCGGCGGGGAAGCCGACCGACTGCACTTCCTTCAGCGAGAGGGGTGTGGCGAAACGCAGCGACACGTAGTTCCCGGAAAGACGTTTCTGGATGGATTCGGTGATCGCGTAGGCCGTGAGCGTGGAGCCGGCCATACCTTCGATCTGGGGTGCGGGCTGGCTGGCCGGCCGCCAGTCCTTGAAGGATTTCTCGAAGGCCGGCTCTTTGCGCAGGGCGTCGACGTGCTCGGCCGTGTCCTTGCTCGTCAGAATGCGCGTGCCGACGATCTGGTCCTCGAGGTCGAGGGCGACGAGCACGTTGCTGGGGCCGGCGTAGCCGATGATGCTGTCGGCGTCGGGCGACGTCGTGACCAGCCGGCCCAGCCGCCGCCCGTTTATATCCTGGACGAGCAGGGTTTGGTCCGGACCAGGCTTCAGCCGCTTGGCCTCGGGGAAGAATGCTATGGCGTCGGCGAGCCCGAGACGCGTCAGCGCCGACTCAGTGAGGGGAGTCGTGCGCTGCAAGAGCAGGGCGGCGAGGAGTAAAGCCGCGAGACGCCAGCCTTTGACCAGCCAGGCGCTGACGCGGGGCGACGGCATCGCTTAGTCGGCGAGGATCAGCTGGAAGGCGTCGGCGTGGACGTTACCCTTGGCGCCGTCGGAAGAGAGGACGATCGTGTGGGTGCCGGCGGCGAATGAGAACTTACCAAGTTTGTTGGCCTGATCGATGACGCCGACCTTCTGGTTAAGACGAAGAGTGACGGGCTTCTCGCCGACGCGATTGATCGTCAGGACGGAGTTACCTGAGCGATTCTCGTGGGCCTCCCAATAGCCGCGGAGCTCATACTTGCCGGCGTCCTTGACCTCGAAGGTGTAGGTCGCGCGGTTTCCGGCGCCCGAGGCGTAGTGGTAGCCAGCACCTAGGTGGGCGAGACCGTGTCCTTGGGTCCATTTACCTTCGAACTTCGCCTGCGCGTCGTCGACGATGACGCCGCCGAGCTTGGCCAGTTCCTTGAGGTCGTCGGGGGAGAGCTTCGTCGGCGTGCCCTTAGTGAGGTCGAGTGCGGCGCGGTGGGTGGGCAGTTCCTTGTAGTCGGCGATCGACGTGTCGAGGAAGAGGTCCGCTCGCAGGTCGCTACGGCGCATGCGGCCGGGCTGTTCCATGAGCTTGATCAGGTCGGGCAGGTGCTTCTGGTAGACGCCGCGCGGATCGGTATTTTCACGGATGGCCAGGTAGGCGGCCTTGCCGACGACTTCGCCCATCATCCCGATGGTGCGCATCACGCGGACGGTGCCGAGGGCTTCGTGGGTGACCGAGATGTGGCGGCCGGCGAAGAACAGGTTGTTGATGTTCTTCGAATAGAACAGGCGGTAGGGCAGCGGGTAGCCATTACGACGGTCGACGGCGTGCACCTGCTTGCCGCTGGCGTCGGTGTAGCCGAACGCGGCGCGCGAGATGAATGCATTATCCGGAAACTTCTTGGCGTACTGCTCCTTGGCGTAGTGGAGGTCGATGTCCCAAGTGGTGGGCACGCAGCCGTCATCGAAATCGCGGCGGGTGATGATGTGTTCCTTGTTCAGGATGATGTCGCCGTCGAAGAGGCGGGATTCGCGGGGGCCGCCGACGTGCGAGGCCCACTTGAGGTCGGAGTTGGCATACTTAGCCTTATCCGGACCGTTCTTGAGGGCGGAGAAAGCGCCATACATGGCACGGAAGTTCCAATCGCGGATAAACTCGAGGTCCTTGATCGGATCCTTGTCGAAGCCGGATTCCCAGAACCACTCGGCCTTCATGAAAGGCTTGTCGTCGATCTTGGCCTTGGATTTCTGGAGGAGAGGGAAGTCGCCCATCTCGAGCGGCAGCGCCCAAGGGGTCGCGGGCCAGTTCGAGGCTTGGTCTGCGTCTTGGTAGAACCACATGTTCGACATGCCCATACGCTTGTCGGGCTCGGTGCGGAAAGTCGCGCCGGCGTAGGCGCCGACCCAACCATGGCCGGTGGTGTCGGCCACGAACTTGGCGCGGAAGACCTTTTCGCGGCCGGTCTTGACGTCGATGGCCTTCACGGCGGCGATGCGATTACCGTCCATGATCACACCGGTGGCGAAGTGGCCGAGGAAGAGGGCGATATTCTTTTCGTTGCGGACGACCTTTTCTTTCAGGTCATCGCCGAAGCTGTCGATACGACCAGGGCTGTCGGGCGAACGGTCGCCGATTTCTTCGATCATCTCGCCGAGGTGCGGGAACTTGCCGCGCGTGGTGCCACCCATGGCCCAGACGCCGATCTCGGAGCTGCCGTTGCCGCCGAGGACGAAGCGGTCCTGAATGAAGGCGACCTTGAGCGACTGACGGGAAGCGGAGAGCGCGGCGCCGAGGCCGCCGTAGCCACCACCGACGACGACGAGGTCGAACTCGCCCTGGTCTTCCGAGCCCTTGGGGCTATTCCACTGCGAGCGGGCGGCGACAAGCGCTTCGCCTTCGGGCGGGGTGAAAGAAGCGTCCTTGCTGAAGAGGATGGCGTCGGCACGACCGGCGAAACCGGTGAGGTCATGCAGCGCGATCTTTACGTCGCCCGCGGGTAGGGTGACTTTGCCGCCAGCTTGCCAATGCCACTCGGCGCCCTTTGTGCCGAACTCAGTGGCGACGGGCTGTCCGTTGACGATCAGCTGGAAGCGGCCGGGGGTGCCGGGGGCTTTCCAGTGGGCGACCCAATCCTTGGTGCGCACCCAGACGCGGTATTCGCCCGCGGTGGCGATGCGGACCGAGCCGGTGGCGTCGGCGACCGGCTTGCCGAGGCCGTGGGCCAAAAGGTAAGGCGAGCCGACGATGTTCGTGAAGGAAGTGTCGAGCTTCCAGCCGCCCGCCGAGGCGAGGGATTCGGCTTCGATGAAGACCGTATTGGCGGACTGGGCGCGGCCGACGACGGCAGCCAGCAGGGACAGTCCAAGGAAGGGGAGGGTGCGTGGGGACATGGACTTATTAGATGGCAGTAGGATGGGAGAGTTCCAGACAGAATGGTAGGTGAAAGCCTTATGGGAGGGGTCGGGGGTCTAAAAAGAGGACTGAGTCGATGGCGGATGACAGAGGGCTGAATGGATGAAACCTGCCACCCGCCACCCGGGGCTGCCACCCGCCACCTGAAACAAACGCCCCAGCTAACCATCCGGTCTCCGGTTTCCCTTTTGGTGGGTATCTTGTGTCTTGGGGTAGGGACGTGATTGCCATCACGTCCGTGGGCGGACGGAGGTTGGAATTATCCAAAGAGTCTGCCCAGTGGTCCTCACGTGCCTCTGCGAACGGCGGCCATGGCAATGGCCGCCCTACCTAGATGCAGGCTATGTCGTGACGCGGTCCCGACCCTACCCGAGGCATCATCCATTCAGCCCTCGATTCACACCTCAACTCAGTCCTCAATACAGTCCTCCCCATGATCTTCCGCCTGATTGCTTCGCTCTGTGCCTCCGCCTGCCTGGCCGCCGAAATTCCGTCCACCGGCTTAATGGTCGATCTCGATGCGTCGAAGGGAGTCACGGTCGATGCGCAAGGTCGAGTCACCGCTTGGCAGAGCCAGGTCGGTCCAGTTGCGGCCCGTGATTTCGTCGGCCAGCCGAAGGGTCGGGCGGACGCGACTTCGGGATTACCGTCGGTCGCCGCCGGCTCAGTGACTGCGCTCTCCTTCCGTCAGCAGGAATTGGTCTGTCATGATGAGGCGGCTTTCGACGGCTTAATCCGCGGCGACGGCTGCACCTGGGTCACGGTGATCAAAGTCTACCCGCAGCGCGTCGGGCTGAAGGATGTGAACTCATTTTTCGGCAACCTCCGCAACGGCCAGAAATACGAAGGCATCTGGGGCTGCCTCGACGACGATAACACCGTCTGGTGGGGCGCGCGCAATGGGCTCACCTTCGGGCGCTTTGACGTGAATAATCCCAAGCTCGTCGGACCCAAGCTCGCCGAAGGACGCTTCCATGTGCTCGCTGGCCGCCTCGGGGCGGGGCAGGGCGAGGTCCTCGCCGAATTCTTCGTCAACGATCTCAAGGCCTGCGCAACCGCGCGCTTTCCGATTAACCCTCAGGCCGATGCGTCTAAACTCGCCATCGGACAGGAGCGCGACGCGATTCAGCATCCGGGCAAGGAATCCTTCGATGGCGAGATCGCCCGCTTCCTGCTTTGGAACCGTCCGCTGACCGACGCGGAATTGAAGACTACCTTCGATGGGCTGAGGTAGGGTCGGGACCGCGTCACGACTTAGCTGCATTGGGGTAGGGGCGCCACTGCGTGGCGTCCGTGGGCGAACGGACATCGAATGGTCCAAAGACTGTGCCCAGTGGTCCGCGCATGCCGCTGCGAACGGCGGCCATGGCAATGACCGCCCTACCTAGATACAGGCTATGTCGTGACGCGGTCCCGACCCTACCCGTGGTTTCAAAATAGCCCTGTCCCTACCCCTGTCCCTCGCGGCGCGTCAGCGCCGCGATTCACTTCTTCCCCTTCTGGAAGCCCTGACCGCGCTGCTTCATGCGCTCTTCGACGGCGTCGAGTACCTTGTCGGCGACATCGTCGGTGATATCGGCATCGGCCGCCATGATCGCGGCCTTGGTCGCCTTGCGGAGGTCCAGCGCGGCCTCTTCGAACTGGGGGCGGAGGTTTTTCTTCTCATCATCCGAGGCGTATTCAGCCTCCTTGCGCAGTTCGTTCATATTTTCGCGCGCGGCCTTGACGCCGTCATCCTGGAACGCCTTGAACATGGCGACCTTGCACTTGTTGAGCTGCTCGGCCGTGACGCCTTCGATCTCTTCCGGCAGGAAGCCGCCTTTGCTGGCGAACTTCTGCCCGCTGGCCTTGCGGACAGGGTCGCTGGCTGGGACCTCGCTGGCGAAAGCGGGGCTGGGTGCAGGGCTCTTTTCCGCGACGACAGTGGCCGTCGGCGTCGCGGGGGACGAGGGTTTGGCGTCCATGGCGAAGTAAGTCGCGGCGGAACCAACGGCGGCGGCGAAGAGGAGGGGAAGGAGCTTGTTCATAGGGGTAGGTTACGAATTTAACCCCGGAGATGGGGGAAAGTTGGGGAATTAAGGTAGGGACGTGATTGCCATCACGTCCGTGGGCGAACGGACATCGAATGGTCCAAAGACTGTGCCCGGTGGTCCGCGTATACCGCTGCGAACGGCGGTCATGGCAATGACCGCCCTACCTAGATGCACGCTATGTCGTGACGCGGTCCCGACCCTACCCGAGGCAATCAATTAGCCCTGTCCCTGCCCCTGTCCCTCGCGGCGCCCTTGGCGCCGCGTCTCACTTCTTCTCCCCGAACGGGAAAGGCTTCAGTGGGGTCTTGGTGGACTTCTTCTTTGCCTTGGTCCGGAGGTCCTCTTGGGCCCGCATTTCGACCGTTTCCATAATCTTCGCGACGGTCTCCTTGGAAAGTCCGGGAGCGGCCTTGGTGACCGCTTCCAGCTGGGCCTTACGCATGTCGGCCTGCAGCGTTTCGAACTCGCCGCGCATATTCTTCTTCTGGTCGTCGGAAGCGAATTCGGCCTCGTTGCGCATCTCGCCCTGCTTGGCCTTCAATGCTTTCACCGTCGGGTCGGTCTGGGCGCGGAGCGCGGCCAAGCGGAACGTGCGCATGTCTTCGGCGGAGACGCCGTCCACGTCGGCCAGCAGTTCGGCCGGTGTCATGGGCTTGGCCGCTTCCGGCTTCACTTCTGGCGCTGAGGTCGGTGCCGCTGGGGCGTCCTTCTTCGCGAGCCTTTCCTCGGCGGCGGCTTGTTCGCGCATTCGCCGCGCGGTTTCTTGGCCGCGCTGTTTGGTGGCCTCCTCGATGGCGTTGAGCGTCAGCACCAACGGATCTTTCTCGATGGTCGGGTCCAACTTTAGCACGGCTTCGAGGGTGGCTTTGACCATCCCATCGCGAGCCTTCTCGAAATCTTTGCGCAGGTCTTCGGCTTCATTGCGACCATTAGCGAAGCGGCTCCTTTCCTTGAGCTCCTCAAGACGCTTCCGGGCGACGCCGAGGGCGGGATCGGCGTAGGTCAGCACCAAGGCCCGGCGGATTTTGGTGAGTTGCTCGTCGGTGACGTCGGTCACGCTCGTGGGAAGCGCGGCGCCGACGCGGCCCGCCTTCGGGGCGGGCTTGGCGGCGGGCCCTTCGGCGGCCTGGACATGAGGCGCGAGGAGGGCGAGGGCGAGGAAGGGAAGCAGGCGCACACTTAAATAACACCGAATCCGGTCAAGGGTTCCGGGGAGAGACGTGATTGCCCCCACGTCTGCGGGCGGACGGAGGCTGGAATGCCCAAGACTGGCCCGGTGATTCGCACTTGCCGGGGCGAACGGCGGCCCTGGCAATGGCCGCCCTTTCCATGAGAGTTATCAGCGTTTAGCGGGTGGGTGGCGGGCTCAAAGGGGAACCGGAGACCGGATGATTGGCTTGGGTGAGAACATTTTCGGGTGACGGGTGCCAGCCACGGGAGCCAGAGCTCAAGGCGTCGGTCGTTCAGGTTTCGGCCGCTGGCCTCCGGGTCCTGACTGCCGATGGCTGAACAGCCGACCCCTGCATGGCTGATGCCCCGTTGGCCGTCACCTGTCACCTGTTCGTTCTAACCGCCAACCGCTAACCGCCTTCACCTTGTTTTCATCCCCAAACAAAAGACCCCGGCGAACCGGGGTCTTGTTCCAGCCTGTAATCCGAAGATTACTTGGCTTCCGGCTTCTTACCGCCCTTGTCGCCCTTACCTTTGTCGCCCTTGCCCTTGGCGCGACCGGCTTCGAGGGCCTTAAAGACGGCTTCGAGAGAGGCGTCGGCCTTGAGGATGGCAGCCTTGGTGGCTTCCATGACAGCCTTACCAGCGGCCTGCTTTTCTTCAGGGGTCTTGGCGTCAGCGGCCTTGGCCTTGGCGGCGATCACAGCTTCGTCTTTTTGGGCAGCCTTCTGGGCTTCGCCGAACTTCTTCCAGGTGGCTTCGTCGATGCC
>CAMBGQ010000045.1 GCA_945866215.1 Opitutus sp. GAS368 | reverse complement strand
CAACTACCTGCCCGGGCTCTGGGCCGGAGCGCTGTCCGACCGGCTCGGCTACGCCCACTACTTCCTCTTCGCGCTCAGCCTCGCCGTCCCCGGCATCATCTCGGCTTGGTTTGCGAAGCGATACTTCGAGGAGGCCTGATCACTCCTTGGGGAGGAAGACAAGTTCCTGCTCGAACTGCGGGTCGAGGTAGCGTTGCGCGAAAGACTGGACGGCGGCTTCATCGGTGAGGCTCATGCGGCGCTCCCATTCAGCGTCGAAGTTGGCGCCGAGCCCGGCGACCTCGCGGACAAGGGCGCCCAACATGCGCGCGGCGGCGGACTGACGGCCCTGACGACGGGAAACGCGCATCCGGCGCTTGGCATCCTCAATCTCGTTCGGGGCGAACTTACCTTTACGAAGACGATCAAGCTCTAAGCGCATCTCCTTCGCGACTTCCTGCGCCGAGGCCGGCGCGGTGCCGGCATAGAGATAGAACATGCCGTGGTCGGCGGCTTCGACCCGGGTAGCGCCGACGAAATAGGCCATGCCTTTCTCCTCCCGGACCCGCCGGAACAATCCGCTGGCCATGCCGCTGAGCAATTCTTCCGTGATGTTTGCCGCGACGACCTCATCCGGAGCGAAACCGCAATGCGGGAAAGCGAGGGATACGACCGCCTGCTCACCCTGGGCGTGTTCCAACCGCTTGCCAGTCGAGATCGGGACGTGCTTGGGCAACGTCCGCGGGGTGAGTTTCTTCTTCGGCAGCGTGCCGAACCGGCGGGCCACGTAATCCATCACCACCGCCCGGTCAAAAGCGCCGCAGATGCCGACGACGAGATTATCGGCGACGACCAATGACTGGTGTAAGTCCAGCAGGTCGGCGGGCTGAATCCGCTCCAGGGTCTCGGGCGTTCCGCAGGCGTCGACGGCCAAAGGATGCGCACCGAAGAACTGCCGCATCAGCCGGAGACGAGCCTTCTCGACGATATCGTCTTCCGCGTCGCGGCAAGCGGTGATGATTGTCGCACGCTCCAAGGTGAAGGTCTCCGGGAGGATCTTCGGTTCCAGGACACCATCGGCGACGAGCTCGGCGAGGATCGCGAAGTCGGAACTGAGCGCCTCTCCCCAGAGCCCGCAGGAGATCTGGGAACCTTGGTCGGCGAAAGTCGCGCCGATGCCGTCGACCAACTGGGCCACTTCTTCCTTGGTGCGCCGCGCGTTGTCCCGAGCAAAGAGCGTGCTGAGCAAGCCCGTCGTGCCACGCTTATCATCCGTTTCGTAGGCCAGTCCGCCCGCAAGGAAGACGCCGATACCCGCCTTGGGGATGGTGGCGTCATGCTGGAGGACGACCCGAACGCCATTATCCAAGGTGAAGGTCTCGAATTGGTCGGGTGTGGCCGTAGCCGAGGCTTCCGCGGCGGGCGCCGCCGCCTTGCCGCCGCGCATGGTGCCGAAGGTGACGTTGTCGGGACGCAGCCACTTGCGCGCCTCACGGGTGAGATCCTCAGCGCCCAGCTTGGCGAGCTTCTCCACGCTGCGCTGCGGCCAGGCGACGTCATGGCCGATGGTGGCCGCATGGCCGACGCGACTGGTCAGGCCGTGGATACTCTTCTGGCCGTTGACCATGCCGACGACGGACTGGCGGCGCACCTTCGCGAACTCCGCGGGGGTGACGCCCCTCTGCAGGAGACCGTCAACGACTTCGGCGATCGCCTGCTCGACGACGGGAGCAGCCGTCCCGGCCTCACCCGTCCAACCGCACCAAGCGAGCCCCAGATCGCGAATACCGAAAGGGCCAGCGTCAATTCCATGCACGAGCTTACGGTTTTCGCGGAGTTCACTCCAGAGCGGTGAGCTGTTGCCAGAGCCGAGCACCCCGAGGAAAAGATCCAGGGCCTGGCGACCTTCATCGAAGTTACCCGGGATACGCCAGCAGGCGACGCCCTTGGAGGTGCTGACCTCTCGGAGGAGGTCGGCGCGCCGGACGCCACCCTGCGGAGGTTCCAGGTGCGACGGGATGTCGATCAAGGGACGGCGGGCGAAGCGGCCGAACCAACGTTCCGCGGAAGCGAAGACTTCTTCCGGCGGCATGCTGCCCCCGAGCGCGAGCACGACGTTCGCCGGGACGTAGCGGCTCGCGTGATAGGCCCGCAGGTCGTCGGGGCTGATGCGGACAAAGAGATCACGATGACCGATGATGGGATGACGCAGGGGATGGGCGCGCACGGATTCCGCGAATACCGCCT
Organism: Opitutus sp. GAS368; assembly: GCA_945866215.1. GTDB lineage: Bacteria > Verrucomicrobiota > Verrucomicrobiia > Opitutales > UBA953 > UBA953. Next base: position 12,115 of record CAMBGQ010000045.1, on the reverse strand, counting down.
TGGCGAGGGCTTGGTCATGCTCGTCGTCGCACATGGCGATCTCGCGCAAAATCACCTCTCGCTCCATCTTAGCATCGGCGTCGGTGATCAGGGGATCGAAGACCATGTCGGCGATGGCTTCCATCGCAGTCTCAAAACCTTCCTGGGGGGCGTCGACGTAATAGACCGTCCGGTCAAAGGTCGTGTAGGCGTTGGAGGAACCCCCGCTGCGGTGGATGGCGTCTGTGAGTTCGCGGTTGGTGAAACGTCCCGTTCCCTTGAAGACCATGTGTTCCAAATAATGCGAGATGCCGGAGCCCTCCCAGCGCCCTTCATGGATGCTGCCGGTCCGCACCCAGGCCTGGACCGTGCAAAGCCCGATGCCGGGACGATGCGAGTAGATCACCTCGAGCCCGTTGGCCAAGATCCGGCGCTCCGGCAAGGGGCCGGCGATCTGGGCGAAACTCAGGCCTTCAAGGTGTGACATAGGCTGGATGTATGCCCCTGTCCCGATGGGGCGCAAGAGAGACCCGCCCATAGCGGGAGAATCGGAAAACCCTGCCCCCACTCTGACATTGAAACCAAACGTGATCCTCGGTATGAACAACCTTTCGTCGTCTCCGACGGAAGCCGCCCGCCCTCCCCTCCTTTCGATGTATATCCCGCCCGAAATCCGCGCCCATCTCGACGAGGTCGAACGCCGTGCCGGGTACCTCTGGAAGTTCCTGGATATTCCGGGCAAACAAGCCGCCATCGCCAAGCTCGAGGAACAGATGGGGGCGCAGAATTTCTGGGATAGCCAGAAGGCGGCCCAGAAGGTCATCGCGGAGTGCAACGGTCATAAGAATATCGTCGGCCCTCAGGCCGCCTTCCGCCGCCAGATCGAAGACGCCAAGACCCTGGCCGAGCTGATCACCGAATCCCCCGATGGCACCGCCGACGCCGAGGTCGAGGAGCTCCGCAAACTCGGGACCGACCTGCTCGCCGCCGTCGCCGAACTGGAAATCGCCTCCTTCCTCTCCGGCCTGCACGACCGCTCCAACGCTATCGTCACCGTCAAAGCGGGCGCCGGCGGCACTGAATCCAACGATTGGGCCGACCTGCTCTACCGCATGTACACACGCTGGGCCGAGCGGCGCGGTTTCAAAATCGAAGTCGAAGACGTCGCCGAAGGGGAAGGCGCGGGCATCAGCCAGGCTACCTTCCGCCTCGAGGGCCCCAACGCCTACGGCTACGTCAAGGCCGAGCGCGGCGTCCACCGTCTCGTCCGCATCTCGCCCTTTGACGCCAACGCCCGCCGCCATACTTCCTTCGCCTCCGTCGACGTTGTCGCGGAAATCGACGATGACATCGACGTCGAAGTCAACGAGGCCGACCTGAGGGTCGACGTCTACCGCTCCAGCGGCAAGGGCGGCCAGCACGTCAATAAGACCGAATCCGCGGTCCGTCTTACGCACATCCCGACGGGTATCGTCGTGGCCTGCCAACGCGAACGCTCCCAGGTCAAGAACCGCGCTCTGGCGATGAAGATCCTGCGCGCCCGCATCTACGAAAAGACCATCGACGACAAACGGGCCGAGATGGAAAAATATTACGGTGAAAAAGGCGATATTGGCTGGGGTAACCAGATCCGTTCCTACGTCTTCCAACCTTATCAGATGGTCAAGGACCTCCGGACCGGCGTGGAGACAGGCAACATCCAAGCGGTCATGGACGGCGATATCGACGCGTTCATCAACGGCTGGCTCCGGGCCGGCGGACCGCGCACGCGCAACAAGGACATCAAGATCGAGGACTAAGTCCCCCGCCGCCCCATGCCCAGCCGGGACATCCTCCGCCAGAAGCTCCTCGATACCCCGCTCTTTGCGGAGAAGATCTGGAAGCTTTCCCCGGAGCCGTGGCCCATCACGGAGACGCAGCTGCGCGACCTGAAACGCATCGGCGCAGCGTGCCTGAGTTATCACCGCGCGCTGGAACGTCTCTACGTCCGCTCCTTCACCGACAAGAAGATCCTCCGTAACCGCGAGGTCTACGCCCCGTGGGTCGCCGAATACCTCGACCGCAACAAGCCCGCCGGGCTGATCCGGCACGGTCGCCACCGCGCCGTCAAGGGCCAGTGTCCCGTGGTCCTCCGCCCTGATCTCCTGATCACCGAGCAGGGGTTCACGATGACCGAACTCGACAGCGTCCCCGGCGGCGTCGGTCTCACGGCCTATCTCAACGAGGTCTACGCCGAGGATTTCCCCCGCGTGATCGGCGCGCACAGCATGCCTGACCGTTTCATGGCCTCGCTTGCGCGCCTGACTCCGCTCCAGAAATTCCCGCTTGTGGCCATCGTCGTCAGCGAGGAAGCCGCCACCTACCGCCCAGAATTCGAATGGCTCGGCGAGAAGCTCCGCTCTCTCGGCCACGATGTGCACGTCGTGGCCCCCGCCCAACTCATGCAGATGGGCGACGGCTCCTACATCCCGGTCGATGGCGCCCCGCGTCGCGTCGACATACTCTACCGCTTCTTCGAGCTCTTCGACCTCGCCAACGTCAAGGGCGCCGATGGCGTCTTTAACGCCGTCGAGGCGGGTACGCTGGTGCTGTCGCCGCCGATGAAAGCCTTCCAGGAGGAGAAGCTCGGCCTCGCCCTGCTGCACCATCCGCAACTCGTCGAATTCTGGAAGGAAAACCTCCCCGAAGACCACCATGAGGCCCTCTATCGCATCATCCCGCAGACCTGGATCATGGAAAAGACGGAACTCCCGCCGACGGCCGTGCTCCACGCCCCTGGCTTCGCCGGGCGCCCAATCCGCGAATGGACCGAGCTTGCCGAGGCCTCCCAGCGCGAGCGCAATCTCATCATCAAGGCCAGCGGCTTCCACGAGACCGCCTGGGGCGCCCGCTCGGTGACGCTCGGCAGCGACGTCTCCCGCGAAGAGTGGCTCGAGGCCATCGAGAACGCCCTCAACCCGGAGAACGAGACCTTCCACGTGATGCAGGCATACCATAAGCCCTCGCGCCTGACCCACCCAGTCTACGCCGAGGATGGCTCGGTGGTCCCGGCCGATGGCCGCGTGCGCCTCTGTCCGTATTTCTTCGTAGACGGCGATACGGTCGAACTTTCGGGCATCTTGGCGACGTTCTGCCCAGCCGATAAGAAGATCATCCACGGCATGAGTGACGCGGCCCTGCTCCCCTGCCACCTGGTTACCTGAGGCGTCTCCGACGCCTTGCTTCCTGCCGGTTTCACGTCCATCTTCGGCCCATGAGATTCCTCGTCCTCGGCCTGCTGTCATGTTTCGCTTTGTTGGGCGAAATCTCCGCCGCCGTCCGCACGAAAGTGGACCTGGTCAACCTGACCCCCGACATCCGGCCTGGCGAAAAGGCCCTCATCGCGATGCGCTTCCGGTGCGACCCGCACTTCCATATCTATTGGAAGAACCCAGGCGACGCCGGGCAGTCACCGACGGTGGAATGGACCGAGGTTTCTGGCGCGACGATCGGTGCCTTCGTCTGGCCTGGCCCGATGCTGCTCGATCAGTCAGGGGTATATAACTTCGTCTACGAAAACGAGACCCTGCTGCTCATGGAGGTCGCCGTGCCGGCCGACGCCAAGGGTACGCTGACCTTCAAGGGCAAGGCCGAATGGCTGGAGTGCGATGACAGCGGGTGTTGGCCGCATGACAAGTTGGTCGAGCTCTCCGTCAAGGTCGGCGCCGGCAACGCCGCCTACAAATACGACCCGAAACCCTACCCCGCCCTGCGCCCCCGCCTCACCACCACCGCGACGAGCGACGGCAAGTCACTGACGGTCGCCATCCCGGGCGGCGAGAAGCTCACGCAGACCTGGTTCCCTGAGCGCGGCTTCATTTCTCCGACGGCTACGGCCAAGCAGAAGCGCGTCGGCGAGTCTGTCGTCCTCGATCTCGCAGACGCCACGGAGACGCTCGACTCCGGCGAACTGATCTTCACCACGCGCGCTCCCGATGGCGGCTTTGTCGACATCAAGGCCATCCTCGGTCCCGCCGCACCCAAAGGCGCCCCGGCCCCGGCGGCGCCGACCAAGACGAGCAGCGAGTGGCAACCCTGGACGCCGGAAGCCCAGGCCGCGGCCTTGGCCGCAGGTAAGACGGTCTACGTCGACTTCACCGCGCGGTGGTGCGCCACCTGCCAGGTCAACAAACGCGTCTACACGCAGGATGATGTCTCGCAGGCAATGTCGTCCGCCGGCGTGGTGATGCTCAAAGCTGACTGGACCAAGAAGGACGAAGTCATCGCGCAAGAGCTCGGCAAATACGGCCGCACCGGCATCCCGCTCAACGTATTCCTCAAAGCCGGCCAGCCCCCCGCCATCCTTTCCGAGGCGCTCACTGGGACCGAAGTACTCGCCGCTCTGACGGCCGTCTCCGCCGGTCGGGCCTACCAAGCTGAGTCGACGACGCATTCCTTCTTTATCTGGCTGCTCTTCGCCTTCGGTGGCGGCGCCCTGCTCAACCTGATGCCCTGCGTCTTTCCGATGATCGGCCTCAAGGTCCTCGGCTTCGCCAAGGAAGCCGGTGCGGCGCGGGGGACAGTGATCCTCAACGGCTTGCTCTACTCCGCCGGCGTGATCGTCAGTTTCCTCGCCCTCGCCCTGCTCATCCTCGCGCTCAAATCCGGAGGCTCCTCCGTCGGCTGGGGCTTCCAGATGCAGTCTCCTGGCTTCGTGCTCGCCACGTGCGTGCTGATGATCGTCCTCGGGCTCAGCATGGCCGGCGTCTTCGAGATCGGCATGGGGCTCGGCGGCGTTTCCGCTGGCGACGGCGATGGGCGCGTCGCGACCTTCCTCTCCGGTGTCCTCACCACGGTGGTGGCCACGCCCTGCACCGCCCCCGGCCTGGGCGCCGCGCTGGGTTTCGCCCTGGACAAGGATCGCTCCACGGGGGAGACCCTCCTTTTCTTCACCGTCATCGGAATCGGCATGGCGCTCCCTTATTTACTGCTCTCCATGTCGCCGCGTCTCGCCGCGCTCCTTCCGCGGCCGGGTGAATGGATGGAGTCATTGAAGCAAGGGATGTCTTTCCCGCTGTTCGGCTATGCGCTCTACCTGCTCTGGGTACTCAACGCGCTGGTTGAAGACGCCGCCTGGGTGCGCGACGCCTCCCTCGGCTTGGCACTCGTCGCCACGGCCTGCTGGATCTTTGGCCGCTGGGGCGCACTGCACCGCACGGACCAGGAACGCCGGACGGCGAAGGTTGTCGCCACGGTGGTCTTCGGCGGCACGATGGCTTATCTTTTCACGACACTCCCTTAAGGCTATTGCGCATTCTAAACAAAAGGCCCGCCGATTGGCGGGCCTTTTTTTGCCGTGTGCCGTCCGCTCAGAGCGCGCTCACCGGGGCCGGAGCTTCGCCAGAAGCGGCCGCCGGTGTCGGCGCGGCGGCCGGGGCGGCCTTACGTGCGGCCGGTGCGGCGGAGATAGTCCCTGAATAATTCACGTCGACGACAACGGCCTTACGATCCTTGGCGCCGGACTGGCGACCCGCGGCAGACTTGTCGGCTTGCTGCGAACCTAAGGCCATGATTTCGGACTTGGCCGGGTTGGCTCCAAGCTTGCCGAGGTAATCGCGGACGGATTGGGCGCGGCGATCCGAAAGCCCGAGATTATATTCAGCGGTACCGAAGTGGTCGGTGTAGCCGACAATGATGATTTCCGTCGCCATGATACGACCCGCGAGACTGTCCAGCTTACCGCGCTCGGTAGCTGCGACGGTATAACGGTCGAAGTCGAAGTAGACCGTAGTCAGGATGGCCTCAGAGGGAATATTCCCAGCGAGGATGGCCGCGGCCAGCGCGTCGCGCCGGGCGTTCTCAGAACGCATATCGAGGACGTCCAAGCCGCCGCCGGCATTGGCCGCGCCGAACGGATTGAAACCGTCGGGGATACGGGAGGTGCAACCCACGCTCAAGGCAGCGAGGGCGAGAAGGAAGGTGAGGCGCTTCATGATGAGAGGTGAATAAAATAAGAGCGGGCGAGGGTCGGCAAGCCTTGTCTCCTTAGTAGCGTGGGACCTTCGGGTCGATCCTGAGCGACCAAGCGTCGATCCCGCCTTGGAGGTTGGAGACGCGGGCGTAGCCCTTGGCTCGCAGGAACTGGGTGACCCTCATGCTCCGCCCCCCATGGTGGCACTGGACCAGCACCAGCACGTCCTGCGGAATCTCGGACAGACGCGCAGACAGGCTGTTCATGGGAATCAGCCGCGACCCCGCGATACGACAGACCGCATATTCGTCGGGCTCCCGGACATCGATAAGGAGGGGCGGGGTCGGACCGGATAGCAGGCGTCGGGCCTCTTCAACGGTGACTTCGAGGGGGGTATCGGCCATGATAGGGGGAGACGGGCAGGCCACCGGGGCATAGGCGGCCTTGTCGAGGCTATGGAGGGTGGCCGCCGGACCGCAGGACGGGCAGGCGGGGTCGGCGCTCAGGGAGACCGAGCGAGAGGCACCCGCGTCGACATCGATGACGAATAACCGGGAGGCTTGCCGCTTGCCCAGCAGGACGGCCAGGACTTCGGAAGCCATCCATGACCCGACGACCCCGCAGGTCGCGCCAAGGACGCCGGCCTCGGCGCAAGTGGGCACGGAGCTGGCATCCGGCATCACCGGGTAGAGGCATCGATAGCAACCAGCCTTCGGCAGAAAGACGCCCACCTGGCCGGCCGCGCCGAGGATACTTCCATGGACCAGTGGACGCCCCCCGAGCACGCAGGCGTCCGCAGCCAGGAAGCGGGTGGCGAAGTTGTCGGTGCCATCGACGACGATGTCATAACGGGCGACCAATGCAGCGGCATTGTCGACGGTGAATCCTTCGGGATGAAGCGCGACCTTCAGTCCAGGGTTGATCTCCCCGAGTGCCTCGGCCGCGGAGATGGTCTTGGGTAGTCCCAAGGTGTCGAAGCCATGGACAATCTGTCGGTGAAGGTTCGAGATTTCGACCTTATCCGGATCGGCGATGCCGATGAGTCCAATACCAGCGGCGGCTAAGTAAAGGCCGACCGGCGAACCGAGGCCACCCGCGCCCAACAACAGCACCTTGGCCTCGCGCAGACGCAGCTGACCAGCCTCCCCCACCCCGGGCAGACGAATCTGCCGGGAGTATAGAGCCCTCTCGTGGTCATTCAGGCTTGGTTCCGCGGACATAAGCACAGTCGAACTCCCGCCGGGGGCGGTGTCAAACCGCCCCTCGATGTGTCGAGTTGAATAATCGCCCAAGCTGTCCCAATTTGACCCCGTGGCTCAAGTCTTTCTCGGCATCGATTATGGCTCCCGCAGGGTCGGGCTGAGCCATGCCGATGAGCTCGGTTTCGCCTTCCCTCTCCCAGCCGCGGTGGCCGATGGGGCCGAAGCACGCTTCGCCCAGATCGGCCAGGAAATCGTCCGCCTCAAGGTCACCTTACTTGTCCTGGGTTACCCGCTCTCAGTCGAAGGGGCCCGCACCCAACGTTGCGATGAGGTGGATGCCTTCGCCGACGAGCTGACCCGACGCTTCGGTCTACCCATCGAAAAGGTCGACGAGGCCCTCACGAGCCAAGCCGCCGACGGACTGGGTGGGCGCAAGGCGCGCTCGGTCAAGGAGCGCCAACAGCAAGTCCGCTCCGGCGAACGGGATTCCCGGGCGGCCGCCGTCCTGCTGCAGGATTTCCTCAACAGCCGCGGAATCGGCAGCTGACATGCCCCCCGCCAAGACCAAGCCGCCTTTTAGGCCAAAGCTCGAACGCTTCCTCGCGACGGTCGCCTACGATGGCACCGATCATATCGGCTGGCAGGTCCAGACGGGGCGGCTTTCGATTCAAGGCGAACTCGAGGCGCGCTTGTCGCGCATCCTGAAGACCCCGATCGTCATCCATGGCAGTGGTCGCACGGACTCCGGCGTTCATAGCGTCGGCCAGCGCTTCCACTTCGATGCCTTCTGGCCCCACGCCTGCAGCAATCTCGTTCACGCCATCAACTCGTGCGAACAGAACGGCCTGCTGGTCACGCAGCTGCAGCGCGTCGCGCCGACTTTCCATTGTCGCTGGCATGCCGATGGTAAACGCTACCGCTACGAAATTTGCGCCGGGTATCCGCCGCCTTGGGAGGCGCGCTTCTGCCTGGGATTAGGGATGAAGACCGTCGACGTGAAGCTGATGCGACAGGCCGCCAAACTTCTGCTCGGCAAGCATGACTTCTACGCGTTCGGTGCGAACCACGGCCAAGGGATGGAGAAGGAAAATCCAGTCAAGGACCTGCGTCGCCTCGAAGTCCGCCGCCGCGGCAAACGGATTACCATCATCGCCGAGAGCAGCGGCTTCCTCTATAAGATGGTTCGCCGACTCGTCGGCGGACTCCTCCGCGTCGGCGAAGGCAAGATGCCGCCCGAACGTCTGGTCGCCTACCGCAAGGAAAGGATCATCACCTCCGAAGTGCCGACCGCTCCCGCCCGTGGTCTTTTCATGGAGAAAGTCTTCTTTAAGCCCGGCTGCTTTCAGAACCCCCGCGTCTTGCGCAGCTACAAAGACTCCGACAGTTCGGAATAATGATCTCTTAATGTTGGGTTAAGGCCTTTTCTGGCATAATCCCTTTACTATGAGATTGTTCTCACTCGTCTGCGCCGCCCTCAGCCTTGCCGCCACTGCCGCCCCGGTCGACCTCCCGTCGCTCTTCGACAAGCGCGCCTTGGTGAAACCGATCACGGAGATCGAAGGCATCCTCAGCGACGGCTCCAAGGCCACGGTCTATAAGATCGTCGTCCGCTCCCTGCCCCATGATCACGCGATGGGCCCTTGGGCACCAGCCACGCTTCAGGACAAGGGCGGCTACTGGGAAGACACCGTCGACAAGAAGTTCTACCGAGTCGACGCCGACTATCTCAAAATCCTGAACCAGCGCGGCTGGAACATGTTCGACGCCGACGGCACGGTGCACCGCACGAAAGACCGCACGGAGTTCGACAAGGTCGCCCGCCAGGAACTGGCGGGCTGGACTTACGAACAGGCCGCCAAGGATGGCGTGACGAATTCGGTGATCGAACTGCAACCGATCGAACAGATTGTGACGATCTTCCTGCCGAAGAACCCGAAGGCCTCCGAGGCAGTCACCCCGCTCCGCCAGGCGAAGTTCTCACCGCGCTCGGGGCTCGGCATCAGCACCAATGGCGTCCGCTTCTTCCCGCCGGAACCAGTCCATCGCATCACAGCGTTCAAGAACATCGCCCCGCTCGACCCCAAGGGCGGCCACACGGGCTTTGGCCACGAATACCACTACCACCGTGCGCCGTCCGTCATGGACAACGATAAGTCAGGTAAGGTCGTCGGCTTCGCGCTCGATGGTTTCCCGGTCCGCGGGCCCACGGAAGCTGACGGTTCCGCCCCTCAGAAGCTTGATTCGATCAGCGGACATGATCACGACGGACTCGGCTACCACTACCACGTCAGCCATGAGTGGCCCTACATCGTCGGCGGCTTCAAAGGCCCCCTCGGTACCGCCGTCCTCGGCGACGCCGACATCTGCGACGCGACCAAAACCGGCGGCAACGGCGGTAAAGGCGACAAGGGAGGCAAAGGTGGCGCCAAAGGCGGCAAGGGTACCCCCAAAGGTGGGAAATAAAAAACCATGACTTTGCTCCGTCACGTTCTGGCTCTCGCCCTCGTCGTCGTCCTCGCCGATGCGCAACAGCCGAGCAGCCCGCCCAACGTCCTATTGATCATCGCCGACGACCTCGGCTGGAATGGGGTCAGCTACCATAATCCTAAGATGGTCACGCCGGCCCTCGCCCAACTCGCCAAGGAAGGCGTCCAGCTTGAACGCTTCTACGGATACCCAGTCTGCAGCCCCGCCCGTTCGGCTTTGCTCACCGGCATGATGCCGCGCCGCTTCGGCCTGACCGACGTAGTCGGACCTGGGCAGCAAGGTATCCCGAAAGGTACGCCTACGCTGGCCTCAACGCTGCAAAGTGCCGGCTACCGGACATCGCTCATCGGCAAGTGGCATCTGGGGACTAATCCCGGCCCGCTCGGCTATGGCTTCGATCACTTCTACGGCTTCCTTGGTCCGGAGATCGACTACTTCACCCACCTCAACCAACGGGGGGTCATTGACTGGGCTAGGGACGGCAAGACCGTCGAAGAAAAAGGTTATGCGACCACGCTGATTGCCGATGAGGCTATCGCGCAACTTAAACAACGTGACCGCCGGAAGCCCTTTTACATGCAGGTCGCCTTCAACGCGCCGCACACGCCTCTGGCCGCCCCGGCGGAACTGATTGCGAAGTACAAGTCCGACGCGCTCTACACGGCCGTCATCGAGAGTCTGGACATCGGGATCGGCCGTATCCTGGCCTCCCTGGATGAACAAGGCCTTCGCGCCAACACCGTGGTCGTCTTCTGCTCTGATAACGGCGCCACCCGCCGCTTCAGTCCGAATACGCCGCTGAGCTTCGGCAAAGGTACCGTCCAAGAGGGCGGCATCCGCGTACCGGCTATCGTGCGCTGGCCCGGCAAGGTTGCGGCCGGTGTACTCAGTCAACAGCCGGTCGCCGCGCACGACCTCTTCCCCTCCCTTCTCGCTGCGCTCGGTCTCCCGATTCCAGAAAAATTAAAGTTCGACGGATCCAACCAATGGCCCGCTCTATCGACCGGCAAGACCCTCCCGCGCCCTGCTTTCCTTATCGCCGCGCGCGACATCGCCTTCTTCGATGGCGAATGGAAAATCATCGAGACGAGCGATGGAAAGCGGAGTCTGTATAACCTCCGGACCGACCTCGGCGAGAGTAAGGACTTACTTGCCTCCCAACCCGAACTGGCCGCCAAGCTAGGTGCACAGCTGGATGCCTTGAAGCAAGGCCTGCCCGCGGTGACTGCCGGGGGTGCCGGGAAAGGCGCGGGGAAAGGTGCCAAAGGAAAAGGCAAAAAGTAACCGCTTCATCGGCCCTTAAGCCTATGTCTGCTAGAATCTCGTGAACATGACCCTCCCCTCACTCCGCCCCCTAGCACTCGTGCTTCTCGTTCTCACTTGCGGAACAACGCTCGGCTTCGCAGCTCCGGCCGAAGGTAAGAAGGGTAAAGGCAAGGGCGGAGCGCCGGCCGGCTCCGTCGACAGCGTCGCCGCGGCCAAGCCGTCCGAAAAGAATCTCACGTTTAAGCTCACGAGTCCCGCGGTGAAAGATGGCGAGAAGCTCCCCGTCGAATTCACCGGCGATGGCGCCAGCGCTAGCCCGCCCCTCGCTTGGACCGGCGTCCCGAAAGGCACGCAGAGCTTGGTGCTGATCATGCACCACCTCGACCCGGAAGGTAAGACGAAGATCTACTGGCTGATGCATGACATCAATCCGCAGACCACGAGCGTCGCCAAGAACGCCACCGACTTCGGCAAGATGGGCATCAGCACCGTCCATAATCGCGCCGAGTACGCATCGCCGCACTCCAAGGGTCCAGGCGAAAAGAAATACGTCTTCACGCTCTTCGCCCTTTCCGCCAAGCCTGACCTGACCAAGGCCGAAAGCCCGATCACCGTCGACCCCCTGCTCGCCGCCATGAAGGGCAAGATTCTCGCCGCCGCCGATCTCACCGTGCTCTACACCCGGCCAGCTGGTACCAGCGACAGCAAGGAAGAGAAGCGCCCTCCCCGCCGCGAAGAAGAAGCCAAGTAAGCGGTTTTGGTTGGAACGCGACGACGTCCCGTCGTACTCACTTCCCATGCGGCGTGTCTTCCTGCTCTGGCTTTCGGCCCTCCTGCCGACACTTCTCTGGGCCCACCCAGAGTGGAAGGAAGCCACGGGCGTAGGCGTCATCGATGAGCGCAGCTCCTTTGCACTGACGGTGAAGTTCGACGTTCCGTCGTTCCTCGTGGGCCAGACGTCGAAAGATGCCTCGATCAAGGAACTCGATGCGCTCATGTATACGCCCGGGAGTCTGGCCGTGGCCGTGGCAACGGGCCGCCAACAGTTCCTCGCCGGCCTTCGTCTGGAGGCGGACGGCAAACCCGTCGCTTGGACACTCGTGTCGTTTCCGTCCGCCGAGCAGATCTCCACCCTCTCCGCGAGCCAAGGCGAAGCCGATCGGTATCCCGTGATGATGAACGTGAAGTGCACGGCGACGGTACCGGTCGGCACGCAGAAACTCGTGCTCCG
>CAMBGQ010000044.1 GCA_945866215.1 Opitutus sp. GAS368 | reverse complement strand
GGCGTGCTCGGCATCGGCAAGATGCAGCCCTACGAGTTCACCCCCGCCGAGATCGCGGATTTGAATTCCGTCGCGGGGTTAATCTCCGCGAGGCTGTAAGTCGTCTGCTTAGGTTCTGACGAAGAACTAAGAACCACGAACTAAGAACCACGAACTAAGAACGCTGCTCCAACGCTCTCCCCGTCGGCGACCCCTTCTGCTTGAGGAGGCCTTCGGGTAGGCCGGCGTAGACGAGCTTACCGCCTTTCTCGCCGCCTTCAGGTCCGAGTTCCATCACCCAGTCAGCCGCCATGATCACGTCGGCATGGTGTTCGATGACGATGAGCGTGGCGCCCGCGTCGCGGAGTCGGCCGAGTAGCGCGAGTAGCTTGGCGATGTCGTCCCAGTGCAGGCCGGTCGTCGGTTCGTCGAGGACGTAGAGTCGGCCGGAGTGATCGCGGCGCGCGAGTTCGGCGGCGAGTTTGAGGCGCTGGGCTTCGCCGCCGGAGAGGGTATTGGCGGCCTGGCCAAGCTTGATGTAACCCAGGCCGACCTCCGCCAAGGTGCGGAGTTTCTCGGCGAGCTTGGGTTGCGCGCGGAAGACTTCGGCCGCTTCGTTGACCGAGAGACCCAGCGCGTCAGCGATGCTGAGTCCCTTGAAGCGCACCTCAAGCGTCTCGCGGTTGAAACGTCGCCCAGCGCAGCTGGGGCAGTCGACGAAGGTCTCGCCGAGGAACTGCATGTCGAGCGCGATTGAGCCTTCGCCGGAGCACGTCTCGCAACGGCCGCCGCGGACATTGAAGCTGAAGCGGCCGGGGCCGTAGCCACGGGCCTTGGCGAGCGGGAGCGCGGTCCAGAGCTCGCGCATGAGGTCCATGATGCCAGTGAAGGTCGCGGGGTTCGAACGGGGGGTGCGGCCGATGGGCTCTTGGTCTACCGCGGTGAACGCGGTGATCTGCTCCAGGCCTTCGAGGCCCGCGTGGCGACCGGGGACGACCTTGGCACCGTTGATCTTGCGCGCCGCGGCGGCGGAAAGGATGTCGATGGCGAGCGTGCTCTTGCCGGAGCCAGAGACGCCGCAAACGACGGTGAACCCGCCGATGGGGAACGAAGCGGTGACGTCCTTGAGATTATTCTCGGTGGCGCCCTTGACGGTGAGCTGCGCTTTGCCCGGAACCTTGCGCTTCACGATGCCTTCCAGCGTGGCGCGGCCGGAAAGGTAGGCCCCCGTGCGTGAGGTGGCGTGCGCGGCGCAGGCCTTGGGCGTGCCTTCAAAGACGATGCGTCCGCCGTCGATACCCGCGCCCGGGCCCATCTCGATGAGATGGTCGGCGGCGAGCATCATGTCCCGATCATGTTCGACGACGAGGACGGTGTTGCCGAGGTCGCGCAGGCCGCGGAGCGAACCGATGAGGCGCTGGTGGTCGCTCGGATGCAGGCCGATGCTGGGTTCGTCGAGGACGTAGGTCACGCCGACGAGTCCGAGGCCGAGCTGCGTGGCGAGGCGTACGCGTTGGGCTTCGCCGCCGGAGAGCGAACTGCATTCGCGATCGAGGGTGAGGTAGTTGAGGCCGGCGTCATTCAGGAACGACAGGCGCTGTTCAAGCCCGCGGCGGGCTTCTTCGGCTGGCATCACGCCAGGATGAGTGGCGAGCTGCTTCGTGAACTCCAGCGCAGCTGGAATCGTCATCGCCAGGAACTCGGCCATCGTCTTGCCGTTCAGGCGCAACGAAAGGGCGGCGGGGGAGAGGCGTCGTCCTTGGCAGCCGGCGCAGACGGAGCCGGCCTGGAACTGCAGCAGGCGCTGGCGCAGTGATTCTCCGGTGGTAGTGCGATAGGCGTGTTCGAGTTCGGTGAACATGCCCGTCCAGACAGTCTCGACGAGTTTGCGGCCTTTGGGCGGAGGCAGTAGGAACTTTCGCTTCGGGTCGCCGTGCAGTAGGAGGTCGCGCACGGCCTTAGGCAGATCGCGCCACGGGGTCTTGAGGTCGAACGGCACCTGCTCGGCAAGCGCACGGGTGATCGCGTTGCGGCGGATGAGCGTCTTACGGGTCGCGCATTTCCAAGGCTTCACGACGCCGTCGTGGATCGAGAGGGCTTCGTCGCGTATCGACAGGCTTTCCTGGAAGCGCATCTGTCGGCCGAGGCCGCCGCAATCTGGGCACGCGCCTTCGGGATGGTTATGCGAAAGGGCACGCGGGCTGATGGGCTCGTAAGTCTCGCCGCAATGTTCGCAGGCGAGGTGGAGCGAGAGCACATGCTCTTCCCACCGTCCGTCTTTTTCAGCGAGCACGCTCGCGCGGTGGCGGCCTTCGCGGAAAGCGAGTTCGAGGGAGTCGGCCAGGCGGCTGCGCTGGTCGGGGCCAGCGACGATACGATCGACCACGACGTCGAGTTGCTTGGCTTCGCGTCCAGTCAGCAGGCCAGCGGCTTCTTCGAGCGTGGCGACGGTGCCGTCGACGCGCACGCGGGAGAAACCACGGCGGCCGAGATCGGCGGAGGCTTCGAGGAGGACGGACGGGCGATCCTTGGCTACCGGGGCCACGACCATCAGGCGGGTGCCGGCGGGGATGCCTTCGAGGGCAAGCAGGTTATCATCAAGCGAGCGACGCCGGACGGGGTGGCCGTCCTTGAGGCAGCGGCGGTCGCTGGCGATGATCCAGAGAGGGCGGGCGTGGTCCGCGATTTCGGTCAGGGTGGCAACGGTCGAGCGGGGGTTCGTGTTGCCGCCGGTGCGCTGGGCGATGGCGATGACCGGGGAGAGGCCCCGGATGAAGTCCACGTCGGGGCGGGGGGCGGAATCCAGCATTCCTCGGGCCTTGGCGGAGAGGGATTCGAGGTATTGTCGGCACCCCTCGGCATGCAGGGTATCGAAGGCCAGGGAGGATTTACCCGAACCACTCACGCCGGTGATGACGGTCAGCTGATAACGGGGGATGGTCAGTTCCACGTCCTTGAGGTTATGGGTGCGGGCTCCCTTGATGTGGATGGGCGGGTTCAGACGGGCGACGATACTCCGTCCGCCCGCCGGGAGAAGGCGGAAGTGGTCGGCCGTTAATAAGTCGTCCCTTAATCGGCTTTTACCTCTTTCGGCAAAATGTCAGACTATAGCGATGTCACGCCTCTTTCTTGCCCTGTTGATTCTGTTCTCCGCCCGCGCTTCGGCCGACAAGCCCGAGCCGCGTGTCCTCTTCCTCGGCGATAGCATCACGTACGGCGGCAACTGGACGGTGTACGTCGAGTCTGCGATTCGCGCGCAGAAGGGTATGAATCGAGCAACAATCGTGAATATGGGTCTCTCGAGCGAGACGACCTCCGGTCTCTCGGAGCCCGGTCATGCCGGCGGCGCGTTCCCGCGTCCTGATCTGCATGAGCGCCTCGGCCGCGTGCTCTCGCAATTCAAGCCGACGCTCGTCGTCGCCTGCTACGGCATCAACGATGGCATCTATCAGCCGCTCGATGCTTCGCGTCAGCTGGCCTTCCAGGATGGCATCATTAAGCTACACCTTGCCTGCATCCGCGCGGGTGCCCACATCGTCATCGTCACGCCTCCACTGTATGCTCCCGACAATCGCGCCAAGGATGCAATCAACTACGACGGCGTGATGAAAGCGTACGGCGCGTGGCTCGTCGCGCAGCGTTCCGCTGGTTGGCAGGTCATCGATATTCATCCGCTGCTGCATCAGTCGGTCGACGCCGCGAAGAGGGCCGATCCTACTTTCATCTATGCGAAAGATAATCTGCATCCTGGCGAGCAGGGACACCTCTTCATGGCGAAGGCCGTGTGGCAGTCGCTGGCACCGATGATGAAATGGAAATCCGATGTCGTGTTTGCTGACGGCGTGAAGTTGAAGAGCCTGCGCGAGAGTTCGGCGCTGTTACGCGATGCCTGGCTCACCCAGACTGGACACAAGCGTCCCGGAGTGAAAGGCGGCCTTCCCGTGGCGGAGGCGGAGGCCCGTTCGGCCGACCTAATTGCCGAATACCTCAAAAAATAAGGGTTTTCTGGATTTAAGGGGTGGGTAAGGGGGTGGGGCTATTGCCCAAGAAACACCCTCCCGACACGGGACTGTAACAATCGTATGGGATGATGTCGGCGTTTCCTACACATATGCACACCACACTCAAGTCCCTCGCGCTGCTCGCCTTCACGGCGACTGTCGTTTCCGCCCAGTCCGCTGCCCCGGCCGCCGATGCCGTTGTCGTCGACGCCAAGTTGCCTGATTACGCCGTCACCTCCGGCGTCTCGGGTAACCTGAACGCCGTCGGATCCGACACGCTCATCAATCTGATGACCTTCTGGGGCGAAGGCTTCAAGGCCCGCTACCCGAACGTCAACGCCCAGGTCGAAGGCAAGGGTTCCAGCACCGCCCCGGTCGCCTTGACCACTGGCGCCGCCAACGTCGGCCCGATGAGCCGCGAGATGCGCTCCTCCGAAGTCGCCTCCTTCGCCGGTAAGTTCGGCTACAAGCCGACCAAGATCGCCGTCGCCATCGACGCCCTCGCCGTCTTCGTCCACAAGGACAACCCGGTCTCCGGCCTCTCCCTCTCCCAGATCGACGGTATCTTCTCCTCCACCCGCAAGCGCGGCGGACAGGATATCAACACCTGGGGCGACGCCAAGCTGACCGGCGCCTTCGCCAGCAAGACGATCTCCTCCTTCGGTCGTAATTCCGCTTCCGGCACCTACGGCTTCTTCAAGGAGCTGAGCCTCAAGAACGGTGACTATAAGTCCTCCGTCAAGGAGCAGCCCGGTTCTTCCGCCGTCGTCCAGGGTGTCGCCGCCGAACTCGGTGGTATCGGCTACTCCGGCATCGGTTACAAGACCTCCGGCGTCAAGGCTCTCGCCCTCTCCGAGAAGGATGGCCAGCCTTTCGCTGAAGCGAACTACCCCAACTGCCTCAACGGTAGCTACCCCCTCGCTCGCTTCCTGTACGTCTACGTGAACAAGTCTCCTTCCAAGGACATGGACAAGCTGACCAGCGAATTCATGACCTTCGTGCTCTCCAAGCAGGGCCAGGAGATTGTGATCAAGGACGGTTACTTCCCGCTGCCGGCTGACGCCGCCGCCGAAGGTCGCGCCTCCCTCAAGTACTACAGCGCCGAGTAAGTTTGGTCTCGAAATCGTATCGTCGCCACCACACCCTCTGGGGTCGGTCTAAAAAGCGCGACGGTACGATCTCGGGTCCTCCTAAGGCGGGGTCTTCCCGCCTTACCCTTTACTAGAGCCAACGACACCTGACCGTAACCCGATGGACACTTCTGACAAAAACCCCACTCCTGCGCCTGCGCCGGAATCGCGTTTTACAGTGAGTCCCATTACCCTCGCCGCTGACCGATGGATGGGTCGCCTTATCCGCATCGGCGGGGTCGGCGTGGTACTTGCGGTCTTCGGGATGCTGGCCTTCCTGATCTATCAGGTCTTCCCGCTCTTCATTGGCGCCACCGTGACGCCGGTCTCGGCGCTCACCGTGCCGGCCGCCGCGATGGGCTTCGGGGAGGATGAATACGGCGAACTCCCGTTCGTTGTCCTCGCCGATGGTTCCATGGTCTTCCAGCGCTCCAAGGATGGCACCAAGGTCTTGGATTGGGCTCCCAGTCTCGGGAGTCGCCGCGTGAGTTCGGTGAAATCCTATCCGCGTACCGGTCTGGTCTTCCTCGGGCTCTCCGACGGGACCGTCATGGAGGTCCGCGTCAGCTATCGATCGACCTTTGACGCAGCCGGGAAGCGCACAATCGAACCGTTGGTCGCCGCCCTCGAACCGGTGGCGATTGGCAAGCCAGGTCTACCTTGCGTCGACGTTTGGAACGCCAAGGGCTCCCTTACGCGGTTGCTACTCGTCCGGCAGGAAGAGGCCGGCAAGCCCCTGCTGACCGCCGTCCGCCTCACCGAGCGCAAAGGACTGGGCGGCAAGGCCCGCGTCGTCGCCAGCGATCCTTTCGTGGTCGCCGCCGATGCCCCCTCCATTTCGCAAGTCCTCCTGCCTTCCACTGCCGAGTCGCTCATTGTCGTCGGCAAGTCCGGCGAGGTGCGCGCCTACGCCGACGATGGCGCGAACTTCTCCTTCCTGCAGTCCTTCGTGCCCTTCAAGGAATCGCGCGATCCGGCTGTCGCCTCGGCCGGCCTGATCTTCGGCAACGTCTCGGTCGTCTTCGTGGGGCGCGATGGCTCCCAGCAGATCTGGTCGATGTATCCGCAGCTACAGCCAGACGGAAAGAGCCTGCGCCGCTGGGGTAAGATCCATGACGGCGAGGTCCTTGCCGGCGCCGGCGAAGGGGTTTACGCCGCTGAGGGCAACAAGTGTTACCTCGCGGTCGCCGGCGGTCGCCTCCAGCTCCGCAATATGACCACGGGAACCCTTCGCTGGGAGGGCGAAGCCCCAGCCGGCTCGATTCGCCAGGTAGTCTTCTCGGGCAACTACGACCGTTTCACGGCCCTTTCCGCCGACGGCAAACTTCATCGCTGGAGCATCGACGATCATCACCCGGAATCTTCCTGGGGCGCGTTCTTCGGTAAGATCTGGTACGAAGGTGCCACCGGGCCGGATTACACCTGGCAGTCCAGCTCTGGTTCGGACGAGTTCGAGGCGAAGTATTCCATGATGCCGCTCATCTACGGTACGGCCAAGGGAACCTTCTTTGCGCTGCTCTTCGCCCTCCCGATCGCGTTAACCGCGGCGATTTACGTCTCGCAGTTCCTTCGTCCGGAATACCGCAATGTTGTGAAGCCCGTCATGGAGATCATGGCCTCGCTGCCTTCCGTGGTTCTCGGCTTCCTCGCCGGCCTCTGGCTCGCCCCGCTCGTCGACCCACGGCTGATCTCGATTTTCTGCGCCGTGGGCATCCTCGCCCCCGCGGCCCTGTTCGCCGGCTTCCTCTGGTCCGCCCTCCCGCAGCCGGTCCGCCGTCAGGTCAAACCCGGCATGGAATTCGTCTGGTTGCTGCCTTTCCTCGCTCTCTGCGCTTATCTCGCCTGGCAGGCCGGCCCGGTCGTCGAAGCGATGTTCTTTACGGTCAAGGACACCGTCAGCGGACTGCCGATTGCCGATTTCCGCGAATGGTGGCGCCAGACGACCGGTGAGACCTATGACTCGCGCAACTCCCTCGTGGTCGGCTTCGTGATGGGCTTCGCGGTCATCCCGATCGTCTTCACAATCGCCGAGGACTCCCTTTCCAACGTCCCGGACTCCCTGATCTCCGGCTCGCTCGCCCTCGGCGCCAGCCGCTGGCAGACGGTCTGGAGCGTCGTGGTTCCGACGGCCATTTCGGGTATCGTCTCCGCCATCATGATCGGTTTCGGTCGCGCGATCGGCGAGACGATGATTGTCGTCATGGCCACGGGCAACACCGCCGTCATGGAGACTAATCCCTTCAGCGGGATGCGCACGCTCTCCGCCAATATCGCAGTCGAGCTACCTGAGGCCGCTGTCGGTCACACCCACTTCCGCGCGCTCTTTCTCGGGGCGTGCTGTCTCTTCCTGCTCACCTTCGTGATCAACACCCTTGCGGAAATCCTCCGTCAGCGCCTGCGTGAGCGCTATAAAGTCGTCTAAACCATGGCCTCCTCTTCCGATAGCAGCACGCCCCGGGGCGAAGCTTGGGTCTGGTTCACCGGCCTCGGCTTGATCATCGGCCTGGGTATGGTCATCGGCCTCCTTTCGCTCGTTTTTGTCAACGGCATCACGGTCTTCTGGGCACCGCCCGTGCCGGTGGCGCAGGTCGATGACGGCCGCACGATCATCGGCCAGCTGGCCCAGCGCCGCATCCGCGCTGGTTCGCCCGCCGACCAGCCCCGCTACGAACTTCAGTATCAGGTCGGCCTCCGCGAACTGAACGGCAATTCCTACCTCTGGGTTGACGAAACCAAGATCAAGGCGGAGGCCTTCCCCGCCGATGTCCTCGGCTTGGAGCGCGTCGAGCATGGCCCCGCCTTCGTCCGACCGCAGTCCCTGCGCAAGTCCGACGGCAAGGTCGTCCTGATCACGGATTCAGCCTTCGAGTCCGCTTTGCAGGCCGAGGTCTCCGCCGCGGCCGAGGTCCGCGAGAAATTCGAAGAGATCACCCGACATCGCATTGGCGACGTCAATCACGAGATGGACGATGCCCGCGTGGCCCTGCGTCGCGCTGAGGACCTCAAGTTGGCCGACGAGATTGCGGTCCGCCGTCGCCAAATCGAAGGACTCGAGGAACGTTTTGTCATTCTCAAGGCCGAGGCCCAGAAGATCGTTAACGGCGGGGCAGTGGCCTTGCTCGACACGAAGGACGCTGCCGGCCGCGAGGTGGTCATCCCGCTTACCCAAATCGTCCGCGCTTGGTTTCCGAACCGCCTCGACACCTGGGGTCGTACGCAGCTCTTTGCCTCGCGCCTCGGCGAGTTCATTTTCGATGAGCCTCGCGAGGCCAATACGGAGGGCGGCCTGATGCCGGCCATCTTTGGCACGCTCGTGATGACGGTGTTCATGAGCCTTATGGTCACGCCCTTCGGCGTCATCACCGCCATCTATCTTCGCGAATACGCCCAGAAAGGGCCCATTCTGCGCATCGTGCGCATTAGCGTGAACAACCTCGCAGGGGTCCCGTCCATCGTCTTCGGCGTCTTCGGTCTGGGCTTCTTCGTCTACGTCCTCGGCGGTTCGATCGACCAGCTTTTCTTCTCGGACCAGCTGAAGTATAATAACAACACCCCGGTCTTCGGTACCGGCGGCCTGCTCTGGTGCTCGTTGACCCTCGCGTTAATGACGCTCCCGGTGGTCATCGTCGCCACGGAAGAAGCCCTCTCGGCCGTCCCGCGTGGCATGCGCGAAGCCTCTTTGGCCACGGGCGCATCGAAGTGGCAGACCATCCGCGACATCCTGCTGCCGGCTTCCGCTCCAGGCATCCTGACTGGCGTTATCCTCGCCATGGCCCGTGGGGCCGGGGAGGTCGCTCCGCTCATGCTGGTGGGCGTCGTGAAGCTCGCCCCGACGCTGCCTTTCGACGGCACCGCCCCGTTCCTGCATATGGACCGCAAGTTCATGCACCTGGGCTTCCACGTCTACGACCTTGGTTTCCAGTCGCCCGATTCGGATGCGGCCCGCCCCATGGTCTTCGCCACCACGCTGCTGCTCATCGTCCTGATCGTCTTCTTGAATCTTGGCGCAATCACGATTCGTAACCGCCTTCGGGCTCGCTTCAAGGGCGCCTCCTTCTAAAAACAAATCACCTCATGTCCCAAATCATGAACCCTCCGTCCTCCTCTCGCATCAAGGTCCGCCCCGCCACCGAACGTGAAGGGCGCAAGGACTATATCACCATCAAGGATTACGGTTTCTGGTACGGCCAGAAAAAAGCCCTCGACGCCATCTCCCTCGATATCCCGGAGCGCCAGGTGGTCGCCTTCATCGGCCCTTCCGGTTGCGGTAAGTCCACGCTCCTGCGCAACCTCAACCGCATGAACGACCTCATCGACGATATCCGTCACGAGGGTGATATCACCATCAACGGCCGCTCGATCTATGATCCAGGCCTCGAGGTTATCTCCCTGCGTCGTCGCGTCGGCATGGTCTTCCAGAAATCTAACCCTTTCCCTAAGTCTGTCTTTGAAAATGTCGTCTACGCCCTCCGCGTGGTCGGCGTGCGCGACCGGGCCGTGCTCGAGGAAGCCTGCGAGACCTCGCTCCGTAAGGCCGCTCTCTGGGACGAAGTAAAGGACCGCCTCGACGACAGCGCCCTCGGCCTCTCCGGCGGTCAGATGCAGCGGCTGTGCATCGCCCGTGCCATCGCTAATCGCCCCGAGATTCTGCTGATGGACGAGCCTTGTTCGGCCCTTGACCCGATTGCCACCGGCAAAATCGAAGAACTCATCCACGAGCTCAAGGACCAGTTCACGATCGTAATCGTGACCCACTCCATGCAGCAGGCCGCCCGCGTCTCGGACCGCACCGCCTTCTTCTACCTCGGCAAGCAGATCGAATACGATACCACCGAGAAGATCTTCATGAACCCGTCGCAGGCCCAGACAGAGGCCTATATCTCGGGCCGCTTCGGCTGAACCTTTCACAACTATCTTTATGCAACGCTTCTTCCACGACGAACTCCGCCAGCTCCGGGACGACCTCATCCTGATGGGCGAGCGTTCGCTCGACATGTCCCGCCTGGTCCTCCGCGCCGTCGAGACTGGCGACGACTCCTTGGCGCTCCAAGTCCGCGGCATGGACGACCGCGTCGATGATCTCGAGAAGCGCGTCGATCGCGAAATCATGCGGTACCTGACCCTCTTTGGTCCGATGGGGAGCGACGTTCGTCTTCTCCTCGCCGCCCGTGATATCGGCCATGACCTCGAGCGCATCGCCGACGAGGCTTCGGTCATCGCCAAGCGTGCGATGGTCATCTCCGAACGCGGACCCCTTAAAAACCTCCTGCACGTCCCCGCCGAAGGTATCATCGCCTGCGAAGTCCTGCGCCTCGCGCTCGACAGCTTCATCGAAGGTGACATCGCCAAGGCCCGCCTGGTCCTCGTGCGTGACGCTGAAATCGACACCTTGAATCGTAAGAACTATGAAGAGCTCTTTGGCAAGGCCGGCGACACCGTCAAGGTGTCCGCCTCCCACGTTGAGCTGATCTTCATCTCCAAAGCCCTCGAGCGCATCGGCGACCACTCGAAAAATATCGCCGAACAGGTCATCTTCCTCCTCTCCGGGGAGGATGTCCGCCACGCCCGCTAAGTCAGCCGCCGGAAAGTCCCCCTTGTCGGGGGGCTTTCCTGTGGTATGATGCGGGGATGGAAGTCGCCCGTCGTCTCGGAGTCTTGGCCCTCGAATGGGGTTCCCTCGCCTTGGGGGTTTTCTTGGCTAAGTCTTTCGGCTTCCTTAACTACGGCGACCCCGTGACGCTTGCGGTCATCGCGGTCGTGCTCGGACTGTTCAACTCCTTCCTGCGTCCGGTCCTGTTGGCGATCTTCATGATCGTCTCAATCCCGATTCTGATCCTGACGCTCGGCCTGGGTGCCTATCTCGTGCTCTTCCTGACCAATGGGGCCATCCTCGCCCTGACGGATAGCCTCATCAAGGACTTCCAGCTGAATAAGTGGGCCATGGCGACCCTGACGATTTCCATCACCTCTTGGATGATTTCCTCTGCCGTCGGTATCGACCAGCTGAAGCCGCTGCGCCGGGCCAATGAAGCCAAGGCCAGCGCTCAGAAGGCCAAGGACGACGCGCTCGATATCTGAGACGAGCAGGGAAGTCGTTTCAGGTGGCGGGCGCCGACCTCGGGTGGCAGGTGGCAGGATTGATTACCCGCCACCCGCCACCCGTATCTTTACGGTCTCTCCGGCCCTCATGCCCTCCGGCCCTCGGGCCCTCGTATTCACTCAGTCTTGCCAATCCGCTGGGAGTCCTTTGCGTGGGGGCTCTCCGCTATGTCGAATCCCGCTCTCTCCTCCTGGGCCCGTAATGTCGCCCCCTCGCCGACCCTCGCAGTCGATGCCAAGGCGAAGGCCCTCAAGGCCGCCGGCAAGGACGTCGTCGGCTTCGGCGTCGGCGAGCCCGACTTCGATACCCCGCAGTTCATCAAGGATGCCTGCGCCAAGGCCCTAGCCGATGGTCAGACGAAGTATGCCCCCACGCCGGGCATCCCCGCCCTCCGCAAGGCCATCGCCGAAGACTATACCCGTCGCGGGTTCACGGGCATCGCCGACGCCAACGTCGTCGTCTCTCCGGGCGGCAAGATGTCCTGCTACCTCGCCATCCTCGCCACGATCAGCGCTGGCGACGAAGTCATCATCCCGGCCCCGTATTGGGTCAGCTACCCTGAGATGGTGAAGCTCGCCGGCGGCACGCCCGTCGTCGTGAACGCCGAAGACGTCACCGGCTTCAAGATCACCCCCGCCCAGCTGACCGCCGCGCTGACCCCGAAGACGCGCATGGTCATCATCAACAGCCCGTCCAACCCGACCGGCGCCGTCTATTCCCGCGCCGAGCTCGAAGCCCTCGTGGCCATCTGCGTGCAGGCCAACGTCTGGATCATGTCCGACGAAATCTACGAGAACCTCGTCTACGACGGCCAGACCACCTGCAGCCCGGCGACCTTCTCGCCTGAAGCCGCCCGCCTGACCATCACCGTTTCCGGCTACGCCAAGAGCTACTCCATGACTGGTTGGCGCCTCGGCACGCTCGTCGCCTCGGACAAGGCCCTCGCCGCCGCCGTGGCCGACCTCCAGAGCCAGATCTCGTCCAACGCCACCACCTTCGCCCAGTTCGGCGCCCTCGCGGTGCACCAGCACCCCGACAAGGCCAAGGCCTCCCTCGCCGAGATGGGCGCCGTCTTCGACAAGCGCCGCCTGAACCTCCTCGCCGGCCTTAACGCCATCCCCGGCCTGACCTGCTACCGCTCGCAGGGCGCCTTCTACCTCTTCCCGAACATCAAGTCTTTCGGCCTGCCCTCCACGCAGTTCGCTGACCGTCTGCTCGAGGAAGAGCTCATGGCCGTCGTCCCCGGTTCCGCGTTTGGTTCCGAAGGCTATATCCGCCTCAGCTACGCGACCTCCGACCAGGTCATCGCCCAGGGCCTCGAGCGCCTCGCGCGCTTCTGCACTAAGCTGAAGAAGTAACTTCATTTAGGGGGCACTAAACAAAAGGACGGCCTTCCGGCCGTCCTTTTTTGTGCCCGTCTCGTTTTCTTTACGCTGGATCAATCAAGATGCACGGCATCCCGGCGGCGTCGGCGGCTTCCTTGCCGCGTGGGCTGTCCTCGATGACGACGCAGTCGGCGGGCTTCAGGCCGAGGCGGTCCGCCGCGGCGAGGAAGAGGTCAGGGTGCGGCTTCGAACGCGCGGCGTCCTCGGCGGTGATGATCGCGTCGAAGAGGTGCGTGATATCGATGCGCTTGAGCGTGGTGTGCACGTGATCGCGGCGACCGGCGGACGCGACGGCGGTCTTGTGACCGAGGCCGCGGACGTGGTGGACGACGGCGACGACTTCCGTGCGGGCGGTGACGTCCTTGGCGAGGTGTTCCTCGAGGAACTCATGGCCATCGGCGAGCAACTGCTCGACGTTCAGGTCGAAGCCGTAATCGGCCTTGAGGCGCTTGCAGGTGTCGACGGCGGACATGCCGCCCATCGAGCAGAAGAGGGGCCAGGGGAAGTCGAACGGTCGACCGATCTGCTTGCCCACGATGTGGGTCCAGCTGCGGTGGTGGATCCACATGGAGGCCGCGAGGGTGCCGTCGCAGTCGAAGATCCAGCCCGGACGGGAGAGCAGGGCCGGGTCGAAGGGAATCATCTGGGACATGGCAATCAGCGCATTCCAGGGAAACCGCCGCCAGGGAAGCCGCCACCGGGCATGCCGCCGCGACCGCCACCCATCTGGCCCATGCGACGCATGAGTTCCTTGCCCTTGCCGCCCTTCATCATGCGCATCATGTCGCGCATCTGGGAGAATTGTTTGATCAGCGCGTTCACATCGCTGACCTGGGTGCCGGAGCCCTTGGCGATACGGAGACGGCGCGAGCCGTTGAGAATTTCTGGATTGCGCCGTTCCTTCTTGGTCATCGAGAGCACGATGGCTTCGGTCTTGGCGAGGTGCTTCTCTTCCTTGGCGCCGACTTGGACGTTACCCATGCCGGGCATCATCTTCATGATGTCGCCGAGCGGCCCCATTTTCTTCATCTGCGACATCTGCGCGAGGAAGTCCTCGAGGTCGAAGTCGGCCTTCTTCATCTTCTCGGCCAGACGTTCGGCTTCCTTGTGGTCGACGACCTCCTGGGCCTTCTCGACAAGGGAGACGACATCGCCCATGCCCAAGATACGCTGGGCCATGCGGTCGGGGTGGAACGTGTCGAAGTCCGAGGACTTCTCGCCCGTGCCCATGTAGCGGATTGGGACGCCCGTGACCGACTTCATCGACAACGCCGCGCCACCGCGGGCGTCACCGTCGAGCTTGGTCAGGATGATGCCGGTGAGGGGCGTGGACTCGTGGAACTTGGCGGCCACGTCGACGGCCTGCTGGCCGAGGGCGGCGTCGGCGACGAGGAAGACCTCGTGCGGCTGGAAGGCATCGCGGACCCGGCGGACTTCCTCCATCAGGTCGCCGTCAATCTGGAGGCGGCCGGCGGTGTCGACGATGACGAGGTCCGCGGCGGCGGCTTCAGCTTCCTTGACGAGGCGACCCACCATCGCGGCGACGTCGGTCGCGGCGCGGTCGGAGCGGAAGTCGAAGCCTTCGTTCTTGGCGAGGGTCTCGAGCTGGTCGATGGCCGCTGGGCGGCGCAAGTCGGCGGCGACGAGGGAGGGCTTGCGGATGCCTTCCTTCTTGACGAGATGCTTGGCGAGCTTGGCGGCGCTGGTCGTCTTGCCGGAGCCCTGGAGGCCGACGAGGAGGATGCGGAGCGGTCGGCGGGGGTCGATCGGGCGTTCGCCTTCGCCGAGGAGTTTCGTGAGCTCGTCCGAGACGATCTTAACGGCCATCTGGCCCGGGTTGACCGACTCGATGACCGCCTGGCCGAGGCAGGCGACCTTGACGCGTTCGGTGAAGTCCTTGGCGACCTTGAAATTGACGTCCGCGGACATCAACGCCGAGCGCACCTCGTTCAGGGTCGGGGCGATGTTCTCTTCGGAGAGCTTCGAGAGCCCCCGGAGGTCGCGGAGGGCTTTGGTAAGTTTGTCGGTGAGGTTGGCGAACACGGGAGGGGAAGGAGAAGGGAGACGACGGGGAAAGGCAAGAAGGGTGAAGGGAAGGGCTAGGGCCCGGGCTAGGGCTGGAATAGCAAAGATATGGCACCAGTTGCCGGCGTATCGCTG
>CAMBGQ010000043.1 GCA_945866215.1 Opitutus sp. GAS368 | reverse complement strand
CTTCCCAACGGAAGCCCCAGGTGCCCTTGGCGTTCGGAGCGCCGAAGATTGAGACGAAGTAGTTCTCGGCGTCGCGCTTCGGGCCGGAGTCCTTCTCGAGTTCGAACAGCACGTGTTCGAGGGCCATGATCTGCTCGGCCTTCATATGGCCGCGACCGCTGAGGGCGACGGAGAGGATGGCCTGAGCGAAGTGGCGCTGGCCGGGATTCATTTCCTTGATTGGGAGGCCCTTGCGGGCGGCCGGGACGAAGATCCAGTTGGTGCGCTCGGCGTCATCGAACTTGAAGGATGTCTTGGCGCGCTGGGCTTCGTTGAGCGAGCCGAGGAAGGCGCTGGCCGCGGAGGACATTTCTTCGCCGGCGGTATGGCCGAAGGCGGCGGGAATGGCGGCGGCCAGGAGGCACAGCGCGCTGAGGAGACGGGTGAGGGAACGCATGGGGAGGTCAGGTAAGGACAGAGGAGTAAGGGAAGGGTTCCCTCAGAGCCAGAAAGGAATGGTGGGGTAACCGCCAATGAAGTCGAAGGGACAGGGGCAGGGACACGGACAGGTTTCGATGCCTAGGGGCAGACACCGGTAGATTTACAGGATGGCTTCAACTGCCCCTGCGTCTGACTCAGTCCCTAAGAATTGGAACCAGTCCCAGCCCCTGTCCCTGCCTGTTTGGCCTGCGCTTCGCGTTTACGCGCTCTCTGCCTCACTCAACTTCTGCGCGGCCTGTTCCCAGGCGGCGGTGGCGGTCTGCAGGGCGTTGATCGTATCGCGGAGGCGGGCGTTCAATTGCGGGAGATTCACGCCGCCAGTATAGGTGGCTGGGTCGGCGAGTTCAGTAGTGATTTGGGCCTGCTTGGCTTCGAGGTCGGCGACCTGCTGCTCACACTTCGTGACATCAGCCTTCAGCTTACGGATATCCGAAGCGGAGGGTTTCGCGGGGGCCTTGGGCTTTTCGACCTTCGGCGCTTCATCCTGTTTTGGGCGAGCGTCGGTGAAGCCAGCGGTAAGCGCGGCGCGCTCGTTGCCGGACTTCGACTTCTCGAGATAGTAAGCGTAGTCGCCGGCGTAATTCGTCAGGCGGCCGGAATGCACGTGCAGGACGGTCTTGGCGATCTCGCGGATGAAGTGCACGTCATGGCTCACGAAGTAGAGCGTGCCTTCGTAATTCTTTAGGGCGGCGATGAGCGCATCGATCGACATGATGTCGAGGTGCGTCGTCGGCTCGTCCATCAGCAGGAAGTTCGGCGGGTTGATCATCAGCTTCACCAGGGCGAGGCGAGATTTCTCACCGCCCGAAAGAACGGAGACGCGCTTGTTCACGTCGTCCTTGCGGAAGAGAAACGTGCCGAGCATGCCGCGGGCCTGCTGTTCGGTGAGGCCGTTCTCCGTGGTGCGGAGTTCCATCACGTTCTCGAGGACGGTGAGCTTGGGGTTAAGGTTGTCGACGCGGTTCTGGGCGAAGTAGCCCGTGATGACGTTGCCGCCTTCCTCGCGCACGCCGCTGTTGATCGGGATGATGCCAGCGAGGATTTTGAGCAGGGTGGACTTGCCGGCGCCGTTGGGGCCGACGAGCACGGTGCGCTGGCCGCGTTCGCATTCGAAATTGAGGTCCTTATAGACGACGTGCTCGCCGTAGGCCTGGTGGACGTGCTCGAGCTTCATGACCTTCAGGCCGGAGCGCGGAGGCTGGGGGAAGCGGAATTGGATCTTCTTCAGGTCGTCCTCGGGCTCGTCGATGGCCACCTCCTCGAGGCGAGCAATCTGCTTCTCCTTGGACTTCGCGCGGGAAGCCATGGAGGCCTTGGCGCCGAAGCGATCGACGAACGTCTGGAGGTGTGCGATTTCGCGCTGCTGGTTCTTGAACATCGCCTGCTGGCGATCCTTACGGGCCACGCGTTCGAGGATGAAGTCGTCGTAGTTACCGGAGTACTCGTGTAGACGCTGGCCGCGGAGTTCAATCGTGCCGGTGCAAAGCGCGTTAAGGAAGGCACGGTCGTGCGAGATGACCACGAGGCCACCGGGATAGCGCGTCAGGTAGTCCTGGAACCAGAGCAGGGCTTCGAGGTCGAGGTGATTGGTCGGTTCGTCGAGCAGCAGGAGCGTGGGCTCGCTGACGAGGAGACGGGCGAGGTGCGCGCGCATGACCCAGCCGCCGGAGAAGGTCTTGGCTACCTTCTCATGATCGCTCTCGCGGAAGCCGAGGCCGGCGAGGATCTTCTTCGCGCGCGGCTCGAGCGTGTAGTCGATATCCCAGTCGTCGTCGTTCTCGGGCTCGAGCTTACCGCCGCTGGTCGCAATCTGGAGAATCGTCTCATCGCCGGCCGGCGCGCTTTCCTGGGGGAGGAAGCCGAAGTTCGCGCCGCGTTCCCACTCGATGAGCCCTTCGTCCGGCTGGTCTTTGCCGAGGATGATATTGAAGAGGGTGGATTTGCCCGCGCCGTTGGCGCCCACGAGTCCGAGCCGGTCCGTCCGGGCAATATTCAGCGAGACCTCCGCGAACAAGGTGCGGGGCCCGTAGGACTTGGAAAGGTTGGCAATCGTCAGCATCGAATGGGCGATAAAGGGGCCAATGAGGGCGAGGTCAATGAGGTTAGGGGTAGGGGTGGGGATAGGGGTGGGGTGGGGGCTAGGCCGCCGCAGGGCGGCCGAGGGTAGGGGCGTGGCTTCGCCGCGCCCTCTGCATCGGAGTGCACGATAAATCGTGCCCCTACCTTGGTTCGCCCTGCGGCGAACTGCCCCTACCCCTACCCCTGTGGAGTTAAGGCAGGCTTCGCCCGCCTTAACTCCACTTCAGCTTACTCCGCAGGACGTCGAAATGGGTGAGCGATTTCGGACGCAGGAGGGCGAGCTGGACCTTGGCGGTGCGAATGACGAGGGGGAGGCGGCGCTGGGCTTCGAGGGTCTCGCGGCCGTCGACCGAGAGGCCGAGCAGGGCGCTGTCTTCGCTGCGGATCTCGAGTTCGGTCTCGCCGTCGAAAATCACCGAGCGGTTCGAGAGGGTGTGCGCGCAGATGGGGGTCAGGACAATCACCGAGGCGGCGGGGTCAACGAGCGGGCCGCCAGCGGCAAGATTGTAGGCGGAGGTGCCAGTGGGGGAGGCGAGGATAAGGCCGTCGGCGCGGTATTCGTTCACGCGGGCGCCGTCGGCGAGCACGGAGAAGCGGCCCATGCGAAAGACGTCGCGCGTCTTGATGACGAGGTCGTTCAGCGCCAGAGTGAAACTGCCGTCGGCGAAGCGGATCTCGAGGAGCGCGCGCTTCTCAACGCGGAAGTCGCCGGAGAGAATAGACTGGAGCGAAGCACCGACGTCTTCGCTTGGGTAGGCGGCGAGGAAGCCGAGCTTTCCGCGGTTGATACCGAAGAGGGGCACACCTTCGAGCGCGGCGGCCTCGGCTACACCGAGGAAAGTGCCGTCGCCACCGACCACGCCGCACGCATCGGCTCCCTTGAGGGTGGCACGGCTGATTGGCCAGCCATCCGCTACCGTAAGGGTCACGCCAGCTTTCTGGGTGGCGTCCTGGACCGCGCGCACGATGTCATCCACACCGGGCTTGGTGCGGTTGACGACGAGCGTAAGGCGGCGGATGGCCATGAATGACGACTAGGCGCCCCGCAGGGAAGGGCAAGGACAAGCCGGGGAGGCCGGCCCTGAAAAGCCTTATTTCGTGGCCTTTTGAGGCGGCGGCGTGCGGAAAACCATCCGAAATGATATCGTTCGGACGGGGGAAGATAAGTGCTGGCGAGCTTCGCCAGAGTGAAGCTAAGGCCGACTCGCTGTCGGGGTAAGCGTGGTGGGCCTAATCATCCGGTCTCCTTGCCCTTTCAGCAGCTTGTAGGGCATATCGAGCAACAGCTTGATGAGAACCAGGAGCCCAGTGATGAGAGCAGGGCTGTGGACGACTTGCGCGTCCATCTCCTTAGGGTCGAAGTCCTCGTCAACATATTGGAGGGTAGAGACGGGCGCGAGTTGGATCTTTAGCCAGCGACGGAAGGAGCCGACCCTCCTCAGGGTGGGAAGGCTACCCATGAGGAGCGCGAGCTGGTCGCAGTAGGGAATCATCTCCACTGGGTGGATGGTCTCGGTATTGAGCGCGGGGAACTTGCGTAGCAATTTCACACGGCTGGCTGCGTGGATGGCGGCGAGATCTGCGGGCCGTTGGAAACGGCCAGCGAGGATACCCGTGACCAGCTTTGCCTGCATTTCGCTCATCGTCGGGATGTTGCCGATAATCGGACGTGCGAAGCCAACGAGGAACAGGTCGTCGTGGCGCGCGTGGAGGCTGCCGAGGTGGAAATCACTGACGAGAATTTCGCCGCCCGATAATTCGGACAGGCCGGAGCGAAAGCCGATCATCGGGCAGATGAGGTCAGGCGTGAGTTCGAGCGTCGTCGTCCGGTCGAAGTCGTGGAAGCGTTGGTGGCTCTCGTCGCAGGGCGGTCCGATGATCTCGATGCGTCCCGCCGCGACGTCGTCGAGGAAGCCGTCGCTCTTGGTGTGGAACACGTTGAAAAGGTCGTCCTTGGCCCGGGCGGTGAGTTTGGCGTCCCACTCACTGCGCTTGGCGAGAAAGGCGGCGTCGGGCGCGGGGCCTGTCGTGGGTGAATCAAAGAACTTTTCAAATTTCTGCTGATGCCGAATCCGGGCTTCGACGAATTTTTGGCCGATGACGTTTCGTAGGTCCGGGTGGATGGATAGCAGCAGTCGGTTGCGGAGAAAGTCAGAGGGGACGCCGCGGATAGGGTGATAGCGCGGGCTGACGCGGATACCCGTCTTGAGGGAGAGAAAGACGCGGTTACCGAGGTGCGGAGCGGAGAGTCGGTGGGCAAAGTCGGCTGCCGATTCGCCACCGCCGTAGACGACGATGGTCTTTTTCGAGGGTATGGGACTATCGGGCGTGAGATGGGGGATGCCGGTTTCAAGGGCTTTCACTTGGTCGACCAGGCCCGTGCAGATTACCAGCCGGTCGAAGACCTCCTCGCGCGATGTGCCGTCGTCAATCCATAGCCGCCAGCCCTGCGGGTCCTTCGTAATGCGACGGATGGCAGTGTGGAGGCGGATGTGCGGGGCCAGGCGATGGGTTGCGACAAAGTCTAACAGGTAGCGGCCGAACTCATCGTTGAGGAAAAAGTCGCCTTTGGTCTGACGTTGCGCGGGATCGAAGCTCGAATCCCATTTTCGATGGCAGGCAAATTGCGTGGTGTACTTCGTCGAGGTTGAGACAAAGTTCGGATAGGGGTTTCCCCAGCAGCCCACCGTGGAGCTACCTTTTTCAAAGCAGACAATCTCCCAGTCAGGAAGGCGTTCTCGTGCCAGCTTTAAAGTCACCAAGCCACTGCAGCCGGCCCCGATGATGGCGAGGCGCTTGGCGGTCATGGGTGAACGGCGGTGAGACTGACCAAGACGAAATTGAATTGGCCAGACTCCGGGATGAACAGCATCACCTTGTCGCCGTGGGCCGGCGCGTGTTTGCGGGTGAACTCATCCAGTATAATAAAAATACTGGCGGAGCCAGCGTTGCCGGCGCTTTCCAGGTTTGTCCAGTAGGGTATGGCGGGACCACCCCCCATTTTGGTTAAGATGTCGAGTAAGTAGGCTTTAAAAAAGTACGATGATAAGTGGGGCAGGACACACTGATATTCTGCCAGGGATTCGCCGTGCTGCGCTAACGCTCCGCGGACGAGCTGATTAACGCTGGGCCTCATGTACTTGGCGAGGATGGCAACGTCCTGGCTGAGTAGCAGGCTACGGCTTTCCAGGCTCATGCAAAGCGGGGTTTCATGGGCAAAGGAACGCGAGTAGGTCCAGTTCAGGCGGTAGGAAATTCGATCGGTTGCCGGCTGATTGCGGAGGCTGACGGCACCCGCACCGTCCGAAAGCATCGACCGGAGGAAGACGGACATGAACCATTTCGAGGAGGTTTCTTTGTCTAGGTAGAGGGCCCGATCGTCCGGGGGCCGGATGAACGAAGATTTCAAAAAAACCGAGGGTTGCTCGACGCCGATACAGAGTGCCTCCTGATGGTCGCCCGAGGCGATGGCGCGAGCGGCATTGACGAGTGCCTGGGCGCCGGAAGTACAGATGCCCGAGTTCGAATTAATCTCCACGGGGCGGGCGAAGATGCCGTGCTGGGCGAGACGGGCGTGGAGGATGCTAGAAAGTCCTGGTCCGACCAGCGGAGTGTTGGTGGATCCGGCCGAGAGGTAGGTGAAGGTGCCCGGCTTGTGATCGAGGCAATGAGCCGCGGCGAGGGCCGCCATTTCATAGGCGTCATGGGTCGGATTCTGCGCGCGATCGAGCGCGTAGTGGCGCGACTTAATCCCGTTCATGCGGAGGATTTTCCGTCGGACCAAGGCTTCGCCGTCGAGTTCTCCCATGAAGTCCGGGATGGCTTCGTTAGGGACTGCTTCACCGGGGAGAAAAGACCCAGTTCCCGTGATATAGCAGTTCATGATGTTACCGTTTCGCTAGAAACGGTAGGCGGCCGCTCGCGCAGGGTCCGGTAGGCGTATTCGTCGAAGGCGATATGGTTATGGAGATAGAGGCTTGGGCTGGAGAGGAAAACGCTGCTGCTGAAGTGCCCGCGGTTGCTTTCGGCCTGAAGATAGAAATCGAGGTCGGTCAAGACCGCGCGATCATGGGCATAGAGATGCTTCATGGCCCACAGGAGCACCGAGTCAGAGTCGAAGGAATTCAGCGCCTTTACGGTGGTTCGGAGATCGGCGAAGATCGTGATGACCATGACAATTATGATGACCACATTGGTAACGCCAATCCACTGGAGGGAGTGTTTTTGGGTGGCCTCCATCGCTCGCTTGCTGAAAAGCATGTGGTCCTCCGGCAGGCGCCGGCGAATGCGGTCGAGGTTCGCGAGAAAGGCGTCCTTGTCGAAGCGGTCAACCAGTTCGTAAGAGAGCTCGTCGTGGCCGATGGTCAGGTTATTCCGGACCATTTCACTGAGGCTATCCATGTTGTAGTCGCCATCGATACCATTAAATTTCCGCCGCTCGCCCTCAACGTGGGATTTCTCTCCGAGTAAATGGCGGTAGAGGAGCGGTTCGATTTGCACGTGGCGGACCATCATTTCAACCGCATCAACGGTGGCGAAGTACTTCATCCCGAAGGCCAGTAAGCCGTCGATGCAGCGCGCCTCGAAGCCGTAGGCGCGACGGTGGAAAAGGAACTTGAGGGGGAACAGGACAGCCTTCAGGAAGAAATAGGACACCTGGAGGATCGGGCGCAGAAAAATGTAGTCCAGCCGTCCCTTCTCCTTTTCGAAGGTCTGGTTGACGTAGTCGGTCAGGAAAGGGAAAGCCTTCATCAGAGAGTCTGGCGCCTAGGTGAAACGAGCGTTAGGCGGCAGATGCTCATAAATAAACACTGGACGGAGGGCAAGGACAAGTCTGGCAGGGTGCGTGAGGAAGCCTTATTTCGTGGCCTTTTGAGGCGGCGGCGTGAGGAAAGCCATTCGGTAGGTGAGGCTGACCTCGAAGCGCTTGCCGCCGAGCGATGTCACGTTGACCGGTCCGGCGAGGGCGGTGAGCTCGAGCGTCCACTGGCCTTCGGGCAGATGCTTCTTGGCTTCTTCGAAGTCGTTCTTGATCTGATCGAGCAGTTCGTTGCGGTAATCCTGCGGATTCGTCAGCACATACTCCGGGGTGCCGATGACTTGATTCTCGTTGTCATCTTTCGCCTTCACGAGGTCGGCAGCCTTGGAGCGGAGGACCTCCAGACCCTTGAGTCCTTTGTCGGCTTCGGTGTGCAGTTCCCAGCGCGCATTGGCGATGAAGGTCGCATCGCTCTTGTCGGGTTCGTCGTCGCCGAAGAGCTTGCTGCCGCTGGCGGGACGCGAGACGTAAGACTTCGCTTCAGAGCGCGCAAACTCCGCGGAGATTTCGCGGAGTTCCCAGCCTGGCTGGTCGGCGAAACGCTTCTCGAGTTCCTTACGGATGGCATCGACGCGCGCGTCGACGGCGGCGCGATCCTTGCCCTTGATTGAGATCGAGAGCGGGAGGGCGAGACGGTCGGCGTCGACCTGCATGCGGACGTGTTGCTTCGGGCTTTGGCCAGTATTGCCGCTTTGCGCGACGAGCGTCAGGGGGAGTAGGAGAAAAAGGGCGAAGAGGCGCATGGGACGAGGGATGGAGACAGGATGGAGGATGAATGATGAATGATAAAGGCTGGAGAGGGCCTAGGGCATTGATAAAAATGATAGGGGTAAGTGGTAGGGCGGCCATTGCCATGGCCGCCGTTCGCCGGGTGAGGTACGGATCTCGATTGGGTCAACGGCGGGCTCGGAGAGCCCGCCCTACCCAAGGCAGTAAAGCCTGGCTTACACCACACTACCCAAGGCCTCGGCGACTTTGGAGATATCGGTTCCGCCGCCCATCGCGGCGTCAGGCTTACCGCCACCCTTGCCGCCCAGCTTGCCGCAGGCGTCGGTGACGATTTTGCCAGCGGCCTTGCCCGCCTTGACGGCGTCCGGACCACAGTTGGCCACGAGAGAGACCTTGTCGCCGAAGACGGCGGCGAGGACGACGACGGCGGCAGGACCGACCTTGCCGGCCACCTTGGCGCCGAGGTCGCGGAGATCGTTAGGCGTCTCGGCACTGACATGGGCGATGACATACTTCAGGCCCGCGCGGTCGCTCGCCTTGGCGGCGAGAGTATCGGCGAGCTGCGAGGATTCCTTGTCGCGGTAGACCTTGAGTTTCTTCTCGAGCGTAGAGCTCTGTTCCATGATTTGCTCGAGGCGCTTGGCGAGATCAGCAATCGGGGTGTTGGTTGAGGACGCCAGTGCCTTCAGGAGCTCGGCTTCGGACTTTGCGCGTTCGTAGGAGGCGAGGCCGGCGACGGCTTCGATGCGGCGGACGCCCGCGGCGATGGCGTTCTCGCCGACAATGCGGAAGAGGCCGATCTCGCCCGTGTGGCGGACGTGCGTGCCCGCGCAGAGTTCCATCGACCAGCCGTTGAGCGAGGCAGCCTTGCCGCCAACCTGCACGACGCGCACGGAGTCTCCATACTTGTCGCCGAAGAACTGCATGATATCGGGGCGGCCCTTGACGGAGGCGTAGGCGACTTCGCTCCACGACACGATGTCGTTGGCGAGGATGCGCTCGTTGACGAGCTTCTCGATGTCGGCCAGCTGGCCCAGCGTGAGCGCCGCGCCGTTGAAGTCGAAGGTCAGCTTCGTCGGGTCGACCGCGGAGCCCTTCTGCGAGGCTTCCTTGGAGACGACCTCATGGAGCGCCCAGTGCAGGATGTGCGTGACCGTATGGTGGCGCTGGATGGCGTCCCGGCGGACCTGGTCGACGGCGATCTCAATCGTTGCGCCGGTCTCCGGAGCGTCGTCACCATCGAGGAAGTGGAGCCAAGTCTGGCCGGACTTCTGGGTGTCAGTGACGTGCCACTGGCGGCCGCCGAGGGTGATGATCGCAGCGTCGCCGACCTGGCCGCCCATCTCAGCGTAGCAAGGGGACTTATCGAGGATGACGGCGGTGCGTTCCTTGATCTTGGCAATCTGGGCGACCTTAGCCTGCGTGGCGCGGGCGTCGTAACCGACGAAAGCCGTCGGGTGATCGGAACCGATATCGGAAAGCGTGATGATCTCCTTCTTCTGAGCGGCGCGGGCGCGGTTGCGCTGCTCTTCCATCAGCTTCTCGAAACCGGCGCCGTCGACGGTCAGGCCGCGTTCGCGGGCCATGAGCTGGGTGAGATCGAGCGGGAAGCCCTGCTCGTCATAGAGGCGGAAAGCGATAGCGCCCGAGATGGCCCCGCCGGCCTTGAGCTTGCTGGCCTCGTCTTCGAAGAGGGCGATGCCCTTATCGAGGGTGCGGTTGAAGGATTCTTCTTCGATGCGGATCACGTCGGCGACCACCGTGCGGCGCGTGCGGATTTCCGGGAAGACGTCGCCCATGGTCTCGGCGAGTACGCCGACGAGCTGGTGGAAGAAACCGTTCTTCAGGCCGAGCGTGCGGCCGTAGCGGACCGCGCGACGCAGGATGCGGCGGAGGACGTAATTGCGGTCCGAGTTGCCGGGCTGGATGCCGTCGGCGATCGCGAAGGAGAGCGTGCGGATGTGGTCGGCGATGACGCGGAAGGCCACGTCGTCCTTTTCCTGTTGCGTGTCGCCAATCGAACCAGCGGCGGGCAGGGTGGAGCCGTATTTCTTGCCCGAGAGTTCCTCGAGGCGGCGGAAGATCGGCGTGAAGACGTCGCTCTCGTAGTTGGAGATCACGCCCGAGAAGTCCTTGAAGTTTTTCGTGCACTGCATGATACCGGCGACGCGTTCGAAGCCCATGCCCGTGTCGACGTGGCGGGCCGGGAGCGGGCTGAAGGTGCCGTCGGGGTTGGCGTTGAACTGGATGAAGACCAGATTCCAGATTTCCATGCAGCGGGCGTCGCTGCCGTTGACGAGCGTGCCCTTCGTGTCGCCCTCGGGCGTGAGGTCGACGTGGAGTTCGGTGCAAGGACCGCAGGGGCCGGTCTCGCCCATCATCCAGAAATTATCTTTCTTATTCCCGTTCACGATATGGACCTCGGGGTCGAGGCCGGCGGCGCGGAACTTCTCAGCCCAGACGTCCCAGGCTTCCTGGTCGAACTCGGACGGGTCGCCCTTAGACTTGTCGGGCTTGTAGACCGTGGCGTAAAGGCGGTGCTTCGGGAACTTCCAGACCTCGGTGATGAGCTCCCAGGCGTAGTCGATGGCCTCGCGCTTGAAGTAGTCGCCGAAGGACCAGTTACCCAGCATCTCGAAGAACGTGTGGTGGTAGGTATCCAGGCCGACGTCTTCGAGGTCGTTATGCTTACCGCCGGCGCGGATGCACTTCTGGGTATCGGCGGCGCGGCCGGGGGTGTAAGGGCACTTCGTCTGGCCGAGGAAGATCGGGACGAACTGGTTCATCCCGGCGTTGGTGAAGAGCAGGTTGGGGGAGTCCGGCATCAGGCTCGACGACTGGACGATCGAGTGCTGCTTCGATTTGAAGAAATCGAGGAAGGATTGGCGGACTTGGGCTGAGGTCATGGACGAAAAAGGGAAGGGGTATTTTTAAGCCCCTGTAGGGGTAAAAGGGAAGAACTAAGGCTAAGGTAGGATCGGGACCGCGTCACGACATAGCTGCATCGGGTAGGGCGGCCATTGCCATGGCCGCCGTTCGCAGAGGCACGCGCTATGCCCTGTCCGAAATCACCGACTATTCCACACTCTGTCCGCCCACGGACGCCACGCAGTGGCGCCCCTACCCTCACTCTCCCGCCGTCGATAGTTCGGCGTGCAGCTGGAAAAGGGCGTGGAAGCTGTCCGCGTAGAAGGCGCTCAGGCGCTCGATGAGCTTGCTATCGTGCCAGGAAACCACGTTGGCCTTGAAGGTTAGGCGCGCCTCGCCGAGGCCTTCCGGTTTGCGCGCGGAGAGCTCTTGGGAGAAGTGCAGCGTCGAGGGAAGTTTCTTTGCATACCGTTTCTGGTCGGAAAGGAAGGCGGCGATCGCGCCGAGCTGCGATTGCCCGTCAAGGGTGAGCGCGACGGTGGCTTCGCCAGGGACGTCGCCTTCGCGCGGCTGATAGAAAGCGCGGACGAGTGCGGAGGACCCCGGGAGTTTCACCCGCGCGTTGAAGTCATCGCGGGCGGTCAGGCGGTAGGCCGCGTCATGGACTTTGAGTCGTTCGCTGACGGCTTTCCAAAGAGCGGGTCTCATAAGGTTAAATTTGCGGATTTCAGGCG
The DNA here is from genome assembly GCA_945866215.1 of Opitutus sp. GAS368. Taxonomy (GTDB): domain Bacteria; phylum Verrucomicrobiota; class Verrucomicrobiia; order Opitutales; family UBA953; genus UBA953. The sequence goes on along the minus strand of CAMBGQ010000043.1, from coordinate 3,459 downwards.
AGAGGCAAGCGGAGCGAGCGTCCGATGGGCGGGAATTATTCACACCCGAGCAAAAGAAAGGGCGTGCCGGTCGGCACGCCCTTTGCGGAGAGAAATCCTGAGGATTACTTCTTTTTCTTACCCTTCGTCGGCTCGGCCTTGGCGGGCTCGACCTTGGCGGGAGTACCGAGCGGGTGTTCCTTGAGGATTTCCTCGACCGTGTAGAGGGCGTTGTTCTTCCCCTTGATCTCTTCGCGGACTTTCTTCACCTGGGCGGCCTTGACGGGCGGCAGGTTATTGCCAAAGGACTGGCGGACGTAGGTGATCACCGCGGCGACGTCATCATCGCTAAGGAGCTGGCCGAGGCCAGTCATCACCGGCTGGCCTGTGGTGGGGTCGCCGTAGGTCTTGCCGTCGATCGTCTGAGTACCGTAGAGGCCGTTGAGGACGATCTTGATGGAGCGGTCCGCGTCGCCTTCGAGCCAGCCGTTGGAGGGGTAGCCCGGGGTGCGTCCGAGGGGCGGATAAGCGCCGCGAGCGGGCTTGCCGGCTTCCTTGGGCATCTCGGCGCCGCGGCCGTCGGCCTGGTGGCAGGTCACGCAATGGGCTTCGCGGAAGTAGACTTCCTTGCCCTTGTCGTAGAGCTTCTTGTCGGGGGCGGAGAGGTTCCGGTCGCTCGGTCCGTAGGAGGTTTCCTTGGGATCAGCGTAGTCGCGGAGGTTCACCTTGCCGTTACCTTCCGGGAGGGAGGCGAGCTGCTTCATCGTCTGGCGGAGGCAATAGGCGATGTAGTAATCCTTGGCGCCCTTGAGGGAGGAGGCGGCGGCGATGGCGCGCTCGGTGTCCTGACCCTTAAAGAAGCTCAATCCACGGACGCCTTCGAGTTGGACGCGGAGGTGCGCGTCCTTGACGGCGTTCTCCATGATCGCGAGGGCACCGGGGATACGGTCGCGCTGATAGATGGCGACGCGCACGGCCTGGGCGCGGGCGCGGGGCTCGGGCGACTTGAGGAGCTGGCCGAGAAGCTCGAGGTTCACGAAGTCATGCCACTGGTGGACCCAGAGGGCTTCGAGGAGGTGGTGGGCGTCTTCGACCTTGGTCGGATTGAACTGCTTGGCCCACTTCTGGGTCGCGGCGATCACCTTGGCGGAGTCGTGCTTATGCAGTTCGATCTTGGCGCGCTGGCGCACGTTGTCTTCATGCTCGGTGAGGAGCGCGAGGAGGTTCTCGACGGACTCGCCGTCGACCTTCTTCGGCGTGAGCAGCGGGCGGGACGGATAGGTCAGGCGGTAGAGGCGGCCGTGCTGGTGGTCGCGGTTCGGATCGCGCAGGTGGTGCTGGAGGTGGCCGATGAGCATCTGGGACCAGTCCATGACGTAGAGCGAACCATCGGGGGCGACGGCGACGCCGGAGGGGCGGAAGTTGCCGGCCTTTTCCTTGTCGGTCTCGAGCATGTTCGGCAGGAGGGTCTCACCCTTGAGGCCGGCGCCGTCTTCGGTGATCTTCGCGCGGAAGATGCCCTGGATGGTGATCACGTTCGTGTTCAGGAAATTACCCTGCCAGTCGTCAGGGAAGTGGCGGCTGCTCAAGATCGCCGTGCCCGGGCAAGGGCGCGAAGGGCGGTTCCAGAACTGCTTGAAGCCAGAGTGGGCGCCGGTATCGAGGTGGCTCGAGAAGCCCGGGCCGAAGTAGTTAGCGTTACCGGTGGCGTCGGTGATGATGTCGTTACCCCAGTAGTCGAAGACGCGGCCGTGCGGATTGGCGAAGCCGTAAGGCACGTGGCGGGTCAGCTTGTTGGTATGAGGTTCGAAGCGGTAGATCGCACCGTTGGTATTGCGCAGCACGCCGTTGAAGGTCTCGACCTGAGTGCGGTGGAACACGCCGTCGGAGAGATACATGGCGCCTCCTGGTTCATAGCAGATGGAGTTCGTCTCGTGGTGCGAGTCAGCGGCGTCCATGCCGGTGAGGAGGCGTTCCTTCCAGTCGGCCTTGCCGTCGCCGTCGGTGTCGCGGACGTACCAGATGTCGGGCGACTGGATGAGGATCACGCCATCCTTGTAGAACTGGAAGCCGGTCGGGCAGTTGAGGCCGTCGAGGAAGGTGGTCGACTTGAGGACCTTGCCGGTCTTCGGGTCGAGATCCAGGACGATGAGCTTGTCGAAGACCTTAGTCGTCGGCGAGGTCTCGGGGTAGGTCGGCCAGCACGCGATCCAGAGGCGGCCCTTCGTGTCGAAGTTCATCTGCACTGGGTTGACCAGTTCAGGGATGGTGGTTTCGTCGGCGACGAACTCGACCTTCACGCCTTCGGGTGTGGTGAGGTGCTTCAGCTGCTCTTCGCCGCTGAGGTAGGGGACGGGTTCCTTGCGATTCGGAGGAACGGGAATCTCGGCCTTAAGGTTGTCGTGCTTCACTTCGATCGGCTTACCCTGGGCGGCGGCCCAGATGCCCTTGTCATGGTTGGCGGTCTTGAGGTCGCGGTTAGCGAGCTCGGCGCCGAGTACCGTGGCGTTATCGATGCCTTCGTATTTGATGCGGGAGCGCTGGCCGAAGATGTTGAACTGGTCGACCGTGCGGTAGCGGTGGTGCCACTGAGCGCTCTTCTCGTTGACCTCGGCGCGGACCTTCTCGTTCACGGTCGGAAGGTCTGAGCTATTACGGAAGAACAGGAAGATGCCCAGTCCGAGGACGGCGACGCCGACCAGCTTCATCATGCTCTGGCGGTTTTCTTCGGAGGACTTGAGGAAGGCGGTCAGTACTAGGATCACGCCTAGCAGGAGCGCCGCATAGAGCATCACGCCTAGCAGGAGCGCCGCATAGGAGAGCAGGCCGCCATTGCCCTTACCAAAGACGGCTTGGAACTGGGCGGGACCGAAGGCGGCGTCACCGGCGGCGTTGACGTGGATGCCGTTGAGGGTGAGCGGGGACTTGGCCGCGGCGAAAAGCTTCTGGGAAGCGGCGAAGAGGTCGACGAACTGCACGCTGTTGGCCTTGGCGACCGTGGCCATGGCGGACGTGTAGAGCGCGAGGTTCTTGTTGTTCTCGGCGGCGAGCTTGGCGTCGAAGTGGGCGGACTTCAGGTCTTCGTGCGCAATCGGGGAGAAGAGGACGACGCGGACCTTGCCCTTACCGTAATCGGCGGCGAGGGTCTGCTTGAGCCAGGTGTCGAGGTTAGTTTTGAACGTGTCGAGGCCGGCTGCGCCAGCGAAGGACTCGTTGAAGCCCCAATAGGCGAAGATCACGTTGGCGTGGAAGTGGGCACCGGCGTGGTAGGTGACCTCGGTCTTACCGACCATGGTGGTCAGGGCGCCGGGCTTCATGTTGAGGAAGTAGTCGAGGCCGGCCACTTCGTCGGAGCGGTGGGGCTTCACGCCGACTTCGTCGCCGGAGAAGCCGAGGTTGCGAACCACGATATTGTGCTGAGGGAAGGCCTGATGAATCAGCGTCTCGAAATTCCCGTGGTGCTGCTGCCGGTCGGCGAAG
>CAMBGQ010000042.1 GCA_945866215.1 Opitutus sp. GAS368 | reverse complement strand
TTAGGCCTCGACGCCTCTATCCTCAAAGCCGTGGCCGACCAGGGCTACACCGAACCGACGCCGATCCAGAAGGCTTCCATTCCGGTCATCATCGAGGGCAAGGACGTCATCGGCGTGGCCCAGACGGGCACCGGCAAGACCGCCGCTTTTACCCTCCCTCTGCTCACCCGCCTGGTCCGCACGAAGTCCGGCGCCCACCAGGGTCGCGTCCGCTGCCTGATCCTGGCCCCGACCCGCGAACTGGTCGTCCAGATCGCTGAGAACGTCGCCGCTTATTCCCGTTACTCCGGTGCGACCGTCGCCACTTGCTACGGCGGCGTCTCCGAACGCCCGCAGATTGCCGCTCTCCGTCGTGGCTGTGACTTCCTCATCGCCACCCCGGGCCGTCTCCTCGACCTCGGCGGCCAGGGTCATGGTGACTTCTCCGCTGTCGAGTACCTCGTTCTCGACGAAGCCGACCGCATGCTGGACATGGGCTTCCTCCCCGCGATCAACACCATCGTTCGCGCCCTTCCGAAGGAACGCCAGACCCTGATGTTCTCCGCCACGCTCTCCCGCGAGATCGAGACCCTTACGAAGCAGTATCAGCGCGACCCTCAGATGATTGAGGTCGGCCGTCGTACTTCCCCGGCCGAGACCGTCACCCAGCTGCTCTACGAGTGCCCGGGTGCCCTCAAGCAGGTCATGCTGCACCACCTCCTGAAGGACGAGGCCCTTAAGAGCGTGCTCGTTTTTGCGCGCACCAAACATGGTGCCGATCGCGTCTGCCGTAAACTCCAGGGCGAAGACATCAGCTGCGCCGCCATCCACGCTAACCGTTCGCAGAGCCAGCGTCAGCGCGCCCTGCAGGCCTTCAAGAACGGTGAGGTCCGCGTGCTCGTCGCGACCGACATCGCCTCGCGCGGTATCGACGTCGACGGCATTTCTCACGTCTTCAATTTCGACTTCCCTGACCAGCTCGAAGACTACGTCCACCGCATCGGTCGTACGGGCCGCGCGCTCTCGACCGGCACTGCCATCACCTTCGTCACCCGCGAAGACCTTGGCGAACTCCGCCGCCTCGAACGCATCGTCGGCAAGCACCTCCATTGCGGCAAGCTGCAGGGCTTCGACTACACCCAGCAGGCTCCGCCCCGCACCCCGGAAGATTTCCAGCGTCACCAGGACCCTCGCGCTGGCGCGCACAATAGCGAACGCGAAGGCCGCCCTCAGGGTGGTCGTCACGGCGGCTTCCGCGCCTCTAAGGGTAATTACCGCCCCTTCGGTCGCCCCGGCACCCGTCGCAGCGGTGGTCCTAAGTAATCGAGGACACGAGGACCTGAGGGCCGGAGGGCCCGAGGTTCAGTAATTAGCCCGGCGACCCCGGGCTTTTTTGTGCCGTGCCACGCGGGGTGCCGCGGCGGCAGGCGTCGCTGCAGAAGCGGACCTCCGCCCAGCAGCGTTCCCATTTCTTCCGCCAGCTGAACGGCCTTTGGCAGGTCGGACAGACTTTGGTCGGCAAGTCGGTTTTCTTTACTCCGCGCATGGAGTCACAAGGGAGTCAGGGTTGTCCCTTAGCGCAAATCGGAGCCGAGGATTGCGACCTGATTCCAAGGACAGCGCGTGGTGGTGTCCCTACCTTAAGGCCTTGTTTGCCATTCCTCGAGTTCTTCCTCCCTTACCTGCGTGGCCCACACCATCCGTCTTATCCTTGGCGATCAACTGAATCCGGAGCATTCCTGGTTCGGGAAGAAGGATGCGTCGGTGACGTATGTGTTCATGGAAGTCCGCTCCGAGACGGACTACGTGGTGCACCACGCTCAGAAGGTCATCGCCATCTTCGCGGGCATGCGCCGTATGGCGGAGCTCCTGACTAAGCAGGGGCATAAGGTTCGGTACTTCCGCTTGAGCGACAAGGACAACCGCCATGGCTTTGCTGAGAACCTGAAGCACGTCTTCGCGGCGACGAAGGCGACCCGTTTTGAATATCAGGAGCCGGATGAATTCCGCGTCGACCAAGACCTGCGTGCTTTCGCTCAGGACTGTGGGCTGGTCACGGCCTACGTGAGCTCCGAGCACTTCCTAGACGGACGGGGCGGAGTGGCCGCGCATTTCAAGAAAGATGCCAAGCGCTGGCTGATGGAGTCCTATTATCGCCGTATGCGCGTGAGCACGCGTCTGCTGATGGACGAGGATGGCACGCCCGCGGGCGGCGAATGGAATTACGATAAAGAGAACCGCAAGCCGTGGAAGGGCACGCCGCCCCCGCCAAAGTCCTGGGATCTCTCGCACGACCACTCCGCCATCTGGGCTGAAATTCAGGCCGCCGGCGTGAAGACGATGGGTAAGCCGTGCGCGGAGAAATTCCCTTGGCCGCGGGACCGGAAGGAAGCCCTCGCCCAGCTCGATGCCTTCATCGCGCGCGGGTTGCCGGATTTCGGTGATTACGAAGACGCCATGCACACGTCATCGGATCGGCTCTTTCATTCGCGCCTATCTTTCGCCCTGAACGTGAAGCTGCTGGCACCTCTCGAGGTCGCCCAAGCCGCGGCCGATGCTCATGAGCGTGATCCGGCGCGCTATCCGCTCGCCGCGACGGAGGGATTCGTGCGCCAGATCATCGGCTGGCGCGAATACATCCGCGGGGTCTACTGGGCCAAGATGCCTGGTTACGCCGAAGCTAATGGACTCGGGCATACGCTCTCGTTGCCGTCCTGGTTCTGGACCGGCAAGGTAAAGATGAACTGCATGCGTCACTCTGTCGGACAATCGCTCGACACCGCTTACGCGCACCACATCCAGCGGCTCATGGTCATTGGCTCGTTCTGCCTGACCGCCGGCGTGGATCCGGCGGAGGTCGAGCGCTGGTATCTCGGCGTTTACATCGACGCCTTCCAGTGGGTCGAGTTACCGAACGTCATTGGCATGAGCCAGCACGCCGACGGCGGTTTCCTCGCCAGTAAGCCTTACTGCTGTGCCGCGAGCTACGTCTCCAAGATGTCGAACTACTGCGGCGGCTGTCCATATGACCCCAAGGATCGCACCGGTCCGCTGGCGTGCCCGCTCAATGCGCTCTATTGGGACTTCTGGCTGCGTCATCAGGACCGCTTCCTCAATAACCCGCGCATCGGCATGGCCGTGCGTCAGGCCGCCAATATGCCGCCCGCCGAACAGGCCGCCATACGCAAGAAGGCCGCGGAGATACGGGCCGGGATTGAGGAGCTGTAAAAGGTAGGGGCGCCACTGCGTGGCGTCCGTTCGCCTCATGACGTGCGAACCAAGACAATCTTGCTATTCTCAGTGACTCCGGTCGACGGACGCGACGCAGTCGCGCCCCTACCCCGAGCCCAAGCCAATCATCCGGTCTCCGGTTTCCCTTTGAGCGTATCACAATCCCGCCACCTGCCACCTGGGGCTGCCACCCGCCACCTGAAACTAGCCCATCAGTTTACTTCGCCGCTGCCTTCTTCTTTCCCTTGCCACCGTTAGCGGGCATCGGGTCGACGCCTGGCAGCGGGAAGTCCGCATTCGGCACGCGTGCGGCGGTCATCTTGGCTTCGAGTTCCTTAACGACTTCGGGGAACTTCGCGGCGAGGTCGGTCGTCTCGTTCGGATCGGCGTCGAGGTCGTAGAGCTGCGTCACGATCGGTTCCTTGGCCTTGACGGCCTTAGTCATATCCGTGCGGATGGCCTTCCACTTGCCGTCCCAAATCGCTTGCTGTGAGCCGTAGCTGGGGAACTCGCGATAGAGCGGGGCAGTGCGCGGGGTATCCGTGCCCTTGAACGTCGGGACGAGGCTCTCGCTGGCGATGTCGGCGGTGCGCTCGAGCTTCACGTCTGCAAGTTCGGAGAAGGTGAACAGCCAGTCTTCGAAGCCCGAGATGCGGTTCGAGCGCGTGCCCGCCTTGATGCCGGCGGGCCAGCGCACGACGGTGGGTTCCCGGACACCCCCTTCATGGAGAGAGCCCTTTAGGCCCTTCAGGCCACCGGCGGAATTGAAGTACTTGGTATCGGCGCCGCCGGCGTCATGCGTCGCACCGTTGTCACCGGTGAAGACGATGATCGTGTTGTCGGCCACCCCGGCCTGTTCGAGTGCGGCGAGGATGCGGCCGACTTCCTTGTCGAGGCGTGAGATCATCGCAGCGTAGGTGGTGCGGGGCGTGCGGTTGGGGCTGTAGCCGCCTTTCTGCGGGGCGTAGGGCGCGTCTTCCTTAATCACGCCTTCGTACTGCTTCAGTTCTTCAGCGGGCACCTGCAGGGCGACGTGCGGCAGGGGCGAGGCGTAGTAGAGGAAGAACGGTTTGCTCTTATGGGCGGCGATGAAGGCTTCCGCACCTTTGATGGTGCGCTCGCTCAGAAAATCTTTGCCGATGAACGGCGCGTAGGCCTTGGGGTCTTGCGGGTCGGCGTCAGCCGGGAAGACGCCATGGCCGGGTACGCCGTCGGGTCCGTTATCGAGCGGAATCTTGACGCCGTTATCCTGGATGAAAGGGGGGTAGTGGCTGTGCGCGACCCATTGGCTGGTCAGGCCGAGGAAACGGTCAAAACCTTGTTTCAGCGGGCTGCCGGTGGAATCGAAGCCGCCCATGCCCCATTTGCCGAACGCCGCGGTCGTATAGCCGGCTGACTTGAGCGTCGCGGGCAGCGTCGTGATGCCGGTCGGCAACGGGAACTGTTCGCGGTCGCCGACGTCGCCGTTATCGCGAGCCGTGGAGCGGCCGGGATTACGCCCGGTCATCAGCACGGTGCGTGACGGCGCGCATACTGGGCTACCGCAGTAGTGGCGGGTGAGGATCATGCCTTCGCGAGCGAGGCGATCGACGTTCGGGGTGCGAATGATCTTCTGGCCGTTGTAGCCGACTTCACCGTAGCCGAGGTCATCGGCCAGGATGAACACGATGTTCGGTCGAGACTCCGCGCAGAGGCTGGCGCAGAACAGGGATAGCAGAAGCAGGGGTGCGCGACTCATGCGGATTTATTAGGGTTAGGCCTTCGTTATGTCGAGAAACCAAGGGGCTGGGTTTGTCGGATTGACATCCCCTTCGGGCTGGGGCTTAACCCAATCTTTCCTCTCTCGGGCTGTAGCGTAGTCTGGTAGCGCGCTTGCATGGGGTGCAAGAGGTCGTGAGTTCGAATCTCACCAGCCCGACCAGAGGAAAACGAAGCCAAAGCCCCGTCCGGGCTGGGTTTTGTTTATTTAGAGAGCTCCAGAGCTGGTCCGGCCTTGCCCGTCTTCTGGCCCAGAGACCAATCGGCGGGCTGGCCTTTACGTTGGCGGGAGAGCCATTCCAGGGCGGCCGAGGGTTCGGAGTCATGGCCGCCTTCGAAGACCGTCACGCGGGCGTTGCCGGAGGAGCGGCGGAAGAGGGTCGCCTTCTGGCGTTCGGGGTCGGTTTGTGTCTCGGTAGCGAGGGCGGCGGGGATCTTCTGCTCGCGGACCATGAAGTCGATGTCGGCGACTGAGACCTGTTTGTCGGGTGCGGCGAGCACGTTGAAGGCGTGGAGCGAATGGCTCACGGGGACCGAGCCGGTGTGTCCGTCGTGGATGCCGGTATTGATATCGAGCGGTACGCCCTTGGCAGCGGCGAGATGGAAGAGCGGTGAGCGATGGCGGTATTCCGCTTCGGTGGCGGGGCCAGGCTTTCCGCCGCAACACTGCTCGATCATCTTCGCGTAATTGTTCTTCCGTGCCGTACTCTCGACGTGCCAGGCGGTGAGGTCGGAAATGGGCACCCAGGCGCTGACGCCGGCCCAGAGGTCGGGCGTGCGTGCGGACATGACGAGGGACATGTGTCCGCCGCCGGAACCGCCCACGAGGTAAATGCGGTCGGTGTCGATACGGGCGTGGCTCTTGGCATATTCCACCGCGTCGACGATGTCCTGCGAAGCGAGGTCCGAGGCGCAAGCTTCGGGGTGGTTATTGATGCCGCGGAAAGCCGGGGCGATCATCACCCAACCGCGCTGCTTGGCCAGTCCGACAAGCATGGGCCCTTGTTCGATACTTCCACTCCAGGTGTGGAGGAAGACCAGCAGGGGCACGGCTGGGCCGGCGAGATTCTTCGCGGCGGATTCGGGTTGGTAGTAGACGACTTTCTGTGGCGTACCGTCCTTGGTGCTGGTGACATCGACCGCCATCTTGAGCGCTATCGCCTTCATCTCTTCGGCGGAGGGTCGTTTGGCGGGTTCAGCCGCGACGAGCGTCACGCAGGAGAGCAGGGTGGCGATGGTCTTCATTTGGCGGAGGGCAGGAGGTGCGCCTTGATATAGTCGCTATCGGTGGCGTGCACGACGTTCGGGGCGCCCGGGTAGACGAGTTCACACGGGGCTTTGAGTTCATCGCAGTGCTCTTTGAGCTTCACGCCGAAGTTAGCCGTGTGGGTGGGGTCTTTCTCGTCTTTACCGAGGTTAGGCGGGGTGCTGTAGAAAAGGCCGACGGGTGGGTCGTCGCGGGATACGAGTTCGTAGGGCGAGTATTCCTTAATCCAGGGCAGGATACGTTCGCGCGCGGCGTAGAACATATCGAAGGACGAAAGCTTCTGCTTCGCGTCCCAGACGATGCCGAAGGCGTGCGCACCGTATTTGCTGTTGGGCGTCCAATCACGCATTTGCTTCGGATCGAGGGTGGTCTGGGCGCCGGAGACCGCGGCGCAGGTCACGCGGGTGGATTCGCGGGCGATGGGGTCAGTGCTGTTAGGGTCAGCGAGATCGTCGTGGAACGCGATCCAAAGGCTGGTGCAGGCGCCGGCGGAGCCGCCGGCCAGGGCGACCTTGGTCTTATCGAGATTCCATTCCTTGGCCTTGCTGCGCGTGAACTGGAGGGCGCGGGCGCAATCGACCATCGGTCCTTTCACGGGGGGCACGAGGCCGTCGTTCATCGAGTCCCGTATGTTGCGGTATTCCACCGAGACCACCGAGATGCCGGCGTCGAGGGCGGGCTTGAGCATGGTGCGCACGACCGATCGGTCGCCGCCGGTCCAACCGCCGCCGTGGATATAAAAGAGTAAGGGCGTAGGCTTATCTGACTTCGCGCGCCAGAAGTAGATCCGCTGCATGCGGTGCGAGCCGTAGGAGACGTTTTCGTCAGGCTCGATCGGGAGCGGGTATTTACGAAACTCCGGGTCGGTGACTTTGGCCGGCGCAGCGGCGGGCGCCTTGGCGGGAGCCTTGGCTGGCGCGTCGGCCGCGTGCAGGGAGGCGACGCCTAGGGTAAGGGCGACGACGAAAGCGAGCAGGGGTGAGCGCATGGAGCTAAGATAGGGGCTGAACGTTGAAAGATGAAGGACGAAAGCAGCATCAAAGATGCCGGATGGAGGATCATTACTTCTTCTTCTCGAGCATGGAGCGGACACGGGCTTCTTCCTTGGCCAGGGCGGCCGGCGGAATCGGCATCGGCACGAAGGTTGGGTCGGCTTTGATGATCTCGCTGGCAGGAATCATCCGGAGGCGAAGGTTTCGGAAGGCAACGTCCTGGCCATGATCCTGGAGGAGGAGCTTGCCGCCACGGCCTTTGAGGTCGCCGCCGCGGATGGTCAGTAAACGAATCTCCGCGGCCCACTTGGGGTCGGTGTAATCGAAGGACAGGACGTTCTGCTCGTTGAGCCAATGCTCGATGACCGTTCCTTGGCAGCGGATGCGGGCGGTATTCCATTCGCCGACAGGACGCGTGACCCGCTTGCTCGGCGCCATGCAGAAGAACAGGGAAGCGGCCGCCTGACGGGGGTTCTCGCCATAAGGGCTGCCGATGTCGTCGAGCACCTGGTATTCGACCTGACCGGGACGGTAATAGACGCCGCTATTGCAGCCCTTGCTGACCTTCCAGTCGAAGCGTAGCTCGAAATCATCAGGCAAGGTGCTGACTTCGTAGGTCAGCTGACCGGTGGCGCGGACGCGGGCAAAGGCGCCATCTTGGATCTCCCAGTTGCCGGGGTGTTTCCATCCGTCAAAAGTCTTGCCATCCGAAAGCGCCACAAAGCCGAGACGCTGCTCATCCGAATCCATCGGTGCAGCCGCGAGCGCCGCCGTCGCAGTAATCAGGGTAATCAGGAAGCGCATGTTAAAGTGGCCTAAGAACAATGAACAAGGAACCAAGAACGATATCGATGCGCTCGGCCATCTGTCATCATGCTTTAACGGCAGTCACAATACTGCGATCACAAGCGGTATCCTGATGGCGGATGTCGGTGAAGCCAGCTTCGGTCAGGAGGTCGCGCATCTCGCCGGTGCCGTAGCAGCGGCCTTCGGTGACGCTCATGAGCAAAGCCGAATAGGCGGCGACGGGGGCCGGGCCGGTCTTAGTGTCGTTCAGGTGGGCGTCGTGGACGATGAGTAGGCCGCCCTTGGGCAGGGCTTTGGCCGAGGCGGCGAGCAGGAAGCGGACCTTGTCGGTGTCCCAGTCGTGGAGGACGTTAGAGAATAGGTGGACGTCATAGCCCAAGGGTAGGGCCTCGGTGAACATGTCGCCAGCCTTGACGTCGACGCGGTCCTCGAAGCCGCGTTTGGCGATCATCTTGCGCGTAATGCCGTCGACCGGGGCGCGTTCGAAGACCGTGGCGGAAAGCTTCGGATGATTGGCGACGAGGGCGCAGGCGTAGATGCCTGAACCGCCAGCGATATCGAGCAGGCGGGTGCGGGCGCCGATGGGTGAGGCCTTCGCCATTGCCGGTCCGAGCGTGAAGCCGCGGGAGTCCATCGCGGCCGTGAAGCTCGTGGCGAACGCGTCAGTAAGCATGGCTTCGCTCCAAGGCTTCTCGTCCTTGTAGCTGCCCCAGTTGGCTGGCTTGTCGGTCTTCAGGATGATGATGAAGTCCTTCACCACCGGACGATCCTTGAGCGAAGCGTAGTAGGCGCCAAGGAAGATGGGCGAAGTGCTGACGAGGTGCTCCTGCCCGAGCGGGGTCACCGAGTAGACACCGTTTTTCAGGGCGAGGAAACCATTGGCGGCGAAGAGCGTCAGCATCACGTCGGTCGGACGGCGATGCGTGCCGAGGTCGTGGCAGACGATGGCGAGATTGGCAGGCTTCGCGGCGAGCTTGGTGAAGAGGTCGAATTCCGTGATCGCGGCGGCGATGAGGTCGACGGCGTAGAGCCCGTCGCGGAAGCGATAGATTTCCAGCGGATCGTGGGCGGGCGCGCGGGTAAGGTCGAGCGGGGCAGACATAAGCAAGGGCTGCACGATGACAGCCCTTGCGGAGAAAACACCTATTTTCTGAAGATTACTTCGCCTTCTTCTTACCGGCTTTCTTCTTCGCACTTTCTTGCCCATCGGCAGCGGGCTTATCGGCGTAATCCGGAATCTTGAAGTCGATGGCCTTGGCCTGCTTGTCGTATTCCGCTTCCAGCTTTTTGCGCAGGTCGGCGTAGGCCGGGTCGGCGGCGAGGTTCTTGATCTCGTAGGGGTCGGCCTTGAGGTCAAAGACTTCGGTCCACTCGTCGTGCCCCGGATACTTAATCAGCTTGGCGTCGGCGGTACGGACAGCGGTCGTCATCGGGGAGCCGAAGTTCTTTTCGTAGAAGTAGCAGTAGAAGAAGCTGTCTCGCCAGGCGGCATCATCACGTCCTTCCATGAGCGGCTTCCAGCTCCGTCCCTGCATCGTGGTGGGTACAGGTTGTCCGGCGAGCTCGAGGAAGGTAGCGGCGGGGTCGATGTTGAGGACCATGCGATCTTCGATTCGGCCAGCCTTCACCGCACGCGGGTAGCGAACGAGCATCGGGATGCGCATAGATTCCTCATAGGCGGTGCGTTTGTCGCCGAGATTATGTTCACCGAGGTAGTAGCCATTATCGCTGGAGAAAACGAAGACCGTGTCTTCGGTTAGTTTGAGGTCGTCGAGTACCTTCAGCAATTTCCCGACGTTGTCGTCGACGGAGTTGATGCCTCGGAACATGCCGAGGTTGGTGCTCACTTCCTTGGCGTCGGTAGCCTTGCCCTTGGGGCCGTTCGGTCCAGTCTTGGCGTAGATGGGCGGGATGCCGTAATTGGGTACGGAGCGAGCCATGGCGCCTTCGTAGTCCTTGGCGTTGCGAGGAGGAGGGGTGAATGGGCCGTGGCAAGTCTTGAGGCCCAGGATCATCAGGAACGGTTTGTCCTTATTGGCCTTGATGAAGTTCGCTGCGTATTCGGTGGTGACGTCGTCGACAAAGCCCTCACTCGCGGTCTTGACGCCGTCGACCTCGATCGGGCAATCGAAGTAGATACCTTGGCCGACGAAGCTCGCGGACGTGTCGAAGCCTGGGCGTTTGCCAGCCTGACTACCGTGGTGCCACTTTCCGAAGTAACCGGAGACGTAGCCGGCCGGGCGGAGTAGGGTGGCGACGGAGATATTTCCTTCCGGGTGAGGCGTGTGGTTATTGGTGACGCCGTTGACGTGGCCGTACTGGCCGGTCACGAGCGACGCACGGGACGGGGCACAGAGCGAATTCACCACGAAAGCGTTACGGAAACGGATACCTTCGGTGGCGATGCGGTCGAGGTGCGGGGTCTTGAGCCAAGGGAAGCGGCCTTTGTCGCCCTGTTCTTTCTGCACGACGCTCAGTGCGTCCCAGCGCTGGTCGTCGGTGAAGACGTAGACGAAGTTTGGCTTACGGTCGGCGGCGGTCAGGGAGGCGAGTCCGGCGAGGAGAAGGATAAGGAAACGGGGCATGACTATTTAACAACCAGACCGCCGAGGAGTTGCGACAAAAACCTCCCGAGGGTCACTTCAGCGATTTAATATAAAGGACGATTGAGTCGACCTGGGCGTCTGAAAGGACGCCGGCGAAGCTCGGCATGGCGAATTCTGACTTCACGAAGGAGGCATGCTTCTTGGCGTTGGGTTCGAGGATGGCTTCGCGGACGTAGGCCGCGTCCGCGATGAGCGAACCCTTCTGCCCCTTGTCGGTGACGTAGTCGCGCTTGGAGCCGAAGAGGCCTTTCCAACTCGGACCGACGTTGCTCATCGCAGTCTCACTAACTGAGTGGCAGGCGATGCAGCCGAACATGGTGGCGAGGCGCTTACCTTCGTCGGCCGAAACAATCTCGGCCTTCTTCGCCACCGCGGCACGCGGGGTGAGGTCGATTTCAATCGGACCAAAGCCTTCGGCGACCGGGTCGAATTTCGTGAACTCGTACGGCGTCGTGTAGGCGTTCTGGCGCATCTCGGCGCCGGCGGTGGACGCGATGCCCCAACCGATGCGCAACTGTTCGACGGGCTTCAGTCCGGGGACGCCGATGAAGACGCTCTTACCGTCCGTGCTCAGGTAAGCGCTGCTGGCGGTGAGCCAGTCGTTGCCGGTCTTGCCATCGGCCTTGTACTGCGCCGAACCGTAGGTGTGGGCCCGTTTGTAGTACCACGTCGCGAAGGAATAGTTGTCGGGATTCGTGGCCTTGGCGGGGTCGAGGGCGACGTCGAAGCGGAGCAGGATGCCGCGGTTCGTCGGGATGACTTCGCGGGGCGTCAGCGAAGGGGCGCCGGTGTGTCGCACGCGTTCGATGCCGGTGAGGGTCTTGAGCGTGTTGCCCCAGCCGGCGATCTGGAAGCCAGCGATGTAGAGTTGGCCGTCGGCTGGATTCACGGAGCCGTTGAGGGGCGGGGTGGCGAAGTCGCTGGCGATGCTGACGACGCTGGCCTGCGGGCGGGAGCCGCGATGATTCCAGAGCACGCGCAGGAGGTCGGGCTGATTGAAGCAGATCTGCAGCATCTCGTCGTTGAGCGGCCCCATCTTGGCGTCGAACAGCCAGACCTGGGAGAGGGCGGAGGCATTGACGGCGTGGGGAATCCAGGTGAGCGGCTCGGCGATGGGGGCGGGATATTTCTGCTTGGGCAGCTTATCGCTCAGGAAGCCATAGAATTGGGCGTCCTTGACGATGTGGATCGGGGTGCTGGGGATGTACTGCCCCTGCTGGTCGCTGGCGATGACGAGGCCCGTGCGCGGATGGACCGACAGGTTGGGCTGACGAAACCCATAGCCGAGCAAGGTGGCCGTCTGACCATCGGCGGAGACTCGGAGGATGCTGCCGTTGTGCTTGCCGATGGTGGTCGCTTCTTGGCCGCCCTTGCCGATGACGAATTCGCCTTTCGGCGCGAGGCGGATCGTGCTCGGAAATTCACGCATGTCGGCCGTCTGGGCGAAGGCGTTCGAGAAGAGTTCATGGACGTCGGCTTCACCGTCGGCGTTCGTATCGCGGAGTCGCCAGATGCCGTTACGGTCGAAGACGTAAATCTGATCGTCGCGGATGGCGCAGGTCATCGGCTCATGCAGGCCGGAGGCGAAGCGACGCCAGGTCACCTTCGTGGAGTCTACCTTGAGTCCGCGGGCGAGCCAGACGTCGCCATCGAGGGTGACGACGACGGCGGTGCCGTCCTTGAGGAATTGAATGTCTCCGGTGCGCACGGCGCGCTTCCACGGGTTATCGACGGGTAGGCCAACGTGATCGATGACGTAGGTGTCTTTGGCGGAGCTAAGGGCGACCTTGGTGGTGACCGGAGATTTCCAGCGACGGCTGGTCGGGCCAGCGGGGATCGCGACGGCAGTGATGCTCGGGGCAGCGTGTTCGTCGCAAAGCGAGACGCAGATGGCGGCAGGAGCGACGTTGGCCAGAACCTTCACCACGTAGAATTCGTCGTCAGGGACGAGCTCGGCTGGGCCGCTGACGGTGACCCCGGTCTCGATTTCTTGGGACGGGCCCTGGTGGCGGGCGCCGACGACGAGGAGTAGGTCCTTCGCATGGGCGGAGACGGACAGATGGCGCTCGATGACGACATGGCCGTCGTGTTCGGAAGTCTTCCAGAGCTCACGAATCGTGGCGTCGGCGACGCGATAGGTCAGGACGACGTCTTGGCCGACGAGTTCGACGGACTGGAATTGGCCGAGCGAGGTCGGGATAGGTCCGCGGCCGACTTCCTCGGGCGAAGGGGCGGGGGAGCGTGGGTCGGTGTGGTCGACGGTGGTGCCGAGTTGCCAGCCAGGAATGATCGCGTGGCCGAGCCAAAGTTTGCCTTCGGGCTGCGGGGCGGGGAACTGGCCGCCGAGGGTCTTGCGGCTGGGGTCGAGGTAGGAGCCGGGAGCGAGTGCCTTATCGCTGACGCCTTTGCCACGCCAGACGGCGGAGACGCGGAGTAGGTCGGTGTCAAAGCAGGCCCACGTGTCATGGGGCAGCTTGATGATGATCCCGCGCGGTGTGAGATTGTTTTTACCAAGTCCGTCGCGACGTGCGTCGAGGATAGAGGAAAAGAAAGGGAAGTCGGCCTCGACCCAGGTGCCCCAGGGTTGCGGCTGAACCTTAGCCGATTTTTTCGCCGGCTCGGCCCCTATGCAGCTCAGGACTCCACATAGCAGGGCAAGAGTGAGACGGACAGGGCGCATGGGGAGAGTGGGGCGGAGCGGAGGAGGGATAGGCCGACGAAGGCTTACGGGCAATGTCCATCCCCGATCACTCATCTTCCATCTGACTCAACGCCCCTGGAGCCAACGGAGGAAACTGCCTTCTTCCGAGGCCAGGATGGAGAGGAGGTCGCTGCGTTCATCGGTCCAATACATGACATGAGCCGGGAACTCGACGGTCTCCTTGGTCACGTCTAGCAGGAGTGGCTGCTGGAGCAGGTCCCGGTTGCGGGAGAGGATGATCCAATCTGACCCGTAGAAGCCGGCGTCTTCGAAGGCCGTATCGTTATCATCAATCGTGATGGCGGGGAAGCCGATCTTCTCCGCGATGCGGTACACCACCGGGTGGAGGTCGAGGTAGCGGTTGGAGACGTGGACGACGATGGCGCCGTCAGGCTTGAGGTGACGCTGGTAGGTCGCGAAGGCTTCGAGGGTGAGGAGGTGTACCGGTATCGCGTCGCTGCTGAAGGCATCGAGAATAATCACGTCGTATTGCTGATCGGGTTCGCCTTCCATCCGGAGGCGGGCGTCGCCCATGACGAGTTCCGTTTTGGCCTTCGAATCTTTGAGATAGGTGAACGTCGAGGTCGCGAGGCGGGCCACGTCGTCATTGATCTCGTAGAAGCGGAACGTATCCCCCTTGCGTCCCCACGCGGCGAGGGTGCCGCATCCGAGCCCGACCGCGCCGATTCGCCGGTCCCCGGTCGGCTTGTGCGCGCGGAGGAGCCGACCGACGCCGCTGGTCGAGGTGTAGTAGCTGCTCGGTTCGGTACGCTTTTCGGGGGCAAGATATTGAAGGCCGTGGATGGTGGCGCCATGCTGCAGGGTCAAGTGGTGCAGTTCGGGGCTGGAGGCGTCGTTATCGTTGACCTTGAGTACGCCGTAGAAACCGCGGGTGACCGTGAGCGAACCGCTCAGCGAGGTCTTCGCTACATCGAAAAGGCCGTAGGCGAAGCCGGGCAAGAGGAGCAGGAGTACGGCCCACCCCCAGCGGCCTCGACCCTGCTGCAAGAAGCAACTCGTGTCGAGCCGCAGGACGGCCAAGACGAGGGCGGCGGTCAGGAAGAGCGCGAGGTGGAGCTCGAAGTAGTCGGGGAAGACGAATGGAGCGACGAGCGCGACGAAGAGGCCGCCGGCCGCCCCGCCGGCGGAGATCGAAAGGTAATAGCCCGTGAGCCGGCTGGCGCCAGGGCGCAGGCGGAAGACCTCGCCGTGGCAGACCATGCACGCCACGAACAGCGTGCCGAGGTAGAGCGTCGCGAGCGGGGTGATGTCGGGGTGCGATTCTGCCTGGTCTAGGTTATACAGCACCATGCCCAGCAGCGCGGCAAGGAGGGGGAGCCAGAAGCCGCGGTGATACCAGCGCGGGCTGTCGAAGCTGATGATGAAGGAAAGAAGGTAGAGGCTGAGTGGCAGCACCCAGAGGAAGGGCACGACGGCGATGTCCTGGCAGATTTTGTTAGTGATCGCGAGGAGGAGCATCACCCCGCATGCGGGTAGGGCGAGCCAGAGTAGCTGGCGGCTTGTCGACGGAGCTTCTTCCGCGTCGTCCGCGATGGCCGCTTTCGTATCGGCCCCGGCGCTCTTCCAGACTTTATACCCGCACCAGCCCGCGAGGCCGGCGTACAGGGCGAGGCCGACGGACCACCAGTTGGCCTGGGCTTGACGGGCGAGCTGCGGTTCGAGCACGAACGGATACACCAGGAGCGCGAGGAGGGAGCCGATGTTTGAGAGGGCGTAGAGACGATAGGGCGAGACGCCGGGGTTCGCCTTACTGAACCAAGCCTGCAAGAGCGGCCCGGTAGCCGAGAGTACGAGATAGGGGAGGCCGAGGCAGGCCAGGAGTAACAACAGGATGTGTCCAGCGGCATTGGAACCGTCGGTCGGCTTCCATTGGTCGCCTGGGGTGATCGGGAGCAGGGCCACCGCGAGCGCCAAGAGGCAGAGGTGGGTGATGACCTGACGGCGAGGGGTGAGGCGGCTGATGCTGAAGTGGGCGTAGGCGTAGCCGCCGAGGAGTAGGACTTGGAAGAACAGCATGCACGTCGTCCAGACCGCGGGGCCGCCGCCGAACCAGGGGAGGATGAAGCGCGCGATCAGCGGCTGGACGAGGAAGAGCAGGCAAGCTCCCCAGAAGATGGTCAGGCTGAAGGCGAACATGGCTGGTTGCGTTTTTAGAACCCCGCCGTGCGGCAAAGGTTGGGGTAAAGAAGGGCTAGGTCCTCGCCCCCCTCAAGGCAACCCCCATCAGGCCCGCGGACGAATCCGGAGCACGAGCGATTCGTAGCCTAATGTGCGTTCGTAGGAGTGTTCCTGCTCGACGCGTTCCTCGGCGGAGACGATCTCCAGCGAGTCCACCAGCTCGACACACTTTTGCAGCAGGGTACGCACGATCAGGCGGGCGTGCGGGGCGCCGAGGCAGAGGTGTTCACCGAAGCCGAACGAGAGGTGCGGGTTCGGCTTGCGATCGATCTTGAATTCGTCGGCCTGCGGGAAAACGGACTCATCGCGATTGGCCGAAGCCCAGCCGAGCGAGACACGTCCGCCCTCGGGGACTTGCTCGCCGTGGACGGTGGTCGCGACCGGACAGACGCGGCCGATGTGCGTCAGCGGCATGAAGAATCGGAAGAACTCCTCGCTCGCATGCGTGATGCGCTTCGGGTCTTCACGCAGGAAGGCGAGTGCCTCAGGATTGGCGGCGAGGTGGCCGAGCGTGCAGGCGACCGTATGGATGATCGTATCGCGGCCGCCGGCGAAGGCCAGGTTGGCGAAGCCCATCATCTCTTCACGCGTGAGCGGCTGGCCGCGGAAGCTCGCTTGCGTCAGCGCGCTGAAGAAGTCGGCGCCAGGCGCGCGGCCAGCCGCATCGAACTTGGCGTGTAGGTAGTTTTCCAATTCGACGCCTTTCTTCAGGCCGCCACGGACGCGGAAGACGTGGATGCCCCAGCCAATCCAGAGGTTGGCTTCGCTTTCCGCGGTATTGAGGAGATAGGTGAGCGCACGGGCCTGGAGGGGCAGGGCAAAGCCGTGGACGACCTCGGTCGTGTCGCGAGCGATTGCATCACGTAAGAGGCTATCGATGAGATGTTCGACCTGTGCGATCATCTCG
>CAMBGQ010000041.1 GCA_945866215.1 Opitutus sp. GAS368 | reverse complement strand
CAGGCCGTGGGCACGAAGGCCATGGGTGCGGCCATTCTCGCCCGACTCTGACCGTGGACGAAGCGGAACGACAGCGCGCGGCCGAACGACGTCGGGAGGCCGTGTGCAGTCCGTTCATGCGCATCACGCGCTTCCCGGTCGACGTCGCTCGTGAACTGCTCGACGCCGGCTACTACCGCGTGGACCAGCTGGCCGGCCGTTCGCCCGATTCGCTCCTCACCGAGATCGCAGATCGCAATAAGGAGAAGCTCCCCGCGCATTTCCTGCCCTCCCTGCGCATGGGCGTCTACTTCGCGGAATCCGACAGCCCGGACCCGAAGAAACTGTTCCTGGATCAGTGGCAGTAAGCTCGGCCTCCTGACGTATTTGCCTTTCCAGGCAATCCCGCTAGAGTGAGTCCATGGTTCCCACCGTCGTCGTTCCTGTCATGACCCTGGGCAACTGCGTCTTTCTGCCGCAGCAGCTCATGCCGCTGCGTATCTTCGAACCGCGCTACCGCAAGATGCTCAAGGAGACCCTCGCTGGCAGCCGCATGTTCGCAATCTCTCAGCTGGATGAAGAAAGCCTCACGCCGGACAACGACGAACCGCCCTGCCCCTTCACGTGCGTCGGACGCATCGTCGGACACGTCGAACTCGAGGATGGCACCTCGCACATCATCCTCGAAGGCCTGCGCCGCGCCCGCGTCATCAAGGTGAAGCGTAAGACGCCGTATCCGCAGCTTGAGATCGCCCCGGTCGTCGACGAAGCCTCGACCGATCTCATTGGCAGCACCCGCGACATCGCCCGCGTGCTCGCCTTCGCGGAGAACATCGTCAGCGAGCTCGGCGAAGAAGCCGCGCCGCTCATGCAACGCCTGCGCGGACTTGCCAATCAGCCCGGCGCTCTGGCCGACGCCGCGGCCGGCCACCTCGTCGCCGACGCCGATACGCGCCGGGCCCTGCTCGAGTGCCTTTCTCAGGATCAGCGTATCAAGGCCGTGGCTGACGAACTCGCCCGTCTCGACGCCCAGCGTAAGCTGGACGAACAGGGCGGCGGCGAAGACGCGCGCGGGCTTAATTAATCCCGACGAACCTCAGCGAGTAGAGGTCCGCGTCCTTCAGCACGAAGCGTAGGCGGATCACGCTGCCTGCAAGGTCGGAAAGATCCGCGCCTTTCTTCCAGCGGAAGTCATGCTCCAGTCGATTACCCGCAAAGTCCTGCGAGTCGGCCAGCGTGCGGCCCGGTAAAGGCTTACCGTCGGCGTCCAGGATTTCGACGCGCACTGAACCTGCGGCGGACGTGGCGAGATTAAGTCGCAAGGCACGTCCAGAGAAACGGAGCGGCTTCGTGGTGAACTCGCCCCCGGCGTAAGACGCGGACATCGAGGCGATGCCGTCCAGTCGCCACGAATAGCGGCGGAGATGCGATGACGGTTGGGCGTAATCCTGATTCGTATAAAGGGACATCTCAGTCGGCCCAGTCTGCACCAGATTCAAGACCGGGTAACCCGTGCGCGAGACCCACTGGCCAAGATCGAGTCCAGGCCGGATCAGCGCCTCGCGGAAATTCTGTTCGAGCGTGACACCGTCACGTGAAGTCATGAAGACGCAGTCGGAGGCGTCTTTGGCGGACTTGTAATACGCCGGGGCGACCTTCAGGGCCGCAGCCTCGTCATCGGTCAGCGGGCGACGACCCGGCACCCAGCGGGCCGCGGTGGAGATGAGTAAGTGCGGCGCACGGAAGTAAGGCTGCGCCTGTGACGTGTAGAAGTGATGCTCCTGAGCGGGCGCAAAGGCCATCGGCTTCGGTTCGCTCCAGTGCAGGAAATCCGGCGAGGTCGCCCGGGAGACCGTGCGTAGGCCTGATGGGCGCCAGACGCCGCCGGTCGTAGTCCCGCCCGTGAACGTCCGGAAATAAGCGACGTAGCAACCTTCCTGCTCGGACCAGAACGCGACGTTCTGCGAATCAAAAGCCCCCTTCGTGAGGACGGGAGCCGACTGCAGTTTACGCCAGCGAATGCCATCGGCGGAGGAGAAGGAAAAAAGTCCCGAGGGGCCATCCTTGCTCATGATGCCGCCCAGGGCTTTGAAGCGCTCAGCAGGAGGAACGCCTGGACGCGCATCGAGCATCGGGCTGAAGTTATGCGTCACGCCGGCTTCATCGAGGATCACATTACTGCCTTCAGGAGCTCCCGGCAGATTTGTCGCAGGCTTCGTCCAGACTCGTCCGTCGCTACTTTCCGCATGACAGGTCACTTCACCCGTGCCGTCAGCGCCGCCCGCTTTCTTGCCGCGATAATAAAGATGCAGCCGGTCGCCATCGCGGAGGATCGTGCAGTAAGCCGAAAAGGCACCCTCCCAAGGCTGGTCGAACTTCATGACGATCCCCTCGTCCCTCGGTTCATGGAGGCGCAGGTCTGCCCCTTTGGACTCAGCGATGAGGGCTCGATCGAAGAAGGGCTCAAGCCGTCCCCCGATTTCAATGACCTGCCCGGGGAGGTTTGTAGCAAGCTGCAGGCCCAAGAATAGGATAATACGCATGGCGGGGGTAGGTCCTGACAGAATTGGCCCCAAGGTCAGGGCTAGCAACCCTACCCCCACCCCTACCCCCACCCCTTTCCCTTTATTCCCCACCTTTCTTCTTGCGGATTAGACTCATTCTAACTGACTTATCACTTAGAATGATTCGAAATCTCACTGAGCATGATAAGGAACACCTTCAAGAAGCTCTCGTTAAGAGCGGCCAGAAGGTCACCCCGCAGCGTGAAGCCGTCTTTACGGTCCTCCTGGCCGAGCGTGACCACCCCACGGTCGACGAGGTCTTTAACCGCGCCCGTGAGGTCATGCCGGGCCTATCCTTGGCTACGGTCTACAACTGCCTCGAAACCTTCGTCGGCTGCGGCCTGGTCCGTCAGGTCAACCACGAGCGCGAGTCGACCCGCTACTGCCCCAACCTGGCCCCGCACGCGCACTTCCGCGATAAGGAGACCGGACAGGTCCACGACATCGAGCTCCCGCCCGAGGTGATGAAGAGCCTGCGTTCGATCCTCCCGCCCGGCTTCGATTCCGAAGTCATCGAAATCAGCTTCCTCGGCCGCGCTCAGGCCAAGGACACTCATTCCAATTAATACCCCTTCCCTTTCCGCCATGTCCGACTCGCTCGTCATCAACCACCTCAACGCCTCCATCGGCGACCGCCTGATCCTGAAGGATTTCTCGCTCACGGTCCCAAAGGGCGAAGTGCATGCCATCATGGGGCCGAACGGCACCGGCAAGAGCACGCTCTCCAAGGTCCTCGCCGGCCACCCAGACTACTCCGTGCAGTCCGGCGAAGCCTTCCTCGACGGCCAACAGCTGCTCGGCCTCGAACCCGACGTCATCGCCCGCGCCGGCCTTTTCCTCGCCTTCCAATACCCGAGCGAGATCCCCGGCGTGACCATCGCTAACTTCATCCGCGCGGCGCTCGTCGCCCGCCAAGCCAAGGGCGCGCCCTTCGACGCCAAGGCCTACTACGCCGAGCTCTACGCGAAGATGGACGCCCTCAAGATGGACCGGAAGTTCACCTCCCGCTTCGTCAACGAAGGCTTCTCGGGCGGCGAGAAGAAGCGCTGCGAAATCCTCCAGCTGATGATGCTCAAGCCGAAGTATGCCGTGCTGGACGAGACCGACTCCGGCCTCGACATCGACGCGCTCCGCATCGTCTCCGAAGGCGTCAACGCCATGCGCGGTCCCGATACGGGCTTCCTCGTAATCACCCACTACCAGCGTTTGCTGGAATACATCGTCCCCGACCGCGTCCATATCTTGTGGGACGGCCGCATCGTCCACAGCGGCGGCAAGGAGCTCGCCGTCGAACTCGAAGCCAAGGGCTATGATTGGGTCAAAACCGAACTCGCCTCCGCCTAAACCAAATGGCTGAAATCGACGAATCCCAGGCGCAGCGCGAAGCGATCGAAGTCGATCGCTCCAAGGGCGACTTCAAATACGAAGAGAACTATACCTTCGACGCCGGCGTGGGCCTCTCGGCCGCGACCGTGGACTATATCGCCAAGGTCAAGGGCGAGGAGGAATGGATTCGCGAGTTCCGCCAGAAGTCCCTGAAGATCTTCCAAGACCTGCCCATGCCCACGCATTGGGCCACCGCCGACCTCGAGAACATCAAGTTCGAGAACATCCGCTACTACCTCTCCAAGGGGCAGAAGCCCGTCCGCACGTGGGAAGAGGTCCCCGACGACGTCAAGCAGACCTTCGAACGCCTCGGTATCCCGGAATCGGAACGGAAGTTCCTCGCCGGCGTCGAAGCCCAGTTCGACTCCGAAGCAGTCTACTCCCGCATGAAAGAGGAGCTCGAGAAACAGGGCGTGCTTTTCTGCGGACCCACCGAAGGCCTGCGCGACCACCCGGAGATCTTTCGTAAGTGGTTCGGCAAGGTCATTCCGGCTGGGGACAACAAGTTCGCCGCCCTCAATTCCGCGGTCTTCTCCGGCGGCTCGTTCATCTACATCCCCAAGGGCGTTAAGGTGGCCCAGCCCCTGCAAGCCTACTTCCGCATCAACGCCGAGAACTTCGGCCAGTTCGAACGCACGCTCATCATCGCCGACGAAGGTTCGGAAGTGACTTACATGGAAGGCTGCACGGCCCCGAAGTTCGAGACGGCCACCCTGCACTCCGCGGTCGTCGAGCTCGTCGCCCTCAAGGGCGCCAAGATCCAGTACATCACCGTCCAGAACTGGTCCGCCAACGTCTTCAACCTCGTGACGAAGCGCGGCGTGGCCGAGGAAGACGCCGAAGTCCGCTGGATCGATTGCAACATCGGCTCCCGCCTGACGATGAAGTATCCCGGCGTAATCCTGCGCGGTAAGCTCGCCCGCGGCGAGGTGCTCTCCATCGCCCTGGCTAACGACGGCCAGCACCAGGACACCGGCGCGAAGATGATCCACGCGGCCGATGACACGACCTCGAACATCATCGCGAAGTCCATCTCCGTCGGCAAAGGCCGCTCAACCTACCGTGGGCTGGTCCACATCCCGAAGACGCTCTCGAATTGCCGCAACAACACCGAGTGCGACGCGCTGCTCATCAACGAGCACAGCCGCACCGACACCTATCCGGCGATCTCCGTGCGCGGCCGCAAAAACTCCGTCCAGCATGAGGCGAGCGTCTCCAAGGTCTCGGCCGAGCAGATCTTCTACATGCGCCAGCGCGGCCTGTCCGAAGGCGAGGCGATGTCCCTCGCGGTCAACGGCTTCGTCAACGACCTCGTGAAGGAATTCCCGATGGAATACTCCGTCGAGCTGAAGCGCCTCATCGAGCTGCAGATGGAAGGATCCGTCGGATGAACGCCGTCGCCCCCGCCCCCGCTGGCGTTCTCGACGTCGCCCTGCAGTCCGCCGAGACCACCACCTTCCGGGCGCAGGACTGGTTCGCCGTCCTCCGTCAGCAGGGCTGGCACACCTTCCAGTCGTTGCCGATGCCCACGCGCGACAACGAGAAGTGGCGCTTCTCCGATGCCCGTTCGCTCGCGCTCGACGGCTACGCGCCCGCGCCAGCCCCGACCGCTGCCCAGGCCGCTGATCTCATCGCGCGTTCGCGCCTCATCTCCGACTCCGCGGGCCTGATCGTCCACGTCGACGGCCATTGCGTGCTGAAGCCGAAGCTCTCCGCCGAGCTCGTCGCCCAAGGCGTGGTCTTCGAAGCCCTCGAGGATGCCGTCCGCACCCACTCCGCCCTGCTCCAGGAACACCTCCTCAAGCACCCCGTGCTCCTCGGTGGCGACAAGTTCGCCGCCCTCCACCGCGCTTGGCTTCGCGCCGGCTACGTCCTCCATATCCCCAAGGGCGTCGAGGTGAAGCAGCCTTTCGTCTCGGTCACTTGGACGCTCACCGACGGCGTCGCGGTCTTCCCGCACGCGCTCATCATCGCCGGCGAACACGCCGTAGCCGATATCCACGACTTCCACCTCTCCGCCCAGGCCGACCAGCGCGCCCTCGCCATCTCGGCCGCCGACATCCATGCCGGCACGGGCTCACAGGTCCGCCGCCTCGCCGTGCAGGCTTGGGGTTCCGCCACGCAGTCCTTCCAGATCGACAATACCTGCGGAGGCCGCGATGCACTCATCAGCTCGGTCAACGCCGCCGTCGGCTCCCGACGCGCCCGCTTGGAGAACACCGTGCGGCTCGACGGTCCCGGCGCAGATGTCCGCCTCTGCGGCATCTCCGTCGCAACCGGCGTGCAGGAGTTCGACCAACGCACCCTGCAGATCCACGCCGCCGGCCACGCAAAATCCGACTTGCTCTTCAAGAACGCCCTGCTCGGCAAGGCCCGTACGATCTTCTCGGGCCTGATCAAGGTCGCCCCGGAAGCCCAGCGCACCGACGCCTTCCAGACGAACCGTAATCTCCTGCTCTCGCCAGACGCCGAAGCGGATTCCCTGCCCGGCCTCGAGATCGAAGCCAACGACGTGAAGTGCTCGCACGGCGCGACGACTGGCCAGATCGACCCCGCCGAGCTCTTCTACCTGCGCACCCGCGGCATCCCGCTCGCCGTCGCCCAAGAACTGCTCGCGCAGGGCTTCCTTGAGGAAGTCCTCGCCAAGGTCGGTCACGAAGAAGCCGCCGCCACGGTGCGCGAAATGCTCCGCCTTAAATTCCACCAAGCCTGAACATGAGCGACGACACCACCGGCCAGCGCCACACGCCCAGCCCCCATGATCGCGTCCTCGCACGTGACGTGCAGGCCACCGTCATCCCCGCGGGTGAGCCCGCCGTGCTGCCTGCGGGTACCAAGGTCACCATAACGCACCGCCTCGGCGGCAACTTCACCGTCGTCTGCGATACCGGCATGTTCCGCATCAAGGGCTCGGACGCTGACTCGCTCGGCGAGCAGGTCCCGTCCGACACCACCGAGAATGAAGGCAAGACCGATGCCTTCGGCTCAGTCGGCACCGCGGAGCACCCGGGCCACGCCGGCAAGCCTTCCGACGAAGCCGTCTGGGACAGCCTCAAGAAGGTTTTCGATCCGGAAATCCCCGTGAACATCGTGGACCTCGGCCTCGTGTACTCGCTCAAGGTCGAGCCGCTGGAAAATTCTCCCGACCGCCACAGCGTCGTCGTGGCCATGACGCTCACCGCTCCGGGTTGCGGCATGGGTCCCGTCATCGCCGAAGATGCGCGCAATCGCGTGCTCGGCGTCCCGGGCATCAATCAGGCCCGTGTCGACATCGTCTGGGATCCGCCTTGGACCCAGACCATGATCTCCGAAGACGGCAAGATGCAGCTCGGGTTGATCTGAGCGCTTACGCGCCGTTGATCAGTTGAACCCTTGGCCGGTTAGCCAGAGGAGAGGCATGCCCATAACGGAGACCAGGGATCTAACTCTCGCGTGAATCCTCGAGCCCTCCGGCCCTCCGGCCCACGGGCCCTCCTTTGAATCCGCTCCCCTCTTGCCCTCCCGCCTATTTTCC
Source organism: Opitutus sp. GAS368 (assembly GCA_945866215.1). Classification (GTDB taxonomy): domain Bacteria; phylum Verrucomicrobiota; class Verrucomicrobiia; order Opitutales; family UBA953; genus UBA953. The sequence goes on along the minus strand of CAMBGQ010000041.1, from coordinate 9,827 downwards.
TAACCCTGCTGGAACCCCACCCATTCCCCAAGGTCACCCTCCCATGGCTTCTACTCCTGTCCGCCTCCTCTCCCTGCTCGGCGCCGCCTTGCTCATGGCCGCTCCGGCCGTCCGCGCCGCCGACGCCCTGCCCGAGGACGTCCGCTTCCAGACCGAGACGCTGCTCACCGGCCTGCCGCAGCCGATGCACCTCGAGTTCGGACCCGATGGCCGCATCTGGTTCAACGAATATCTCGGCGCCCTTAAAATCTACGACCCCAAGACCAAGCGCGTTACGCTCGTCGCCGAGATGGAGATCTTCAAGACGCTCGAGAACGGCTTCCTCGCCTTCGCGCTCGACCCGAAGTTCGCGCAGAACGACTGGATCTACCTGATCTACTCGCCCGTCGGCTTCGACGGCCAGTATCTGTCCCGCTTCCAGGTGAAGGACGACAAGCTCGTCGCGGGCAGCGAGAAGCTCATCCTGAAATATGAGGAGCAGCGCCTGCAGTGCTGCCACCACGGCGCGACCCTCAAGTTCGGCCCGGATGGCTGCCTGTATTTCTCGACCGGCGACAACACCAGCCCGTTCGGCGACAGCAAGGGCTACGCCCCGCTCGACCAGCGTCCAGGCAAGGAACCGTGGGACGGCGCACGCACTTCCGCCAACACCAACACCCTTGTCGGTAAGGTGAACCGCATCCGCGTGCATGACGACGCGACGTACAGCATCCCAGAAGGAAACCTCTTCAAGCCCGGTACGCCGAAGACCCGCCCCGAGATCTTCGCGATGGGCACGCGCAATCCTTGGCGTCTGAGCATCGATCCAAAGACCGGTTACGTCTATTGGGGCGAAGTCGGTCCCGACGCGCGCGTCGACGGCCCCCGCGGCTCGCGTGGCTACGATGAAATCAACCAGGCCAAGAAAGCCGGCAACCACGGCTACCCGCACTTCGTCGGCAATAATTCGCCTTACGCCGAATACGACTACGCGACCGAGAAGGTCGGTCCGCTCTTCGACCCCAAGGCGCCAATGAACAAGAGCCGGAACAATACCGGCCTCGTGGAACTCCCGCCCGCCGTGCCGGCCTTCATCTACTGGCCCTACGCGGTCTCGGAACAGTGGCCCGAGCTCGGCGAAGGCGGCCGCACCGCCTGCGCGGGCCCAGTCTTCCATTGGCAAGAATCCTTCGAGAAGACCAACGGCTTCCCGAAGCACTTCGACCGCTCCCTGCTCTTCTGGGATTGGCAGCGCCCGTTCATCAAGTGGGCCCGCCTCGACGCGAACTCCGATCTCAAGGGCCTGGAAGCCTTCGCGCCCACGACCTTCGTAACCGCGAACTCCGATGACCAGCGTAAGAAGCAGAAGGCCCTCATCGACAACGGCGCGACAATCCTCCGCCGCCCAGTCGCCGCGACCTTCGGCCCCGACGGTTGCCTCTACCTGCTCGACTACGGTGAGACCTGGGGTGCTAACGCGGATTCCGCGCTACTGAAGATCTCCTATGTGCGCGGCAACCTCCAGCCGATTGCCAAGCTCGCCCTCTCTACTCCGGCCGGCCCGGCCCCACTCAAGTCCACGCTCTCCGCGAAAGGCTCACGCGACCTCGACGGCGGTAAGCTCAGCTATTCCTGGAAGCTCCAGCCCGGGGACAAGAAGCTCGGTGAAGGCGAAGAACTCGCTGTCACGCTCGAGGCCGCTGGTAACTTTAACGTCGAGCTCACCGTCTCCGATGGCCAGGGCGGCACCGTCACGCGCTCCACGCCCATCGTCGTCGGCAACACCGTGCCCGTCGCTCGCTTCCTCGCCCCGCAGGACGGCGACTTCTACACGCCGGGCAAGCCACTCAGTTACAAGGTGACCGTGCAGGACGTCGAAGATGGCCCCTCGGACGCCAAGGCCGTTGAGTTCGGTACGCGCACGCTGGTGACCTCCTCCTTCCTTCCCGCTGACGGCAAGGCTGTCGCGGTCGACCCGGGCCTGTCGCTGATGCGCCAGAGCGATTGCTTCAATTGCCATGCGATGGAAACCCCGCTGGTCGGTCCGGCCTTCGTGGCCATCGCCGATAGATACCGCAAGCAGCCAGGTGCCGACGACCTCCTCAACCAGAAGATCCGCCTCGGTGGTAGTGGCGTTTGGGGCCTAATCCCGATGCTCGCCCATCCTCAGCACACTGAAGATGAAGTCGCCATCATGGTGCGCTGGATGCTCGCGCTCGAGAAGGGCAAAGGCGGCCCGATCATCACCCGCGGACTTGAAGGTCAGCTGACCGCAGCAAAGGATAATAAGCCGGGAACCCTCCTCCTCGAAGCCATCTACACCGACGTCGGAGCCGGCGTCGCCGGCCCCCTATCAGGAAAGGCTTCCGTCGCGCTGCGTCACCGTCGTATCGAAGCCGAGTCCGGCGAAATCACCAACGCCAAGAACACCGGCAAGGCCATCGGCTCCACCAATCACGGCACCACCATCAAGTTCGCTAACCTGAACCTCGCCGACACCAAAAGCGTCAAGATCAACGCCTCCGCAGGCGGCGGTGCCAAGGGCAGCCAGATCGAGATCCGCCTCGACTCGCCGACCGGACCGGTCGTTGCGGCCGTCGACATCGCCCACACGGGCGACTGGGGTAAGTCCATGGAGAACAAGGCTAAGCTCACGCCGGCGACTGGTCGCCATGACGTCTACCTCGTCCTGACTAACCCCAAGAAGGGTGGCGGACTCATGAACGTCGACTGGGTAGAATTCGGCCAATAAGAAGCATCGTTCCGGGTGGCAGGTGGCGGCCTGAGGTTGCGGGTGGCGGGAATATGGCCCTGGCACCTGCCACCCGGGGCCGCCACCTGCCACCCGAATCTTATCTCGCCTGACTAGGGGCGGTCGCCAAAGTTACCTTCCCCTTTTTATTTCCGCCACGTGTCCGACGAATCCGAAGAAAAAATCGATAAGCCGCTCGACCCATTCGACCCCGCGGTCATCGCCCGCTCTAACCGTGCAATCCTGGTCGGACTGCAACGCCAAGACGACACGGCTGCAGAAGCCCAGGCGCTGCTCGCCGAGCTCCACGAGCTGGTCAGCAACGTCGGCGTCGAGATCTGTGGATCGATTATCGCTAGGCTGCGAGAGGAGAACCCGCGTACGCTCGTCGGCTCCGGCAAGCTCGAGGAGATCGCCCAGCTGGCTCGCGACAACGAATGCGGTCTGATCATCTTCGACGACGAGCTCACGCCCGCACAGCAGCGCAATTGGGAGAAAGACGCCAAGCTCCGTGCCATCGACCGCCAGGAGATCATTCTCGATATCTTCATCACCCGCGCGAAGACGCGGGAGGCCGTGCTCCAAGTCGAACTCGCCGCGCTGCAGCAGATGCTACCGCGCCTGAAGCGCCTGTGGTCCCACTTGGACCGCCAACGCGGTGGAGGCACCATGCAGCGCGACGCCGGCGAAACGCAGCTGGAAATGGACCAGCGCAAGATTCGCGATAAGATTGCCAAGGTCCGCCGCGACCTCGCAGAGGTAGTTGCCCAGCGCGCCACCCAGCGCAAGCAGCGTAAACGCGTCCCGCTCCCGACCTTCTCGATTGTCGGCTATACTAACGCCGGCAAGTCCTCGCTGCTCAACAAACTCACCGGCTCCGAGGTCCTCGCCGCGAACAAGCTCTTCGCCACGCTCGACCCAACCACGCGCCGCCTCGCCCTACCCTCCGGCCGCGCGTTACTGCTGACCGACACCGTCGGTTTCGTCCGCCGCCTCCCGCACCGCCTCGTCGAAGCCTTCAAGGCCACGCTCGAAGAAGCCGTGCAGGCCGACTTCCTCGTCCACGTCATCGACCTCGGCTCGCCCGAGCGCGATAAGCATGCCGAGACCACCCTGCAGGTTCTGACTGAAATCGGCGCCGGCGACCGGCCAGTGATTACCGTGCTCAATAAGGTCGACCTCTGCGACGAGGTCGAACGCGCCCAAGCCCTCGCGGCCTACCCCGACGCCAAGCTGGTCAGCACCCGGACGGGGGAAGGCCTCCCCGCCCTGCTCCAGCGCCTCGAGGAATGCGCTGCCAGCCGGGATGAGCATATGACCCTACTCATCCCCCACGACCAATACGCCATGCTCTCTAAACTGCACGCCGGGGCCACGATCCTCAATTCCAAGGCCCTTCCCGAAGGAACCCGGGTGGAAGCCTACGTCCCCACCCGCCTGCAGGAGACCTGCCGGGCTTGGTCCGTCCGCTGATTGACAATTTTTTGCTCCTCATCAGGCAACTTTTCCCTTTGGTAGAGGTTAGATTAACACACCCATGCGCACCCTCGCCCTCCTCACCCTCCTCTCCGCCTCCTCGGTCTTCGCCGCCTCCGAAGCCGATCGTGAAAAAGCCTTCAAGGCCGACATCGCCCCCCTGCTCGAAAAGAGCTGCGCCAATTGCCACGACCCGAAGAAAGCCAAGAACGGCAAGGTGAAGTCCGGCTTTAATTCCTCCAGCCTCGCTGAGGTCATCAAAGGCGGTAGCGACGACGGCGTCGGCATCACCTGGGGCGACGCTTCCAAGAGCTCCCTTTACAAGTCCGTCAATATGGCCCTGACCGACCCCGAGCACGAAGACGCGATGCCTCAGAAGAAGTCCTACGAGAAAAACCCGCCTCTGACCAAAGAGCAGGTCGCCAAAATCAAGGCCTTCATCGAAGCCAAGTAAGCTTTCCGGCTGACCTACGAAAAGCCCGCGGAAACCTGCGGGCTTTTTTCGTGTCTAATTATCCGAAGTCACGCCTCCCCGCTTGCCTTTGAACGCGTCAGGAACTCACTCAATTAGGTCTAATCCCTCCCTTACCCGCCTCATGACACCCCTTCACCGCATCGAAGAACGACTCCGCGCCCTGACCGGCCGGCAAGCGGTCGCTCTGGTCGTGGGGGCCAATCTCTTCTTGGTCGTCCTGGCACTCGCGCTGCCGCCCGACGGCGAGATGCGCGGCCCGGCGATCCTCTCGATTCTCGGCAATTTCCACATCCTCGCCCTTCACCTGCCGGCGGCACTGTTGCTCATTGTTCCCCTCTTCGAGACCTTTGAGCGCCATGAGCAGGCCACGGTGACCGTGCGTCGCCTTTCGGTGATTTCAGCCGTCGGTACTTGGGGCGCCGTGCTTTGCGGAGTCTTCCATGCCCACTTCAACGGCTTCTCCGGCGAAGCCATCGAGCTCCATCTGTGGGGCGGGATCGCGGCCTCGGCTTTCGCCGGTCTGGCCAGCCTCGCGCTCGTCAAGGCGTTCCGCGTCCGGCTCGCCGCCCAAGCGGTCGCCATCGGCGTGATGAGTTTCGCGGCCCACATCGGAGGCGAGCTCGTCCATGAGGAAGGTTTCCCTTTCAAGGCAAACAAGGTGGCCTCCCCGCGGAAAGTAGAAATCCCCGTGGCCGTCGCCCAAGTCAGCCAGAAGCGCGACGACTACGCAGAAGTCATCGCACCGATGCTCGACGCCCATTGCGTTGCCTGCCACGGGGCCAAGAAGGTGAAGGGTAAATTGCGCATGGACTCGCTGGAAGCGCTGACCAAGGGAGGCTCGGAAGGTTCGACTTTCGTCCCGGGCGATCTCAAGAAAAGCCTCATGCATGTCCGCGTAACGCTCCCGCCCGACGACGAGGAATTCATGCCGACGGAAGGCGAAAAGCTCTCCAAGGAGCAGATTCAGGCCCTCGGGCTTTGGATCGAAGGTAAGCCGATCCCAGACGAGCTGGCTAAGGTGGTCATCGCCGCCTCCAAGGCCGCCAAGAAATGACCCCGTGCGATTTGCCCTGCTTTTTTCTTCCGCGGCCCTCCTCGCCGCACCGGTCGTCCCCAAGAAAAAGCCCGAAGTCGCCAAGCCGCTGACCAGCGCCCAGAAGACGGACTACGCGAAGGTCATCCAGCCGATCTTCGATACGCACTGCGTGTCCTGCCACGGCCCGAAGAAGGAAAAGGGTAAGCTACGCCTCGATACCCTCGAAGCCACGCTCAAGGGCGGCAAGAATCCCACCTTCGTCATCGGCAAGCCCAACAGCAGCATGCTGCTCTCCCGCGTCTTCCTCGACCGAACCGCCGGTGATGTCATGCCGCCCAAGGAGGAACCTCCGCTGGCCGAGAGGCAAAAGGAGGCTCTTTACGCCTTCGTCGAAGGTCAGCCCATCCCCGATGAGCTCGCCAAAGCCGCCGGCGCCGCCACCAAAGCCGCGCAGGCCGCCCCCAAGACAGCCCCGAAAATCAAGAAGTAGGTTTTTCTTTTGCCCGCCAGCCGTCCCGCCCCCTTTATCTCCATACCCCATGAAACTCCGCTCCCTCCTTACGTTGGCGCTCCTTGCTGGCCTGACCTTCCCGCTCTCGGCTGAGCAGAAGCCTCTCCGCGTCCTCGTCGTCGCCGGCGGTTGCTGCCACGACTACGCCAACCAAAAGGAATTCCTGAAGAAGGGCATCGAAGCCCGCGTCAACGCCACCGTCGAAGTCGCCTACGATCCGACCAAGTCCACCAAACCGCTCTTCGAGCTCTTCAAGAACCCGGATTGGGGCAAGAACTACGACGTCGTCGTCCACGACGAGTGCGCCGCGGATATCACCGACCAGGCCTACGTCGCCAACATCGTCAACGCCCACAAGAACGGCCTGCCTGCCGTGAACCTCCACTGCGCGATGCACAGCTACCGCTGGGGTAACTACAGAGAGCCAGTGAAAGCCGGCGCCGATAACGCCAGCTGGTTCGAGATGCTTGGCCTGCAGTCCACCGGTCACGGCCCGCAGCAGCCGATCGCCATCACCTACACGGATAAGGACAGCCCGATTGTGAAGGGCCTCGCCGACTGGACCACCGTCAACGAAGAGCTCTACAATAACGTTCAAATTCTGACCGCCAAGACCCTCGCCCAAGGCACCCAGAAGGTGCCGGAAAGAAAAGACAAGAAAGGCAACGTCACCCCGGCCCAGGAAGTCACCGCCGTCGTCGTCTGGACCAATGAGTTCGGCCCGAAGAAGACCCGTATCTTCAGCACCACGATCGGCCATAATAACGCCACCGTGGAAGACGCCCGCTACCTCGACCTCGTCGCCCGCGGCCTGCTCTGGTCCGTCGGCAAACTCGAAGCCGACGGCAAGGCCTCCGCTGGCTTCGGCAAGTAAGCCGTCCGTCAGACTAACAAAAGCCCCGGACCTCCGGGGCTTTTTTGTGCCTGTTGAATCTGGCCCACACGACCAGAAAAACGGGTGAGTTTACCCTTCACTCCACTTTATTTTTACAATAATCCATAAATACACCTCATGCGTATACTCCTTGCCTTCTTAGCATTTTCTGCCTCAACCTACGCAGCAGAGACTATCTTCCTTTGGAACGGCGGCTATCCCGAACCAAACGGCAAAAAGACGAACGATTCGGCCACCGCTAAAATCATCGTACATCTTCCGGCCAAACCAAACGGAACGGCGATGGTCATCTGCCCTGGCGGCGGCTACGGCAGCTTGGTCATGGATCAAGAAGGCAATGGTATCGCCAAATGGCTGAACTCACAGGGCATCGCTGGTATCGTGCTGCAATATCGCCTGCCTAAGGGTCGGATATACGTTCCTCTGCTCGACGCCCAACAAGCGCTACGGACCGTTCGCAAGAACGCCGAAAGCTGGAAAATAGACCCGAAGAAAGTCGGCGTTATCGGCTTTTCCGCTGGGGGCCATCTAGCCGCATGTGCGGCCGTGAGGGGTCATATTAGCGCTAGTTGGATCGTCGAAACTCTCGAAGCAAAAGGAAAAGGCAGTCGTCCTGATTTTGCAGTCCTGATCTACCCTGTCATTTCCATGGAAGGAGATGCGCATCGCGGTTCTAAGAAAAATCTCCTTGGGGAAGATTCTACAAATGTGGGGATATGCCATCTATACTCCGCCCAGAAGCACGTGAGCGCCGAGAGCCCGCCCGCATTCCTCGCCCACGCCATCGATGATAAGGTCGTCCCCATCGAAAACAGCCGCATGTTCTACGCCGCCCAGCAGAAGGCCGGCCTGCCGACCCGCCTGATCGAACTCCCCAACGGCGGCCATGGCCTCAACGGCTACAAGGGACCTTCTTGGGATAAGTGGCAGGCAGAATCCCTGCTCTGGCTCAAGGAAATCAAGATGCTGCCCTGACACCGATTACGGGCTTCAAATCAGCTTACGAACCCGCCATAAGACCCTTCCCCACATGAAATCCCTCCTCCTCGCCCTGCTCGCCACCGGCTGCCTCTTTGCCGGCGAAAAGGCCTCCCTTACGCTCGCCAACTTCACCGACCTCAACGGCGGCGCCCCCGCCGGCGGCTGGCAGACCCAAGAAGGGGGCGTCATCCATCTCGCCGCCCAGAAGGGTACCGGTGCGCTGATCTCGAAGAAGGAATACACGAACTTCGAACTCACTTGGGAATGGCGCCTCGATGCCGCCGGCAACAACGGCATCAAGTATTGGGTCACCAACATCAAGGACGCCAAGGGCAAGGGCGAGTGGCTCGGCATCGAGTATCAGATGATCGACGACGACAAGCACCCCGACGGACTCAAGGGCGGTAGTCACAACACCGGCTCGATCTACGATATCATCGATTCCGCCAAAGATAAGGCGAAGAAGCCCATCGGCGAATGGAACCAGAGCCGCGTCGTGGTGAAGGACGGCAAGATCGAGCACTTCCTCAACGGCAAGCCTTGCGCCTCGGCCGACACGAAGTCCGACGAGTGGAAGGCCGCGATCGCGAAGAGTAAATTCAAGAACAAGAAAGATTTTGGCCCCGGCCAAGGTAAGCTCATGCTCACCGAGCACGGTGACCCTTGCTGGTTCCGTAACATCGTCGTCACCGAACTCTGAGCCTCGCTCAGGCGGAAAATAAAGGGCACCCAGTGGGCGCCCTTTTTCGTGACCGCTTACGCGCCGAGCTGGATTCGCAGTCCGTCGTAGCAGAGGCCGACCTTCGGGTGCGTCTTATGCAGCTGGGCCATCGTCGTCTCGTAATTGATCTGAAACGTCATGTGCGTGATCAACGCCCGCTTAGCGCGCAGGTCGTGCGCGGCCTGGCAGGCCTCGTCGACCGTCATGTGCGTCGGGTGCGGATTCGGACGCAACCCGTCCAAGATCGCGAGGTCGGCGTGCTCGCCCAGTTCGAGCGACTTCTCGGTCATCGAACGACAGTCGGTATAATAGGCGAACTTCATACCCGTCGAGGGTTCCTCGAAGACGAGGCCGAGCGTCGGCTCGTTACCGTGCGGCAGAAGCGTCGAACGGATGATGCCGCCGCCGGGGAGCACCAGCTCGGCAGGCATCAGGTGGAGGCCTAGGGAAACGTAGCCTGAAGCCCGCGGCTTGCCGATGGCGTAGGGGAAGATAGCCTTGATCCGCTCGAGGCCGACCTCGGTCGAGTAGGTCGGTATGGCCGCCCCGCCCTTGTTCGTGCAGAACTGGCGAAGGTCGTCCATGCCGAGAACATGGTCAGCGTGGCCGTGGGTCAGGATGAACGTATCGACCTCGCGGACGTCATACTTGAGGCACTGCGTCCGGAATTCCGGGGAGGCGTCGACCTGGACGTGATGGCCTTCGATGACGACATGGACGCTCGTCCGGGCGCGCCAGTTACGCGGATCCTTTAGGTCGAGACCCGGGTTGTCATGGGCGGGCAAGGGACAGCCCTGCGACGTGCCGCAGCCCATGATGAGGATTTCCATGAGGACAAACAGAAGGAGAAATGCGGCGGTTGCAAAGAAGATACCATGGTAGGTGGCTGTGACCTGCGGATAGCGTAGAATCACTTCCGGGTGGCGGGTGGCAGCCTCAGGTGGCGGGTGGCGGGAGAGACTAGACTAATTGATACCTGCCACCTGCCACCCGAGGCTGCC
>CAMBGQ010000040.1 GCA_945866215.1 Opitutus sp. GAS368 | reverse complement strand
GACTGGGAGGCGATGCCGCCCAAAGAAGCGGACAAGCTTTACGAAAAACAGGTATCCTGGATCAAGGAATGGATCGCCGGTGGCGCGCCTTGGCCGGAGGCCTCACGCGCCCAGGCTATCGCTCAGGCGAACGAAGCCAAGTGGTCGGCGGAAGACGGGGTGACCATTAAAACCTCCGGCGGTTTGTCCCCGGAATGGACCAACCGGAAGTATAAGCCCGAAGAGATGTGGGCTTATCAGCCAGTAAAGAAACCGACACCTCCCACAAACCAGGGTAACCCCGTCGACGCGTTCATCATGGCGAAGATGCCAGCCGGACTCACCGTCGCGCCCTCGGCCGACCGAGTCACCCTCATCCGCCGGGCGACATTCGATCTGCTCGGCCTCCCGCCTAGGCCCGAAGATGTTGAGGCTTTCGTGAAGGATGCCCGGCCGGAAGCCGAGGCTTTCGCCGCTCTCGTCGAGAGACTTTTGGCGTCGCCACACTACGGCGAGCGCATGGCCCAGCACTGGCTGGATGTAACGCGCTATGCGGATTCTTCAGGTTTCGCGAACGATTACGAGCGTGGCAATGCCTGGCGCTATCGCGATTACGTCGTGCGTTCTTTCAATACAGACAAACGCTATGATCAGTTCGTGCGCGAGCAGATCGCGGGCGACGAGATTGATCCGCTCAACCCCGAGATGCTCATCGCCGCGGGATTCCTGCGCATGGGCCCATGGGAACTCACCAGCATGGAGGTGCCGAAGATCGCCCGCCAACGGTTCCTCGACGACGTGAGTAACAGCGTGGGTGAAACCTTCCTCGCGCATTCTTTGCAATGCGCCCGATGCCACGACCATAAGTTCGACCCCATCCCCACCCGCGATTATTATTCATTACAGGCGGTATTCGCGACAACCCAGCTTGCCGAGCGGACCAGCCCCTTCCTTGACATCGAGAACCGACAAGGCTTCGAAGAAAAGAAGTTCCTCGAACTCAGCCGAGAGGAACATCTCAAGCAACTCGCAATCCTGGACGAAGCCCTCCTGCGCAACGCCGTACGCTGGCATAAGGAGAAAAAGAAAGATGATGCCCAGTGGATCGCCGCAGTGGAAGCCGCCCATAAGTTGTCCGCTAAGAACAAATACGGGTTTGCCGACGTCTTCACTCGCGCCCGCGATCGGGTAAAGTCTCAGCGTATGTCCGAGAGCGACTATCCGCCGAAGTTTGTCGGCTTTACTCCGGAACAATATGGCATGGAGCGGGTTGCCCGGAAAGGTCTCGAGCGTCTTCAGTGGGAGCTTGACCGATTTGAACCCGTGGCGCTCTCCGTCTACGGTGGTCGCACCCCACAGATGACGTCAATTAGCGCGCCATTCCGCCAGCCGAATAATCCCATGAACGAAGGCGAGCTGGAGTCATCCTGCGTCCTGACGGGCGGTGATCCCTTTGGTTCGGGTGAAAAAGTAAAGCCGGGCGTTCTGAGCGTCCTGGGTGGCGTGCAGAAGACCCCGATACCTGAAACCATCGAAGGCCGCCGCAAGGCCTTCGCCGAATGGGTCGCCAGCCCCGATAACCCACTCACCACCCGAGCCATCGTGAACCGGATATGGCTCTGGCATTTCGACCAACCCATCGCCGGAAATCCGAACAACTTCGGCAGCACCGGCAAGCAGCCAACCCATCCAGAGCTGCTCGACTGGCTCGCGGCGAACTTCGTCGAGAAAGGCTGGAGCTTCAAGGCCATGCACCGGGCCATCATGACCTCGGAAGCATATCGGCGCAGTACCAAGCATTCCGACCTCAAACTACTCGCGGATAAGGATTCCGCCGCGACGAGCTACGCCGTGTTCAAGCCCCGCCGACTTAGCGCCGAGGAATTACGAGATGCGATGCTTACCGCAACCGGTGAACTCAATCCCACGCTCGGCGGCATTCCCAATCGCCCCGAGATCAACCTAGAGGCCGCGCTGCAGCCACGACAAGTCATGGGCACCTTCGCCGCCGCCTGGACGCCCAACCCCCTCCCCTCCCAGCGTCACCGTCGTTCGCTCTACTCCTTGAAGACCCGAGGCCAGCCCGACCCGCAGCTGGAAGTCTTCAATGCGCCGACGCCGGACTTTTCCTGCGAAAAACGCGAATCGTCCACCGTAACCCCTCAGGTCTTTAGCTTGTTCAACGGGCAGAACACCCGCGCCCGTGCTCTCGCTCTCGCCCACCGCGCGGTCAAGGAGACCAAAAGTGATGACGAAGCCATTACCCGTCTTTTTGCGCTCGTCTTCGCCCGGTCGCCGCGTGCCGCTGAGCTCGAAAACTGCCGCGAACACTGGAACGTGATGACAACCTTGGTGGGTGAGGCCAAGCCAATGAACATCAAGCCACCGCTCGAAGTCCGCCGCGATGCGGTCGAGGAGAACACCGGCGAGAAGTTCTCTTTCAACGAGAAGCTTTACGCGAACGCCGAGTTCGTACCGGACCTCCAGCCAGCTGACGTCGCGCCGCGCACCCGGGCCCTCGCCGAGGTCTGCCTCGTTTTGCTTAACTCCAACGAGTTCTCCTATGTCTACTAAGCCATTCTTCCCCTGCGCCGGCGCCCGTGCCTTGCATGCGCCGACCCGACGTGACTTCATCTATGGCCTGGGAGCCAGCCTTGGCAGCGTCGCCTTCAGCGCCCTGATGGCCGAGGAGGCCAAGCAGTTGTCAACGAATACCCAAGCCCACTTCCCGGGTGCCAAGGCGAAGAACGTAATCTTCCTCATGATGGAGGGAGGCCCGTCGCACATCGATACCTTCGACCCTAAGCCGAAGCTGGAAAAACTACATCTCCAGGAGTTTACCCGCGAAGGTCAGCAGAAGTCTGCCATGGAGAGCGGTAAGCGTTACTACGTCCAGAGCCCTTTCAAGTTCATCAAGGCCGGCCAGAGCGGCGCTGACATGGCCGATAATTGGACACATCTCGCCAGGGTCGCGGATGACCTCTGCTTCTTCCGGGGTTGCACGGTCGACAGCGTTAACCACCCCACCGCGATGTATCAGATGAACTGCGGTAATCGCTTCGGTGGCGATCCTGGTCTCGGCGCTTGGGTGAACTACGGTCTCGGCACGGCCAACCGCAACCTCCCTGGCTTCGTCGTGCTACCAGAAGTCAGCTACCCTCAAGGCGGCGCCGCCAACTGGAGCAACGGTTACTTACCTGCAAATTTCCAAGGGACCCCCTTGCGCGCCAAAGGCTCGCCGATCCTCGACCTCACGCCGCCTGCCGGCGTGACGCAGGAGCAACAACGCCAGAACCTGAATCTAATGGCCAAGCTTAATGCGGCTCACGCCGAACAGCATCCCGGACATGACGAGCTCTCGGCTCGCATGAACAACTACGAGCTGGCGTTCCGCATGCAGATGCAAGTGCCGGAGACGCTCGACCTTTCGAAGGAGGACGAGAAGACCAAAGAACTCTACGGCATCGGCAAGGATTCCACGGACTCGTTTGGTCGTAAATGCCTCCTGGCCCGTAAGCTCATCGAAAAGGGCGTGCGTTTTGTGCAGTTGTATAACGGCTCGTGGGATAGCCACGATTATATCGAGCGCGCCCACGGTAATCTCGTGCGCGGCGTGGACCAGCCTATCGCCGCCCTCATCGCCGACCTCAAGCAGCTTGGACTCCTGGACAGCACCCTCATCGTCTGGTGCGGCGAATTCGGCCGTACGCCCGACAACGGCGTCCGCGGCGGCACCGCCTACGGCCGTGACCACAATCCGAACGCCATGACCATGTGGCTCGCCGGCGGGGGCTGCAACGCCGGGCATACCATCGGCGCCACCGACGAGCTCGGCATGACCGCCGTCGAAGGCAAGGCCCACGTACGTGATTTCCATGTCACGCTTTTACGGCTCCTCGGGCTAGACGACAACAAGCTGACCTATTACCACGCCGGACGTTTCAAACAGCTCAGCCAGTTCGGCGGGACGGTGATTAAGAAACTGATTGCCTGAGCCTTCAGGTGACCATTTTCCTCGCCTCCGCCCTTCCCCTTCCTCACATCTCCGGGCAATGGCCCTACTCAGTCTCCTCGACGTCTATGTCAGCTTCGGCGGCCCACCCGTCCTGGACCACCTAAACCTCCAAATCGAGGAAGGTGAACGGGTTTGTCTGCTCGGACGCAACGGTGCCGGTAAGACCACCCTGATGCGCCTCGCCGCCGGCGAATCCGCCCCCGATACGGGTACGGTCACGATCCCCGATGGCGTCAGCATCGCCCGCCTAACTCAGGACATCCCCGAGAGCCTGCCAGGCAACGTCCGCGATATCGTGACTTCAGGAATCCGGGACGATGACCACTCCGAAGACTGGGAGAAGGACCTTCGGGTCGACGACCTGATTGCCCGCCTCGGCCTCCCCGAGGACCGTGAGTTCAATGACCTCTCTGGTGGTCTCAAGCGCCGCTGCCTCCTCGCCAAAGCCTTAGCCGCCAAGCCAGGCCTTCTCCTGCTCGACGAGCCGACCAATCACATGGACCTCGATTCGATCCTGTGGATGGAAGAGTTCCTCCTCGAACAGAAGATCCCCCTGCTCTTCGTCACGCACGACCGCGCCTTCCTACGCCGCATGGCCAACCGCATCATCGAACTCGACCGCGGTAAGCTCGCGAGCTGGTCCTGCGACTACGACACCTACCTCGTCCGCAAGGAGGAGCTCTTTGTCGCCGAAGAACGCCAGCGCGCCGCCTTTGATAAGAAACTCGGACAGGAAGAAGCCTGGTCCCGGCGCAGCCCTGGCGCGCGCCGCACTAAATCCAACGCCCGCATGGAAGCCCTCGTGAAGATGCGCGCCCAACGCGGTGCGTTGCGCTCCGTCGCCGGCTCGGCCAAGATGGAGATCAGCGAAGCCGAACGTTCCGGCGTCCGCGTGGTTGAAGCCGAAGAAATCGCCTTCGCCTACCCGGGCGGCACGCCGCTTATCCGCGACTTCAGCCTCGTCCTCAACCGCGGCGACAAGGTCGGCCTCATTGGCCCCAACGGCGCCGGCAAGACCACTCTGGTCAAGATGCTTCTCGGCCAGCTGGCGCCCACCTCTGGCGTCCTGAAGTTCGGTACGAAGATGGAAGTCATCTACTTCGACCAGATGCGCGAGCAGATCGACGACGATAAGACCGTCGCTGAGAACCTCGCTGGAGACAGCGATACAGTCACGGTCCAAGGCCGCTCGCGCCACGTGATCAGCTACCTGCAGGACTTCCTCTTCGACCCATCCCGTGCTCGCGCCAAGGCCAAGGTGCTCTCGGGCGGCGAACGCAACCGCCTCCTGCTCGCCCGACTCTTTACTAAGCCCGCCAACGTGCTGGTGCTCGACGAACCGACCAACGACCTCGACGCCGAGACTCTCGACGTCCTGGAGGACATCCTCGTGGATTACGCCGGCACGCTGATCATGGTCTCCCACGACCGTGCCTTCCTCGACAACGTGGTCACGAGTACGCTTGTCTTCGAGGGCGACGGCATCGTCACCGAGCATGCCGGCGGCTATACCGACTGGCGCAACGAACTCGCCCGCATCGCTGTGGCCAAGCGTACTACTGCCATCGGCACCGCCACTAAGACCGTCGTGGCGAAGTCGACTGTCTCCGCGCAGCCTGGCGCCAAGCTCAACAACAAGGAGCGCAAGGAAATCGAGATGCTGCCTGGCAAAATCGAGCAGCTCGAAGCCGAACAGGCGCTGATCACCGTGCAATTGGGCGACCCCGAGATTTATAAGGATGGCGGCACCAAGGCAGCGGCCCTGCAGAAGCGACTCCACGCCGCCGAAGCGGAGCACTCCGAAGCCCTGTCTCGCTGGATGGACTTGGACGCCCGTAAGGACGCCTAAGCCGGGAAGTCGGCGAGCTGTTTGGGGCGTTTTATTTGCCGTCCCGACGGTATTTTGTGCCGTTATTCATATGATATACGCAGTTAACGGCGATTGCCCTTTCCCGTCTTCTGACCAATATCCTCAATATTAGCCTTAGAAATAGGGTTAATTCTCACCATGGCACCCAACGCTCCGACCCACCTGTTCCGGGATCTCACTGTGCCGATTTTTGACAGCCTACCCGCCTCGGGCCGCTGAACCCATGCCGACCAGCATGAAAAGCCCTCGTAACGTCCTGCTCGCGCTGGGTTGGTATGACCACCGCCTGCTCCAAGGCATCGCCACCTATGCCTCCGAGCACCGCTGGCACCTGGCTTCCCACAGCATCATCCATGAGAAGGTCATCCCGTGGGGCTGGGCTGGCGACGGCATCTTGGCGTGGCTCGGTGCCGGCGACGACCTGGCCGACTTCGTTCGCAAGGCCGATAAGCCGACCGTCGACTTCTCCCTGCGCCGTCGGGATACGCCCTTCGCCCACGTGGTGCAGGATCACGCGAAGACGGGGGAACTCGTCGCCGAGCATTTCATCGAACGCGGGATGACCCGCTTCTGCTTCTTCAGCGACACCGAGAACTGGTCGCAAGTCGAACGCGGCGAAGCGTTCACGGAAGCCCTTCGTCGCCGAGGACTGGCCTGCGAGCACCTCCGCTGGCAGCCCGCTGGCAAGCCCAGCCCCGCTCAAGATGAATGGCAGCGCCGCCGAGACTGGCTGATGACCCGCCTCAAAGATTCACCGAAGCCGCTGGCGATCTTCGCCGCTAACGGCACGCTGGCGGTCGAGCTTCGCGAACTTTGCGAAGAAGCCGGCCTGCATGTGCCCACCCAGATGGCGATCGTCGGTATCGACGACTACCTGCTCTCAGTCGGGGCGATCAAGAAATACGTCTCCGGCGTCGATACGAACCTCGAAGAACAAGGCTATCGCGGTGCCGAGTTGCTCGACCGTCTGATGCGCGGTGAAAAGGCGCCGATCGAACCGATCCGTATCCAGCCGGCCAGCGTGATCACCCGCATGAGCAGCGATATCCTAGCGACCGGCCACGAAGGCGTCATCCGGGCCCTGCACCATATCACTGACCACTTCGCTGAATCGCTGGGCGTGAAGCAACTCGCCACCGTCGCCCACATGTCCGAACGCGGCCTGCGCCAGGCGTTCGTGAAGCACGTCGGCTGCACGCCCGGAGATCGCCTGCGCACAGTCCGCATCGACTCGGCCAAGCGCTTGCTCGCAGGCTCATCCGAGAAGATCGAGTCCATCGCCCATCGCTGCGGCTATCCTAATCTGAACTCCTTCTTCGCAGCCTTCCGGCGCTCCGAGAACATGACCCCGGCCGAATACCGCCGAATCATGCGCTTCCGCAGCTGAACAAGTATTACTCCGCCAAGGCGTGGATGGTGTTGATCACCTGACCACGTAGTTCGACGCCGTCCGCCGCTTTGATCTCATACTTGAGCTGCATCTGCATGGCAGGGCGAAGATCGGGGATCTCCAGGAAAACAGAACGTCGATCGGCCGAGACGGTGGCCGACTTGACGGTCAGGGGGTCATGCTTGCGCTCGGACATCTGGGCCTTGCTGAACTGCAGCTTGCCGTCTTTGCCGGGTTCAGTGGCGACGACCGTGGTCTCGAGCGTGGAGATGTCAGGCGAACCGTAGGCCGAGGACCAGATGTAATTCCAGACCTCGATATTCCAGTTACCGGCATCGGCGGCGGCCATGGCGTCGACCTCGCAGGTGAAATCGAGTTTGATACCCTTCTTGGTGGCAGCAAGGGAGAGCGGCATGCGGGTCGCAGCGCCGGTGTAGCGGACGCGCTGGAAGCAACCGTTCTGCGTCGCAGTGGTCTGCCAGCCGCGCAAGCCAGTGACATAGAGTTGTCCGTCCTTAGGATTGAAGCGGGCGCGCATGGCGCCACTAGCGAAGTCGACGTTGAAGCGTACCACCCCGCCCTGCATCTGCGGCTGGCCATTGAAGGTCACCACCTGAGGCAATACCCCGTAAAGCGAACATTTGCCATAACTGAGGTGCAAAAGCCGATCTTTCCACGGGCCGAACTTATCGGACGTGACCCAGACCTGGCCGCCGCTGGAGTTGTCCACTTCCTTCGGAAACCAGCAGAGCGGACGGTCATGGTCCGTTGGCGGAGTCGCCCGATGGGCGAGGTCGACCACACCGTAGAAGCCACCTGGCTTGATCCAATTGAGACGGCACATCGGCGTCCATGTGCCCTCGTTGTCACCCGACGTCAGCTGGCCTGTCGGGCTGATGCCGATGCCGTTGGGCGCACGGAAGCCGGAAGCGAAGAGTTCGCTCTTCTTGCCATCCGGCGAGATCTTAAGGAGCGCACCGTGATGGTCGCAGATCTCGTCGAAACCTCGGCCGCCGTTGCGCACCGGACCGGCCTTGATGACGTAGAAGTTTCCCGCAGGGTCCGTTTGCAGGTCGAAGGTGAACTCGTGGAAATTCTTGGTGACCATTAAATCAAAATTGAAGGCCTCATAGGTGTCGCACTCGCCGTCCCCGTTCATATCGCGCAGCTTCCAGATGCCGTCACGGCAGGTGACATAGATCTCGCCGTTCACGACCTTGAGTCCCAGCGCGTGATAAAGGCCCGTGGCGTATCGACGCCAGGTCACTTTCTCCAGCTTATCGTCGATACCGGAAGCGATGAAGACGTCGCCATGGAAGGTGCTGATGACCGCACGACCATCCGGTAGGAAGTCGAAGGCCGACGTGAACATCGGGGCCTTCCAGGGGTTGACCACGGGCAGTTTCACGTCGTCGACGACGTAAGGTTCGCCGACCTTCTCCGACAACTTGCCCACGGTCTCGACGGTCTCTGGCCAGAGGGTCTTGGTGATCTTCAGCAGTTTGGAGGGGGTATCGGTATCAAAAGAGTGCGGGTGCGGCACGCCGGATGGCAGGTACGCGATACGGACGGTGGTGATATCCTTAGAGCCATCGATACGGGCGACAGCGTGGCCGTCGAGCTGGTCGACCTTACTGGCGCCCAGCGTCACGATGCGGGCGGCGTCCGCCGACTTACCGAGCATCACGGTGACACCCTTAGCGGAAGGCCCGACTTCGAGGGTGCGCACGACGAACTGGACCTCATTGGCGGTCACGACTTCCGCGGTCTCGTCGATGGCAACTCCGGCGAGTTCCCAGCGAACGACGACCGAGCGGCCAGCATTATGGAATCCCTTAAAGCGAACCTGATCGACGGGCAGCGGTCCGAAGCCCTTGCGGGGAGACAGCGCCGAAGCATCGGCCCCCGACATGTATCCGGCGAAGTCGCCGGTGACGAAAATCGTTTCACCCATCGACGTCGGATAATCCCCGCGGGACATCAGATTCATCTCAGTCGTGAATTTCCCAGACCAGGCGCCAATCGGTCGGCAAAGATCCAAGTCGAACGCGATGCCCTTCTTACCGTCGTCACCAATCCGGATGGCCAGGCCCTTGAGTCCGGTCGAATCAATCGCGCCATCCTTCTGCTTGCCGACGCCGACCGTGCCAAGGATCCACTGACCCGAGGCTTCAACAACCGGTGCGGCGACGGTGGCTTTCTTGGCCGGTTTCTTGGCCTGACCAAAGAGCAGACCAACCGAAAGGAACAAAGCGACAAGGGGCGAGCGCATGGCTGAATACATAGAGGCAGGGACAGGAAATTTAACCAACAAAAAGTGGCGGAGTCCGCAGACCCCTACCCTTTCATATCCTGGTCAACTGGCCAACTGGCCAGCTTGTCCCCTTCTTATTGCTCAGAGACTCCGCAGATAAGCGGCCAGATCGGCGACGCCCTGCTCGGTCAGACCCATCTGGGCCGGCGTGAACATGAGCGAGCGGTCGAGATGCTTCTCTTCCTTGATGCGATTGCGGGGAATCGACTGCACGAGGCCACCCATGGACTTGATCATCAGCGGATCACCCGAAGACAGCACCATGCCCGTGATGACCATGCCGTCGTCAAGCACCACGCGCGTGCCATCAAAGCCGTGCGCGATATTATTGGAAGGCTGGGCGATATTCAGGATCAGCGACTCGAGCGACTGCTGCTTGGCATAGGTCGTCAGGTCCGGTCCGAAGTCGATGCCCTTACCGTCGAACTTGTGGCAGGCGTAGCAAACGGCGGCAGCAGCTTTACCGTTGGCGACATCACCCTTGAGCGCGGCGATGACCTCGACCGAGGCGAGCGCCTTGGCACCTGGCATCTCCGGCGGCAGGTCGCTGGCTAAAAGCTTGGCCGAGGCGGCATTGCCACCACGCGCCTGGACGATGGCATCGACGTCGAAAGCCTTCCAGAGGCTGGCCTTGCGATTGCCGACCCACCACTTGGCGAGTTCCGCCTGGGCGAATTTCTTGCTTAGCGAGAGCTCAACCATCGTGCCGGCGGCTTCGGCACTGCGCGTGAAAGCGAGCGTGGTGAGGTCGCGCTTGAGGTCGATCTCGCTGAGCTTGCCGGAGAGCAGGCGAGCGCGGACGTCGCGGACGGCGGAAGCCGGGTGCAGGCGCCAGGTGAGCCAGGCGTAGGCCTGGGACCATTCCAGAGCCGGCGTAGCCATCACCTTGGCGATGGCGGCATGGACGACAGGTTCGCGGTCCGTCGAAGCGAGGCCGATGGCCTCGAGATAGGCGCGATCCTGACCGTCAAACTGCTGGGCAATCGTCACGAGCGTGGCGATGGCGGCCGGGGTCTTGAAGTCGCGCAAGGCGAGGGCGACCTCGCGACGCACGGCGGCGGACTTATCCTTGGCCAGGCTTTCGCAAAGCGAGAAGACGTCACGATTGGCGGCCCGGAGGGCTCGGAAGGCCACGAGGCGACGGGTGTCATCTGCGGAAGCGAGTTCCTTGCGGGCGAGTGCGACACCCTTATCGCCGAGCTGTGCGAGCAACCAGACGGCGCGCGAAGCGACGTAAGGGTTGGCATCGGCGAGGAGAGCCGCGACATCGTTGACGACCTTGTCCCCCGCGGCCTTGAGGCGATTGAAGCCGCCAGCGCGAACGTTCGGCGCAGGATTACGTAAAGCGGCGATCTGGCCAGCAACGGTGGAGAGGTCGATCTTGGGGACGACCGACTTGAAACCCTTGGGCGCGATGCGGTAGATCGTGCCAGAGAGGCTGTTGTCGCGCGTGCCGTGGCCACCCACACCGGGGTCGAACCAGTCAGCGACGTAGATCGCGCCATCCGGACCCACGCAGACGTCGGACGGACGGAACTTGGTCTTCAGGACACCGGTGGCCTTGCCACCAAGGAAGTCGGAGCCAGCCCACTCCTTCTCCTTGTTCGAGGTGAAAAAGTCGAAGCGCTCGAGCTTCATGCCAGCGCCATCAGGCTTGGGTAGGTAACCGAAGACGACATTCTTACCGGCTTCACAGGCGAGGAGCAGGCCATTCCACTTCGAATCCAGCGCGCCGTTCTCGTAGAACGCCACGCCGGTCGGCGAGCCGCCGCCGTAGACATCGCCGCTGGGCATGGTGCCTGGGTCATCCTGGCGCCATTCGGCGACGGGGGTTTCCTGACCAGGACGCTTGTCGGCACCCCAAGAGCGCAGGCCGTCGGCGGAAGCGAAGCCAGCATTGCCACCTTCCATAATGAGGGAGACGCGGCAGGCGGGCGGATCGTCGTTGTCGCTCTGGTACATATCACCGAACGAATTGATAGATTGCTCGTAGCTGTTGCGATAATTGTGGCCGACGATCTTCAGGTCGGAGCCGTCGCTGTTCATGCGCACGGAGAAACCGCCAATCCAGACGTTGCCGTCATCGCTGCGCCTGCCGGCGATACTCTGCAGCATGTAAGGGCTGCCCATAAAGAAACGACGGCCGATCTTATCGATGAAGTTGGCGCCCATGTTGCCTTGATTGAAGTTCCACTTGCCGTCTGGACCAAAGGTCGCGCTGTGGAGGCTGTGGTCGTGCTGACGTCCGTTAAAGCCCGTGAGCAGGACTTCTTTCTTATCGACGGACAGGTCGATTACGCCGTCGCCGTTCACGTCGGTGTAGACGATCAGGTCCGGCGGCTGGGAGACGACGACTTTACCGTCGATATGGGCCACGCCCAAGGGGGATTCCAGGTTAGTATCCTGGGTGAAGACGGTGACCTTGTCGGCCTTACCCGCGCCGACGGTATCCTCAAGAATCACGATGCGGTCGCCTTCCGGACGGCGGCCCTTCTTGCCGCGATAGTTGACGCCTTCGGCGACATACATCCGGCCACGTTCATCGAAATCGATATTAGTCGGATTTAAAATCTGCGGAGAAGTCGCCCAGATGGTGACTTCAAAGCCTTCCGGGACGGTAAAGAGTTCCGCCGGCACCGCGAGAGGTCCGACATCATAGTCAACCGGCTTGTACTTGGCTGGGCGCGTAGTGAAGACCGCGAACTTGACGTCGGCCGAGCTGGCCTTGCCGCCACGGATGGCACCGCCGTCATCGATGCCGATCTTGGCACGGAATGACTTGGCTGGCGCCGGCAGTTCGTAAGCGATGAACGAGGAGGCATGCGTGCCGATGCCACGGGCGTATTCCTTGCCGGCAATCTTCAGGGGCTTACCGTCGTAATTCTTGCCGATGCGGGTCGTGCCCAGCGACTGGGCTTCCTTCCACTTAAGTTTGGTCAGGTCGATGACCCTCCCATCGGCGAGGACAACCTCGGGTTCGATCCAATTGGCCCAATCGCAGGAATTGCCGTCGATTTCGGCGACCAGCAGGTAAAGTTCCCTGGAGCCGTTGAGCTCCGCATTGAACTCGACGAGTCGCTGCTTGTCCTTGGCGAGCAGAAGGGGCGATTCGGCGACAGGTTTAGGGTCGGCGGCGGAAACCAGGGCGGCCAGGCCAAGCAGTGCCAGCAGAGAGGCATTGGCCTTGCGGAATACGGAATTCATGGGGGGTAAGGGGTACCTCATAGACACCCACATTGGGTGACGGTTCAACCCTAACAATGTCGTTATCCCCCTGTGAGCTTAAAATACGTACGGACGGCTTTACATCCCGATGACAGCCAACACGTTTTAGGAACTAAGGGCACCCCGCCCTGTCCTATCCTTTCTTGATGTCTGTCCGTCTCCTCATCGGCTCCGTTTTCCTCGCCCTCTCGGCCACCGCTGCCGAGACGGCCGCCCCCCCTACGGCCGCCCAACTGGAATTCTTCGAAAAGGAGGTCCGTCCCGTCCTCGCCGACAATTGCTATAAGTGCCACGGACCCAAGAAACAGAAGTCCAGCCTCCGTCTTGATTCCCGCGAGCTCATCCTCAAGGGCGGCGAACTCGGGCCGGTCGTCGTCCCGGGCAAACCCGATCTCAGCCGCCTCATCCTTTCCATCAACCACGCCAAAGGAAAAGATGTCTACGCCATGCCGGGCGAAGACGAGAAACTTCCGCCCAAGGCGATCGCCGCCCTGACCGAATGGGTTCGCCAAGGCTTGCCGTGGCCGACCGAGTCTTCACCGGTCGCGCATGACCCGAGTAAGCACTGGGCGTTCAAGACAGTCCAGACTCCCACTTCCCCCGTCATCACTTCGTCCGATGAAGCCAAGGTCCGACAACCGCTGGATCGCTTCGTGCTCGCGAAGCTGAAGTCCGCCGGACTCGACTTCAATCCGGAGGCGCCCCGTGAAGTGATTGTCCGTCGCCTGACGCTCGCGCTCTGGGGTTTCAATCCTTCCGCGGAAGAAATCGCCGCCTACGTCAACGATAAGGACTCGCAGGCAACCGAGAAGCTCGTCGACCGCCTCCTCGCCGCGCCGGCCTTCGGCGAACGCTGGGCCCGCCACTGGCTCGACGTCGCCCGCTACGCCGACACGAAGGGCTACGTCTTCTTGGAAGATCGTAGCTACCCTTACGCTTACACCTACCGCGACTGGGTGGTGAACGCGTTCAATAAGGACCTGCCGTACGACCAGTTCCTGCGCCTGCAGATCGCCGCCGACCAAATTACTAAGAATCCCGATAACAACCGCGACCTCGCCGCGCTCGGCTTCCTGACGCTCGGCCGTCGCTTCCTTAACAGCACCCCGGACATCATCGACGACCGCATCGACGTGGTCATGCGCGGCACCCAAGGCCTCACGATGGCCTGCGCCCGTTGCCACGACCACAAGTTCGACCCGTTGCCGACGACTGAATACTATTCGCTGTACGCGATCTTCAATTCGAGCCAGGAGCCGAAAGATCTGCCGCCGCTCAAGCCGTTCACGCGCACAAAGGAGACCGACGAATTCGACGCCGAGCTCGCCGTGCGGCAAAAGAAACTCAATGACTTCATCCAGAGTCGTTACGAACTTTCGTACTCGCCGGAGAAGACCGCGGCTTATCTCAACCTTACCCAAGAGTCCTTCAAGGACACCAAGCTCGACGCTAATGAGAAGGCCAAGGCCTCAAACCTGTACGCGGCCGTGTTCGGTGGCTGGAAGAACGCGCTGAAGCCGAAGTTGACCCCGACGGACCCCGTATGGGGCGCCTGGTTATCGCTACAAGGCGTGCCCGACGTGGAATTCCCAAAGCGCCTCGCCTCGCTTCTCGCTCAGCCGACCCAGTTCGCCGATCCGCTCCTGCGCTCCCGCCTACAGGCCAAGGTTCCGACCAAGCTCGCCGAATTGACCGCGACCTACGCCGCTCTTCTTTCCGAAGCCCGCAAGGCCGACAACGCCACGCGCGCTGAGTGGAAGTCCTGGCGTGACCTGATCCTTCATCCCACTGGGCCGACAATCATGACGCCGGACTCGCTGATCAGCACCTATAACGTCGCCGACCGTAACACGCGTACCAACCTCGCTATCCAGGTCGCCAACTTCAAGGCCACCAGCCCGAAGAGCCCGCCCCACGCGATGGTCCTCCTGGACAAACCCACCGCCGTCAAAGGCGTCGTCTTCCTTCGTGGCAGCGCGTCCCGTCCAGGAAAGACCGTCCCCCGTCAGTTCCCTGCCATCCTCACCGACGGCAAGGTCAAGGAGTTCACCGAAGGCAGCGGACGTCTCGACATGGCCAACGCTATCGCCAGCAAGTCGAACCCCCTCACCGCCCGCGTGATGGCCAACCGCATCTGGACCGAACTTGTTGGCCGCAGTCTGGTCGAGACGCCGAGCGACTACGGTGTCCGGACGCCTTTGCCCAAGAACCCCGAACTCCTCGAATACCTCGCCTCTACCTTCATGAAGGACGAATGGTCGATGAAGAAGCTGATCCGTTCGATCGTCCTCTCCCGCACTTTCCTGCAGACGGTCGATGTGCGCCCCGAAGCCCTGGCCAAGGACCCCGACAATGACCTGAGCTGGCGTGCCCAACGCCGCCGTCTCGATTTCGAAGCCATGCGCGACAGTATGCTGCGGGCCGCCGGACGCCTGGATGCCAAGATCGGCGGACAACCGTTCAACCTCGAAGCGAACTTCTCCGAGCCGCGCCGCACGCTCTACGCTAGCATCGATCGCCAGAACCTCCCCGCGTTCTTCCGCACGTTCGACTTCGCCAATCCAGACTATCACGTCCCGAAGCGCAACCAGACCACCACCCCGCAGCAGGCGCTCTGGATGATGAACCATCCATTCGCACGCACCCAAGCTGAAGCCCTCGTCGCCAAGACCGCCGCCCTGCCCTCGAGCGAAGAAAAGGTGAAGGCTCTCTACCTCTCCGTCCTCGGTCGTTTGCCGAGCAAGAATGAGGTCGCCCTGGCCCTCGACTATCTCCGCGAAGCGGAATTGGCTCCCGCCCCGGCGAGTTGGCGCAATGGCTACGGTGGCTGGAACCCGGCCACAAAAACCGTCGCCTTTACCGAGATGAAGGTCCAGACCAAGGATCGCATCGCGCCGACCGACAAG
This sequence comes from Opitutus sp. GAS368, assembly GCA_945866215.1. GTDB lineage: Bacteria > Verrucomicrobiota > Verrucomicrobiia > Opitutales > UBA953 > UBA953. Next base: position 2,357 of record CAMBGQ010000040.1, on the reverse strand, counting down.
ATGCCAGACAAGGAGTTCTCGCACACCTTCCTCACAGCCAAGGGCGGACACCCCGGCGACAAGACCGACGCCACCGCCGTGATCCGACGCTGGACTGCGGGTAGCGCCGGCAAGTATCGAATTGAAGGCACGTTGGCGGTGCCCAGCAAGGCCAGCGACGGCGTCCGCGCCCGCATCATCACGGCCCGTAAAGGTATCCTCGCTGAAGTCGTAGCTAAAGGCGCTGCTTCCGCTCCCGTGAACGTCACCGAGGTCGAGCTGGCCGCGGGCGAGAGCATCGACTTTATCGCCGACAACTTCATCGGCTCCAACAGCGACGGCTTCTCTTGGTCGCCGGTGATCAAGGACGCCAAGACCGGCGAAGTCCTCACGTCCGCCGCCGGCGAATTCGGCAAAAAGCTAGACCGTCAGTCTGCCCTTTCCACCTTCGCCCAGGTCCTCCTCACCAGCAACGAATTCATCTTCGCCGACTAATGAACCATCACGACTCACTCTCCCTCGGCTCCCGCCGTGAGTTCCTCCGCCGAGTCGGCATGGGCCTCGGCGGCGTCGCCATGGCTTCGCTGCTCCAGCAGGAACTCCGCGGCACTGAGATCAAAGTAGACCCGCTCCGTCCGCTGGCCGCCCGCAAGCCCCCGCTGCCCTGCAAGGCCAAGCGCGTGATTCACATCTTCGCGAACGGCGGCCCTTCCCAGGTCGACACCTTCGACCGCAAGGTCGCCCTCGATAAATACCACGGCAAGACACTCCCGGGAGACTACATCGCCACCGAGCGTAAGACCGGTGCCGCGTTCCGCTCGCCCTTCACTTGGAAACGCTACGGCAAGAGCGGCCTCGAGGTCAGTGAACTTTTTGCCAAGACCGCCGAACATGCCGACGACCTGTGCGTGATCCGCTCGATGAAGGCCGACGTGTCCAACCACGAGCCTTCGCTACTCCTGATGAACTGTGGCGAAGCCCGCCAGGTCCGCCCCTCGATGGGCTCGTGGGTCACCTATGGACTCGGCACGGAGAACGAGAACCTGCCTGGCTTCATGACCCTCTGCCCCGGCGGCTTCCCGATTCAAGAGACGCAAAACTGGCAGTGCGGCTTCCTCCCCGGCGTCTACCAAGGCAACTACGTCGACACCTCGAAACGCTCCGTCGATGAACTCATCGAGAACATCCGTAACTTCGGCCTCTCCCGCCCCGCCCAACGCAAGCAGCTCGACCTGCTCGCCAAGCTCAACGCCTCCCACCAGTCCGTCCGCCCGCAGGACGCCGCCCTCGAGGCGCGCGCCCAATCCTTCGAGATGGCCTACCGTATGCAGCTCGAAGCCACCGACGCCTTCGACATCGGTCGCGAATCCGAAAAGACCCGCGAGATGTATGGCGACACGACCCTCGGCCGCCAGTTCCTCATCGCCCGTCGTCTCGCCGAACGCGGCGTCCGCTTTATCCAGCTCTGGCATGGTGCCGGTCAGCCCTGGGACAGCCACGACGACATCGAGAAGAATCATAAGCGCCTCGCCTTGGAAGCAGACCAACCGATCGCCGCACTGCTCACCGACCTCAAGCGCCTCGGCATGCTCGATGAGACCCTCGTTATTTGGGGCGGCGAATTCGGCCGCACCCCAACCGTCGAACTACCGGCCCCTGGCTCCAACGCCGGTAAGATCAACGGCCGAGACCACAACAGCCACGGCTTCACGATGTGGATGGCCGGCGGCGGCGTAAAAGCGGGAACGGTCTACGGCGAGACCGACGAATTCGGCTACAAGTCCGTGAAGGACGTTGTCCACGTACATGACCTGCATGCGACCATCATGAGGCTCCTCGGATTCAATCACGAAGAGTTTACCTTCCGTAGTTCCGGCCGCGACTTCCGCCTCACGGACGTCCACGGCAAGATTGTCCAATCAATCATCGCCTGATGCGCCTCCTCGTCCTGCTGCTCTGCCTCGCCGCCTCGACGGCCACGGCGGTCGAGACCAAGGTGATCAAGGACATCAGCTACAAGGATGACGTCATCTCCCAGACGCCCTATGAGCAGGAACGCTGTAAGCTCGACCTGACCGTACCCGTCGGGGCCAAGGGGTTCGCGACCTGTGTTTATTTCTATGGCGGCGGACTCAAGAAAGGCTCCAAAGATCTGGCTTCGGAATACTGCGCCGAAATCCGTCAAAGCTTCGCTCAGGCCGGCGTCGCGGTCGTCACGCCCGACTACCGGCTCAGCCCGAAGGTCAAATACCCTGCCTACGTCGACGACGCTGCGGCGGCCTTCGCCTGGACGGTGAAGCACATCGCCGAACACGGCGGCGACCCGCACAAGGTCTTCATCGGTGGCCATTCGGCCGGCGCCACCCTCGCCCTACTCG
>CAMBGQ010000039.1 GCA_945866215.1 Opitutus sp. GAS368 | reverse complement strand
GGTTCGGGAGGACGGCTTCGAACTTCTTCGGGCTCCAATTTACGCCAGCGGAGTCGCCTACGAAGAGGCGGCCACGGTCATCGACGCATCCCATAGTGGGATTGGCTACCATTGGAGAGGTGGCGGCGACGACCATTTCAAAACCCACTGGGAGCTTATGCTTCAGCCCGCCCTGCGGTAGCTGATCCTTGCTCAACTCGAGAAACTGGGGGCGATAGGCGTAGGAGGGAAACTCCTCGCCGTCACCGTGGACGGCCGGCTTGGCGGCACCCCACTTCTCCTTGAACTCGCCGAGCGGGTAGAGTTCGTAGCGACGCACGAACATCTCAGCGGCTTCGACCTGCAGGAGGATGCGGCCCTGGCTGGGCTTGCACTCGAAGGCTTCGTTCACCTTCACGCCGTTGACGAAATACTGGAGCGTGTCGCCCTTGGCGATCACCTCGAAACGGGTCCACTGGCCCATCGGCGACTCGACGTCGTCCTTACCGCGGAAGCCGATGGTGTCTTTCCAGTCCACATCGCGTTTCTGCCAGTTAAGGCGACCGCCCTTCATGGTCTGGCGAGGAGCGCCTGGGGTCCAGACCTTCTCCTTGTCGCGATCGAGTCCGATCTCGGCGCTGAGCGAGGCCTCGAGCACGGTGCCGTCGGCGAGCTTCGGCGCGAGGACGAGGATATCGCCCACGCCGCCTTCGATGATCTGGGCTTCGATGCTAGCCATCCAGCTGCCGCCCACGGTGCCCTGCGGGCCGTAGCAATGGACGAGAATGCCGTTGTCGCGGGTGGCCTTGGCGCGCTTGCCCCAGGTCTTGTCGCCCCACTTGAACTCAATGACGAGGTGGTAGTCCTTAAAACTGTCGTTGGTGGTGATGCCGCCGTAGCCATTGCCACTGACGTGGAACATCCCGTCGGGCTCAAACTTGAAGACGTTCTTAGGGTCGTCAACGATGTCAGCCTTGGGGTTGATGTGTATCTCGGCCTTTCCCTCGCGGAATAGATCGAGGATGTTGACTTTCTTGGTGACAGCCTGCGCGACCGGTTCCGGCGGCAGGATGATCTTAGCGATCGGCTCCTTGCTCTGCGCGGCCAGTCCGATGACGGACAGCAACGCGAACACGAAGGCGGCGATGGGGTGGTTTTTCATGGGGTGAAGGAAGAGGACGGCGAAAGGTACCCCGATGTTCCAAACCGCCCGCCACTCTTCAACCCTTTCACATCTATTGAGCGGAATAGGTCATTATCCGGGCGGAATAGGTCATTCCAAGGTAGGGTCGGGACCGCGTCACGACTTAGCTGCTTCAAATAAGAGACAGGGGCAGAGACACGGGCAGGTCACGAGACTTAGGGACAGGCACAGGGGCCGAAGTAGGTTTATCAATGTCCCTGCGTCTGGCTCTGTCCCTAAGCGTCAGAAACTGTCCCTGTCCGTGTCCGTGTCCCTGCCTCTGCTTGCACTCAAAGGGAAACCGGAGACCGGATGATTGGCTGGGGCTTAATCATGACCGTAGCATCCAATCCGGCTTCCGGTCTCCCCTTGGCGCGTTCCCTCTGGCCAAACGCCTTCAGCCATCGGACCTCTCTCCACTCAGCCCTCTACTCTCATCTCCGTCCTCAACCCCACCACCGCTGCCTTCAACTCTCCCGTCCTCACCTTCACGTCGCCCGACGGATTCATCGGCGCACCGATGATGATCGTCACGCCGTGGCGATAGAAGGGCCAGAGGCAGAAGAGAAAGATATTCTGCACGGTGATCGAGAACGGCGTCACCCAGCGGCCCGGGTAACTGCCGTAATGGAAGTAGACCGGCACCATCGGCACGCCAGCCTGCTGCGCGATGCGCACCGCGCCGGTCTTGAACGGCAACTCGGCCTCGCCGAGTGCCTCGACCAGTCCAGTCGGGCAGATCGCCACGGTCTGCCCCTGTTTGAGCAACGCAACCGCGTCGTCGATTGACACCTGCACGAAGCCCCAGCGGAGCGCATACTTCTTCAGGAACGGAAACGAGAACACCAGTGGATGCACGAGTAGGCGCGCCGACGAGCGAACCAAACCGAAGAGGAACACATCGCGGTAACTGACATGATTACCGCACAGCAACACCGCGCCTTCGGGCAACGTCCCCACCACCTTCGCCTCGCCCACCAACATCCTCACCATGGAGGTCGCCGGACGGGGAGAGGCGGGTTCGACTGCGCTCATGTAGGGACGATGTCCGTATTTTGGCTAGCCGTCAGCAACCATCGGCAGGCTCAGACTTCCTGGAGCATCTGCTTGGCGTCCCCGAAGGTCTTCGGGCGAACCTCGACCTTATCCATGAGTGACATGAACAGGCGGCAAAGCTGACGATCGGGCTTACCAGTATAATCCAGCACGCGGCCACTTTTGATCCGGCCGCCGGCACCCCCAAGAACGATAACGGGCAGCTGGTCATTATCGTGCTTGGCCCCGGCCATCATGCTGGAGCAATACACGAGCATGGTGTTGTCGAGCAATGTCCGCGGGCCTTCCTGAATGGAATCCATCTTCCGGGCGAGGTAGGCGACCTGCTCCATGAAGAACTGGTTGATCTTGAGCCAGTCCTGGCCGTCGGAGTGCGACAAGAGGTGGTGGATCATGTAGTCGATGCCGTTGCCGGGCTGTTGCAGGGACTTGATATTAGGGAAACGTAGCGCGCTATGGTCATTGTTCAGCTTGAGCGTGGTCACGCGCGTGGTGTCGGTCTGGAAGCCGAGGACCATGATGTCGCACATGAGGCGCATGTGCTCGGCGATGTCCTGCGGGATACCGTCCGCCGGGCGCTTGATGTTCGGCTTATCTAGCGTCGGACGCCAGCCCTGCAGCTCGCCCCGCTGGCCAGCAGATTCGATGCGCTTCTCGACGTCGCGCACAGAATCGAGGTACTCGTCCAGCTTCTGGCGGTCGGCCTGACTGACGTTGCGGCGGAGATCGCCGGCGTCGTTGAGCACAGCGTCGAGGACGCTGCGGTCGCCCGGCGCGGCGGCATCTTTAAAGAGACGGTCGAAGGCCAACGCAGGGTAAATCTCCAGCGGGGTCGGGGTCGTCGGCGAGCTCCACGAGATGTGTGAGCTGTAAAGCATGGAGTAGTTCTTATGTACGCCCGGGAACGAGCGTTCGCACGCGAGCACGAGGCTGGGCACCTTGGTCGATCGGCCATAGTTCTGCGCGACTAGTTGGTCGAAGCTGGTGCCGGAACGGATCTCGCCACCGGAGGTGATGGGAGCACCAGAGAGGAGGTTACCGGTCTGCGAGCTATGGATATTACCCTTTCGCGCTTCCTCGTGGTAGAGGCCTTTGACAAAGAGCAGCTTGGTCCGGAAATCGTGCAAGGGCGCCAACACCTGGCCCAGCTCCATGTCCTTACCCTCCCCTTTCGCCCACCATTCTTTGGAATGGAAGCCGTTGCCGGAGAAGAGCGCGGCGACACGCACGGGGGCCTCGCTGGCAGGGCGGTTCTTCTTGGGCTCATCACCCCAGACGTTGGCGGACTCCAGCCACGGCAACGCCATGGTCACGCCCATGCCTCGCAAGAAGGTCCGTCGGCTGAATTGGTGCTTGTTCATAAAATCAGTGATTCGTTTTGAAGTCGCGGCCACGTACTTCGCGGAACTGCGAACTGAGGACGATGACCTCGAGGGCCCCGCCTACTCGGCCTTCGCCGGTCTTGAGCCGGGCGACCATGGCATCGAGGAGTGGCTTGTCCGAAAGCTGGACAGCCCGACCAAGCGCATAACCGAGCAGTTTGCGGCTAAACTGGCGGAGGAAGTCATCCTGGCGACGCGTGAGCAGATAGTCCCGCAGGCCGTTCAAGCCGTCGACGGACACGCCGCCGGGCAGCACGGTGCGGGTATCAATATCCAGACCAGAGGCGTCTTTAGAGCGGGCGCGACCGATGGCGTCGAAACCTTCCAAGGCGAAGCCAAACGGGTCCACGCGCTGGTGGCACCGCGCGCACGCGGGGTCGCTGCTGTGCTTTTCAATGAGCTGACGCTCGGTGAGGCCCTGTGGCGCGGTCTCGGGCAGGATTGGCACGTCCTTAGGCGGACGCGGAAGCTTATCGCCTAACAGGACTTCGGTCAGCCAGTTCCCACGGAGGATGGGGCTGGTCCGCGAAGCGCCACTCTGCCGGGCAAGCGTGGACGCAAAGGCCAAGACGCCGCCCCGCCCTTGCGCGCGGACGCCGTCGACACGCTGCCAACCTTCGCCAGTCACCTTGAGCCCGTAGTGACGGGCAAGCGGCCCATTCACGAAGACATGGTCAGCATTGATGAGCGAAAGCACAGGGCGGTCCTGCTGGAACAGGTCGGCGAAGAAGCGCTCGGCCTCCTCCTGCATGGCGCCTCGGAGCGAGACGAAGGTCGGGAAGTGTCGCTCGCTCTTCTCATCAAGCGTAGCGACGTCGCGCACGTGCAGCCACTGGCAACCGAACTCACGGGCCAGCCGCTCCGACTTGGCGTCCTTGACCATGCGACGCATCTGGGCGGCGAGCACAGCCGGCTCATGGAGCTTACCGGAGGCGGCGAGCGCCCGCAGTTCGGCGTCGGGCGCGGAAGACCAGAGGAAGAAGCTGAGACGCGTGGCGAGTTCCCAATCATTGACTGGCGCGGCCTTCTCCCCGGCGGCGGCCTTCTCCCCGCGATACAGGAACGCCGAGGAGACCAGCACGCGGGCAATCAAGCGGCGGACGGCGAGGTCATGCGGCAGCTCCTGCTTACGGAGTTCCTGATACAGGGCGCGGAGCTGGTCGGCTTCGCCGTCCTTGAGCGGACGACGCCAGGCGTCAGCAGCCAGGCGCACGACCGCGTCGACGTGCTTGGGTTCGGCAGCAAGAAGCTCTTGCTGGAATTCCGCTGCGCGGCGCTTGATCGGCTCACGTAGCGGCTCGAAGGCCTTGGGATTGGCATCCTGCGTCGCGAACTGATAAAGGGATTCGAACGATTCCACCTGCAAGAGTGCATCCTGGCTGATGAAACGTAGGTCAGACCACAGGCGGTCGATCTCGGCGGCAGCCTTATCATCCAGCATCAGACGCCGAAGGGCTTCGTCCTCGCGGTAGAACAACGTCAGCGTCACGACTTCGTCGACCGGCACGACACTGGCGTAGCAGAGCGCCGATGGGAAGAGATCGCGAAATGCCTGCGCCGAACGCTGGAGCTCCTGCCGGGCGACACCGCCCTCGGTCACGAGCAAGGGCGCCGTAAAGCCCATCGCGCCTTCGCCGTCGCTCCACATTCCACCCTTCTTCTTATTAATAGGAGCGCCGGTCGGGACGATTCGGCCCGAGACCACCGGCGGCGTCGTCGTCACCCACGCCTGCACGCAGGCCTCAGCCGAAGTCTCTTTGGGCAGATGACCTTCAATCAAGAATTCGGCTCCCTTGGGCAAGCCAGCCGGCAAGGCGACTTCGATGACCTGATTAGGCCCGCTGGGTTTTCCGGCAGGCAAGGCCACAGCGATGTCAGGCTTACCTTTCACCACGACCCGGGGCTTGGACCATACCAGTGAAGCCCGGTCGGAGCGCAGATTGGCCGACGTCAGATAAACCTTAGGCGAATCCCCTGCGGAGACCGCGACTCGGAAATCCTCCATCGTCACGACTGGGTCCACCGGGAGCTGCCAGCCCTTAGGGCCATTGTGCTTGCCGATGTGCCCGATAGCACCGAAGCGCCACAGCGAGTTCTGCCAGGCTTTGATCGAGGCAACCAAAGCCGGGACGTCGGTGGGCGTTGCCTTACGCCAATCGGCACGGATCGGATCCAGGAATGTCGAAGGCGTTACTTCATTCAGTGAAGTCCAGAGCGTCCCGAGATACTTTGCGTTGAGCCCGAGTAGCTGAGCGACCTGGGCAATGGTGGTCGTACCGTTGCTCAAGGCATCGCGGTGGGTAAGCGTAGCGGTCAGATAAGGTTCGAGCGGCAGGCGGCCGTCGCCGCCGACAAGGTCGACCTTGATGCCCTGAACCAACCTAGAGTCTGCTTTGACCGAGACGCTGTAGCGGGCGTAGAATGCCTTGATCGCGGCAATCTTCTCATTGGTCCAATCGCGCTTGGTCGTCTTCTCCGAAAAGGCCAGCCCGTCGGAAAGCAGCACCGCGTGCTGGGCGACGTCCTTACCGGCGTCGAGATACTTGGAAAGGAGCCCCGGCGACATCACCAAAGCCGCACCGACGTTCGTAAAGCCCTCCCCCGCGGAACCATCGACTGGGAATTCGCGGGTCGGGTCGAGCGAGGGCACGCCCGTCAAGTCTTGGACCGCGTAGGTATATTCGGCGTTAGAAAGACGGCGGAGCACCACTGGTCCTGGGTCGCCGGCGTTGGCGATTGCGATCTCATCGAGCGTCTTATGCGTCCAATCGAGCAGCACCTTCTTTGCGGCCGCCGTGAGCGCGTTTTCCTTCTTTGGGGGCATCTCACCGCTGGCGACCTGTTCCAAGACCGCTTCCCAGATCTTGGGGGAACGACGAATATCAGCGACAGACGCAAATTGCTCTAGGTTGACGTCACCCTTCTGCTTCTTCGTTGAGTGGCAGTTCAGGCAGGAGTCCTTCAGGATCGGTAACACCTTCTCGGCGTAATCGTCGGCGCGTAGACCTGCGAAGGTCGCGGCAAACAACAGGGCGAAGACGAGAATTCTCATCGCTGGTCCTCCTTGGCGCATGACGGCAACCAGTTCTTCCAGCCGTTGATATGCTCGCGCAACAGACGTTCCGCGGCGGCGGGAGATTCCTTCCGTAGCGCGGACAACAGTAGACGATGGGCCACGACGGTCTCCTCGCGGGTCCCGCGCCTCTTCCATTGGTGCTGGCGGTGTAAGCGTGAGAGCCACAACTCGAGCTCAGAACGGAGCGACAGCCAGAGTTTCAGCAACCGGGCGTTGCCTGAGGCCCGCAGGATCAGCTCGTGGAATTCCAAGTCTAGGCGGGTAATTTCTTCGATTGTCTTCGCCCGGCCCGTAGCGGCGATATTGGCCTCGAGCGCCGAGGCCTCGACACGCACACGGGGGGCGGCAAGACGGGCGGCCATCGGCTCCAACGTCAGCCGCAGGGCAAAGAGCTCCTTAAAGTCGGCAGAAGTCAGCTCACGCACGAAAGCCCGGCCGGTCGGTCCAAACACGACCAGCCCTTCCCTCTCCAGTGCGAACAGCGCCTCGCGCACCGGGACACGACTGACGCCCAGCCGGACGGCCACCGCGGACTCGGCTAGCAGGTCACCGGGAGCCAGTTCGCCGCGCAGGATCTCCTGCCGCAGATGGGCGGCGGCGGATTCCGTGCGGGGCACAGACAGGCGAGCGGGGCGACTCATACGGTATACTGTTTTAGGTCACCACGATTTCTTGTAAAGTGAAATCGGCGTAAGGGATTACCCTTACCGCCGACAGATAACGAAAATGCGGATGGATCGGCTCCGCTGCACGGCGGGCCTGACGGCCCAATGACCGAGGGCATTGCCTGCCTAGCCCTTCGGCCTCGCCGAACCCAAGGGTTCTCATCCCTCTTTGATCTTCGTACCCTCAGGTCCTCGTGTCCTCAGGCCCTCTTGTCCTCTTTAAAATTGGCGGAGAGGGAGGGATTGACTACGCTTCGCTCGCCTTCGCAGGCCGCGACAGCATTCACCGCCGGCCCAAGGCAGCGCTCTGCTCAGGACAGCCCGGCAAGGACGACGGCGGCCGCAAAAATAAATGCCCACGTAACCCAGTTATGATCCTATGAATCTTCCAGGCCCTGATCTCAGCCGCGGCCAAGCCTTGTAGTCGCATCGATAAAACCAATACCCCTATTCGCTTTAATTAAAACGGGTTATAGTAAAAAACTAACCTGCCCTAAGCTTGCTATTGCCTCACCGGAAAGTCATGTCTCTATTACACTTATCATGCTCCTAAAACATTTCCTACTCGGGTTGATTTGCCTAGTGGCGTCCCAAGGTGCGATTAGAGGTCAAGTCAGCGACCAGTATTCAAACTACAGCGTGCCTTCCTATGGCCAGGTGACGAGATACTATGAGAACGGTGCCTGGCGTTATTACGTTAACGGTTCGCTGCTCGATTCTGGCTACTTCGGCAACCTCAAGACCCTGACCAGCAACGCTACGTTTGACCTTGGAAAAATCGGGCAGTTTGGGCGCATCGAGACGGATCAAAAATTCGCGCTCATCTGGCAGACCTTTCGCGAAAATCATTCCCTTAGCACCGGAGGAAGGTTTGTTCCGACCAACAGGGCAAACACTCCCGCCCATAAGCTAGCCCTTTATGAATTCGCACACTATGTTTCGGAGGCGCGACCCGCCATTACCATCAGCGCGATGGTGAAATGCGATCGATGTTCGGGGAAACGTAGGCGGACGGGACTTACCCCTACCGGGGCCGTGGGTGAAGTTCCCTGCGAGGACTGCAATGCCTTCGGCAGTATCGCCAAGGTGGAGAACTATGCGCTCATCATCACCGGAGCATTACCCGAAAGACCCAAACTCGAAGATTTTATCAGGGAGAAGCTTATCGCTACCCCCGCGCCTGCGCCTGCGCCTGCGCTGCGCGTAACCACGGCGCCTGCTCCCAAGCAACCTGAAGCGGTCGGCCGCGATCTAACGCCCGAGGAACGATTCAGCTCCGCCAAAGCCAAGGCTGAAGCAGGTGATTCCCAGGCCCAGTATGAACTAGGCCTTTTCTACTCTCATGACTACGAAAGGGCTGTCCCGCTTGATTACTTTGAAGCCTTTAGTTGGACTTACCGCGCTTCCCAAAAAAACCACCGAATGGCCCAACGGTTGCTTGCCAAGTTATACGAACAAGGGCGGGGGACAGATAAGAATTTACAGGAAGCCATCAAGTGGTACCGGACATCAGCCCTCTTAGGATGCAAACAAAGTCAGCGGTGGATGGGACAGATGTACTACACCACCTTCCAAGGTTCGGTGACTTACGACGAATTCGTCAAAAAGGACATCTCGAACCTAACGGAAGCCTATGCCTGGTTTTTAATGGGGGCGGATAAAACACTGCCCCTTCGGACCGACCCCAAGGTCGCGACCCAAGAGGAACTTTCATTTGGCCCGAAGCTTTTGCACCGAGATTATACCTTCGAAATCTCCGCCCAAGGCACCTCCGGACTGGAACGGGATAATGTGGCAAAGAATACCAGCTTTACTCGCCAGACATTAGAGTCCGGCAAAGCTCGGTTTAGTATTCTCCAGTCCGAGGCCACAGATTACCGTAGGGACAATAAAGTACGTTAGGGTCAAAGAGGCTAAGAGTTAAGCCTCTGGGCCTCTACTCAATTTGCAAAGGGTCGCCTGCGGACATGAATTCAGGATAGACCTCGCTCATACCTTAGCAACTGGTCAGCGGGCTCTTCGCCGTGATAGCCAGCGATCGTTTTAGGTATTTATTCATAAGACCGCCATGCAACGCCCGCGGCCGTCCGGCCGCAACCCACTCAAAGGCCTGTCCGCTTCTTACGGAGTTTGTTCGCGTAATGAGAGAAGCCGAGGGCGGGGATGAAGAGCAGGATGCCACATAACCGCATCGTTGAGTAGTCCGCAGGTTGGTGTAAGTGACTGGTTGCATCCATCATCACCTTCGTTTCCGCATCAACACGAAGTCGTCCGGCAGCGACCTCACTCCGAAGGTTTTCCGCGCGAACGTGCTCCTTCTCCGCGCTGCGCTCATAATACCCCGCCAATAGTATCATCGCCAACCCAAACACAAAAGCACCCCAAGATGACCTACGGTGGTGCGTCTCGACCTTGCCGGGATTGGGGTCGTTCATTGGGATAGCATGCCCGACCGATCGAGTGGCGCAACCGCGATCCTTTCCCTTTAAAGACTCACTAAACAGAAAGTGGCGGAGAGGGAGGGATTGGCTGCGCTTCGCTGCGGACCTGTCGGTCCAATGCCTGACGGCATTGCCTGCTCGGCCGCTCGGCCTCGCCGAACCCAAGGGTTCTCATCCCTCTTTGATCTTTGAGTCATCTGAGCCTCGGAGCCTCTGGGCCTCCGAGCCTCTTTAAAGTTGGCGGAGAGGGAGGGATTCGAACCCCCGGTACCTTGCGGTACGCCTGATTTCAAGTCAGGTGCAATCGACCACTCTGCCACCTCTCCGTAAGCGCGATTCAACGGCGGCTGGGGTCTTCCCTCAAGCGGATTCGGTGCCTTCCCCTTGGGCTTTCTCCGGCTTTCCCTCGCGCCCAGGATTCGCCCTTGATGCACGCATGACCACCTGCGCCCGCGTCGAGGAAATCGACGGCCCTTACGGCCCCTTCGCCATCGGCGAACGCGCCATCCAACGGCTCTGGGCCTCGGGCGAAGTTCGCGGTCCGATGGCCGCCGCGTCTGGCGCGAAGATCGAGATCATCCACCCCGGCGACTGGAACCGCGGCGCGGGTCCTGACTTCCTGGGTGCGGAAATCCTCGTCGATGGCCGCCGCCTCCGCGGTGACATCGAAATCCATCTGCGCTGCTCCGACTGGCACGCCCATGGCCACGACCGCGATGCGAACTTCGGCGGGGTGATCCTTCACGCCGTCCTGCTCCCGGGCACGAAGGACGTGACGACGCACGCCGGCCACCGCCCGGAGACGGTGGTACTCCTACCCTACCTACCGCGCGACCTTGAAGACCTGGCTGAGGAAGACGCGCTCCTTGAGCTGCGCGGGCGCTCCGGTGATGTCGCCAAGCGCGTGCTCGCCGCCGAACCAAACCTGCCGGTGGGTCTCAAGCGCCGGGCGCTGGATCGCTTCCGCACCAAGACCAAACACGCCCGCGGTCGGGTGCGAGAGGTCGGCTGGGACGCGGCCTGCCACGAGCTCTTCGTCGAATCACTCGGGCTCGGCGGCAACCGCGCCCCGATGTCCGAACTGGCCCGCAGCCATTCCCCGGAGCAGATGCTCATCCTGGGCATCGACACCCTCTACATGGAGAAGTGCGGACGATGGCGCCTGCGCGGGCTGCGTCCCGCCGGCCATCCGCACCGCCGGCTCGCCCAATACCTCGAACTGCACCGACGGCGGCCCGACTGGCGCGCCCACCTGCGCGACTGGGCCCTCACCCTGCCCTCCTCGCCCCTCAAATCCGCCCGGCGGCGATTGATCGACGAGGTCTTCGCCTGCCTGCTCTCGGACGGGCGCGCCGACACGCTCTGCATCAACGCGCTGTTCCCACTATTGCAGGACCCACGGCACACGCTCGATCGCAGCTGGCTCGACTGGCCCCCTGGACATCACCCCGAAGACATCCAAGACGCTCGCGGACTCGTCGGGCTCTCGGGCACCGCACGAAACTGGGAAGTCCAAGGTATCCTCGACATCGTGCGCCGCTCAATGGCCAGCCCAGCCCCGACCGCCCAAGCTTAGGCCATCATCTTCCGTGCCTTCTCGAGCGAGACGGCCAGACGGTCGACTTCCTCGAGCGTGTTGTAGAACGCAAACGAGGCGCGGGCAGTGCCGCTGAGGCCGTAATGCTTCATGAGCGGCATGCAGCAGTGGTGCCCGGTGCGGATGGCAATGCCGTCCGCATCGAGCAGCGTGCCGACGTCGTGAGGGTGACCGCCTTCGAGGTTGAAGGAGATGACGGCGACCTTCTCAGGCGCCTCCCCGACGATGGTCAGACCCTTGATGGACCTGAGTCGTTCCGTCGCGGCAGCGAGCAGGGTCTGCTCATGCGCGTGCGCGGCGGCCTGGATGGGCATGAAGTATTCCAGCGCGACGCCGAGGCCGATGGCACCGGAGATATCAGGCGTGCCGGCTTCGAAACGCTCGGGCGCCGCGCGGTAGGTGGTGCCGGCGAAGTCGACCTTACTGATCATGTCGCCGCCAAACTGATAAGGCGGCATGGCGTCGAGCAACTCGGGGCGCCCCCACAGCACGCCGATGCCGGTCGGGCCGAAAGTCTTGTGGCCGGAGAAAGCGAAGAAGTCGCAACCCAGCGCCGGGACGTCGACTTTGAAGTGCGCAGCGGACTGACAGCCATCGATAAGCACCACGGCACCGACAGCCTTAGCGAGGCGCGTCATCTCGGCGGCGGGGTTGACGGTGCCGAGGGCGTTCGAGACGTGTGCAAAGGCGACGAGCTTGGTGCGGGCCGAAAGCAGACCCTTGAAAGCGATGAGGTCCACCTCGCCACGGGCCGTGACGGGCGCGACGACCACCTTGGCGCCGGTGCGTTCGGCGACCGCCTGCCAGGGCACGATGTTGGCGTGGTGCTCGAGGTGCGTGAGCAGGATCTCGTCCCCGGCCATGAGGTGCGTGCGGCCCCAACACTCGGCGACGAGATTGATGCCCTCGGTGGCGCCACGCACGAAGACGCACCCGCGGGTATCCGTGAGCCCGAGGAAGCGCGCGACGATCCCGCGGGCGTGCTCATAGGCCGTGGTGGCCTCTTCGCTCAGGAGATGCACGCCGCGGTGGACGTTGGCGTTCTGCCCGGAATAATACCTCTCCAAGGCTTCGATCACGACCGTCGGCTTCTGCGAAGTCGCCGCGTTATCGAGATAGGCCAGCGGACGACCGCGCACGGAACGTCCCAGAATCGGGAAGTCCTTGCGGAGCGCGGAGACATCGAAAGCGGACATGCTTTGAACCTAGGAGGACCCGGGCGGGGCGCAACCGGGAAGCGAACTTCAGGGTGCCGGCGGCAGGCGCACGGCCTTGCGGATATACGCCGGCACGTCGACATCCTGGCCGTCGATGAAGGTCATCGGCGTGCCGCCGAATAGGCCGCGGCGCATCGATTCCTCCGTCGCAAACTCGAAGATCGGCTGCGCCGGATCCTCGACCTTGCCGCCCTTCTTGGGCTTGGCCGGCGCCTTCGGGGTCGGCAGCGAAGCACCGAGCACCGCGACCTCGATGCGGTCGCCGAGCGCCGGGTCGATGCGCGCGCAGAGGATGGTGGAAGTCTCGCCACCGAATCGCGTGCGCACCGCGCCAACCGCTTCAAAGGCCTCGGTCGAGGTCATCGCCGTGCCTCCCGCGACGGTGACAAAAAGCGAAGCGACCTTGGCGACCGTGCCGGGAGCATGGGCCAGCGGGCAATCGCAGGCCGCGCGGGCGGCCTTCATCGCCGCGCCCTCACCCTGGCCGACGCCGAAGGCGAAAAGCGTAGGCGAGCCAGGCGTGGCGAGGAGCGATTTCAGGACGGCCGGATCCGCCGCGATGAGCGCGCCTGGCGCGAAAGCCGAGGCAATCCCGCGCAGCGCCCCGCCGACCCATTTATCCGCCGCGGCGAAAGATTCCGAGAGCGGGGCATCGGGCGTGACCTGCTGGAGCAAGAGGTCGTTGTGCACCACGACGAGCCCATGGCACTTTTGCCCGAGCTTGACCGTCGCATCGTTGGCCTGTCGCATGCGGCGTTCGCCTTCATGCGAAAACGGCATCGTCGCGAAAGAGAGCACCGTCGCACCGCACTCGGCTGCGAAACCAGCCACCACGGAGGCAGCCCCGCTGCCCGTGCCGCCGCCGAGGCCCGTCACGAGCACCACGACCGGCACCCCAGCGAACAGCCGACGCAGCGCCGGCTCCTCCGCCTCGGCGGAAGCCAAGCCAAGGGCTGCCTCGCCGCCCGTGCCCATCCCGCGCGTCTGCGCCCGACCAAGCTGCAACGTCCCGCCGGGGCCGCCGCCAGAAAGCGCGCGGGCGTCGGTGTCAAGAAGCGCCATGGCGACCTCGGCGGGGAGCTGCGCCGAGAGCCGCGTGACCATGGCGCAACCGGCGCCACCGAGGCCGACCAGCAGGATTGCAGCCGAGGAGGCCATCTCAGAGGCGGAAGAGTTCCTTGAGCTGCGCGAGGAAACCTCGCGGGCGGCGCACTGGCGGCGGTGCGTCCGTGATTGCGGCAGCCATCAGGCCGACCACGCCCGCATACTCCGGCTTACGCAAGGATTCGTTCTCGAATTTCGGGATGCCCACGCGCGCGGTGAGGCCCATCACCGACTGGACCGCCTCGGCCGCGTCGGCTAGGTTGGCCGAACCTCCGGTCAAGATGACGCCCGAGGGAATCATGTTCTGGTCCAACTTCACGGCATGGCCGGGGAAAATGGCTTCGAGGCGACGGAGCACGTCCTTGCGGACGAATTCGATCGTCTCTTGGTAGCGGAGCGAAAGCACCTGCGTGATCGTGCCGCGGTTGAACTGCTGGTCGCCCACGCCCTTGTCGCCATCCTTCCAGATGGTCTGATTGACGTCGTTCTCGCGGTGCATCGCAGAACCGAAGCGTAGCTTCAGGTCCTCAGCCGTCTCGCGGCTGATACGCAGCGCCACACTGAGGTCATTGGTCAGGTGCTCACCGCCCACGGGGATCGAGCCCGCGCAGAGGATGTGCTCCTTGTAATAAAGGATCCAGTCCGTCGTACCGGCGCCGATATCGATGACCAGTACGCCCTGCTTGTCGGCGTCGCTCGCGGTCGCGCAGGCCGCGGCATGTGAGGCGAGGATGAAGTCGCGGACCTTGATGCTCATCCCATTCACCATGCCCACGCGCATGCGCATATTGCCTTCTTCCATCGTCACGCGCCAGAAATTCACTTCAAGTCGCTTGCCCGCCATACCCACCGGATTAGTCACCGGGCGATTATCCAGCATCGTCGGCTGGCGCATGTAGAGAATAGTCGCGCGGCCCTCCGGCGGCTCCAGGCGCTTGGCGGACTGGATGGCGTCGCTCACGTCTTTAGCGGTGATCTTACCGTCATGCGCGGGTACGGCGACAAAGCCTTTCACGCGTTCACCTTCGGCCGCTGGACCAGACAGCGAAAGGTAGACCTGCTCAACCGCGCGACCGGATCCACGCTCGATGTCATTGACGACCTCATGGACGCACTGCGTGAGTTTTTCGAGGTCGGTGACAGTGCCCTTCACGACGCCATCGGTGCGGCGTTCGCTGAAGCTGAGCATGCGGGCCTTGCCGTCGATAATCTGGCCGAGGAGGCTGGCGGTCTTATGTGTGCCGACATCGATGACGGCGATGAGGGAAGGAAGGGGCTTGGAAGTCATCGGGGAGTAAGGGGTACAAGGCGGGGTTCAGGAATCGGCGAAGCACCGTTGGTGCGATTCTGGATCGACATCTTCAGCACGTAGGCCTGCGCGGTCGTGCCGGGTCGACGCAGCATCTCGTCGACGTTGATGCGCGAGAGCAATGCGAGCTCATTACGCCAGTTGGCGGTAGAGAAGAGGATCTCGACGAGCGCGGGGCGATCCATCGGCTGCGTACCGGGGCGCACCGCGACGCGCAGATTTGAGCCAGGCGAATCCTCCTGCGCACCAAAGCAATCACGGAGCGAGACCGCGGACCATTGTTTGTAGAGGTTCGGGTAGGTAGTGCGCACGGTGAGTAGGAACGGAGCGGCAATCTCAATGCCGTCGATCACCATCTTGTCATCGCTGCCGGTGGAACGGTAATCCGCAATCTCGGGGAGATTACGGATGGCTTGCTCAGGGTAGCCGGAGCCAGCGAAGGTCAGGCCATCGGAAGCCACGATACGCACCTGCATCGGCGTGAGCTTACCCGGCGACGCGATGACGACCTTGGCGACCGCGAGGCGTTCACGTAGAGCGATATCAAGCGTGCCGTCGCCCCGGCGACGGACGTCGGCGGTGACCACCTGGTTATCCGACTCAAGTTCGGCCTTAATCGAACGGACGTCGCGGGCAAACCCCTCCGGACCGTTGGCGATAGTCTTCTTCACGAAATCGACGGAAAGGAACCCGTCGGTTTTGTAACGGAGTGAGCCTGCGGTCGGCGTAGCGGTCACAGATTCGTCGACGGCCCACCAAAGCATGCCCACCAGGACGACGAAGAAACCCACGGCGAGGAAGGTGGGCAGCTTGGAGCGGACGGCGCGCTTGCGGCCGATCTCGCCTTCGGGGACGCGGTTGACGTCCTGCGGTACGAGTGCACGCCAGTCGCGATCAGCCTGGCCGAGGAAGGCGTCACGGCGTTTGCGGAAGAGATTATCGAAGAGGCCCATGTTTAGCGTTGGTCGGGTTGGGCGGCGCGCGCGAGGGCCGGAGCGGCCATACGACGGACGAGCAAGGGGAAGTCGAGGCCGACGCAGGAAGCGCTCTTAGGCATCAGGCTAGTTTCGGTCATGCCGGGCATCGTGTTGATCTCGAGGAAATAGAACTGGCCGTCGGGCTCAAGGAAGACATCCGCGCGGGCGAAGTCCCGGCAACCGCAGGCGGCGAAGAGCCGCGCGGCGGCGGCACCGATGGCGGCGGTCAGTTCCGGGCCCACGGCGGCGGGAAAGCGATACTCGGAGGCACCTTTAGTGTATTTGGTCTTATAATCGTAGACGCCGGTGAGCGGGACGATTTCGACGATGCCCATGGGCTGGCCGTCCAGGAGGCCGATGGACATTTCGCGGCCGCGTAGGCGGCGCTCGGCCATCCATTGGCCAGAGGCGGGGATCTCCGCCAAGGCCTTGGCTACGGCGGCCTCCCCTTCCAACATGTAAAGGCCGACACTGCTGCCTTGGTCGGACGGCTTAATGACAATGTGTTCACCCAAGGCGGCAACGAGCGCGGCGGCCGTCGGCTTGGCAGCGCCCGCGAAGGCGACCTCTGGGATAGCCGGGACGCCGGCGGCACGCATCGCGTGCTTGGTAGCGACCTTGTCCATGCAGAGACGGTTGGCGGCGGACGAACAACCACCGAAGGCGATACCTCGAGCTTCCATCTCAGCCTGAGCGCGACCGTCCTCACCCCAACCGCCGTGCAGGACAGGTAGGACCACGTGCTTGGCGCCATCCAGCCACTCGGGCAAGGCATCAGCCTCGAGTGCAATGAGCCGGGAACCCGGCAGCACGGAAGCGACAGCCTGACCGGAACGCAGGGAGACTTCGCGTTCGGAGGAGAGGCCACCGCAGAGAACGATAACTTCGGGAGACAAAGTCATAGGAGGTCCTTCCATTCTCGTCCGAGGGCGACGATCTCGGGCTGAAGTTCGACGCCCTGGCGGGATTTCACTTCTGCGCGGACAGTGCGCATGAGCTCGATGAAATCCGCAGCCTTGGCGTCTCCCGCGTTGACGAGGAAATTAGCGTGGGTGGGCGAGACGCAGACTGGTCCAACGGCCCGGCCTTTGAGTCCGCTCAGGTCGATGAGGCGTCCGGCCTTGTCCCCTTCGGGATTCTTAAACACGCACCCGGCACTGGCCTCGCGGGGCTGAGAGGCACGGCGCTGTGCTGCGAGCTCGTCCATGCGTGCGCGGATGGCGGCAGGTTCGTCGCGACCAGCGGAGCGCAGCACGGCGGAGAGCACCACCGAGCCGTGTAATTGCGGGCAGTCGCGATAAAGGGCATCGAAGCTATCGCGGCGCGCGGCGCGCACCTGACCCTGCGGCGAAAGCCATTCAATCGACTCCACGACGTCGAAGATCCAGCCACCCATTGCACCAGCGTTCATCCGCAAGGAGCCGCCAATTGTGCCGGGAATACCTTCGAGGAACTCGAAGCCTTTCCAGCCTTCGCGCGCGGCGAAACCACAGAGTTCCTTGAGGCGGGTGCCACCGCCGACGCGGAAGCGGCCCTCGCCGAGATCAGTCACGGCACCCCAATGGGCCGCGTCGAGATGCAAGATGAGTCCGTCATAGCCTTCGTCGGGCACGAGTAGATTGGAACCACGACCAACCGCAAACCAGCGCAGGTCAAGCTCCGCAGCGGCGCGCAGGAGCGCCACGATATCATCCACGTTCGCCGGTTCAGCGTACCAGCGGGCGGCGCCGCCGAGACCGAGCGTCGTGCGGCGGGCGAGCGGCTCATTGGCACGCAGGGCACAATCCGCGGAGAGGCGGCCGGAGACGAGATCGGGCAGATCGAGCGAAAGAATATCAGCGCCGCGGCGGCGGAGCACCTTAGCGTAGGCTTCGGCATCGCGCTCGATATCGCCCGCGCCCACGAACGCCACGACCGTATCGGCACCCGCGGAAAGTTCGTCCAAGATACGCGGCAAGGTCTGGCGATCCTCGACGAGGCGATGGGTAGAGCCATTGACGATGGCGTCGGAACCGCCACCTTCGACCGCCGCTTCGCCGGCGGAATAGACTGGCAGGACGAGGGCATGGTCGGCGACGGCGAGCGCATCGCGGAATTCGCGGACATACTGGCGCGTGCGCGTGTGGCGGTGCGGCTGGAAGACAACGAC
>CAMBGQ010000038.1 GCA_945866215.1 Opitutus sp. GAS368 | reverse complement strand
TCGCGCTGATACTGCTTCGTGAGGGTCTCGATCTCGCGGGAGAGCGTGGCGGAGAACATCAGGGTCTGGCGTTCCTTGGGCAGCGCGCGGACGATGGTGTTGATCGCGGGGAGGAAGCCCATGTCCAGCATGCGGTCGGCTTCGTCGAGCACGAGGTACTCGACCGCGGAGAAGTCACCATGGCCCTGACCACCGAGGTCGAGGAGACGGCCCGGGGTGGCGATGAGGAAGTCGCAACCACGACGGAGGGCGGCAATCTGGGGGCGTTCGGAAACGCCTCCATAGCAGGTGGCGACGGTCGCACCAGCATAACGGGAATAAGCGGCGACGTTCTCGGCGATCTGAACAACCAGTTCGCGGGTCGGGGCCAGAATCAGGCAGCGGACACGGCCCTGGTGGGTGCTGTTCTTCGTGCGGACCAGCTTGGTAAGCAGAGGGAGGGTGAAAGCGGCGGTCTTGCCGGTGCCCGTCTGGGCCACGCCGATAACGTCCTTACCCTCGATGATGACCGGAATGGAGGCCTTCTGGATAGGCGTCGGTTCCGTGTAGCCCTGATCGGCCACGGCTTTGAGGATGGAGGCGTCGAGGCCTAAGGATGCAAACGGCATTAGCGCAAAGTGAGTAGAGGAATTGGAAAGGGCGAGAATATTAGGGAATGAGTCAAAGTCGGGTAAAAGGCACGTTTCGGGTGGCAGGTGGCAGCCCCAGGTGGCGGGTGGCGGGAAAGAATGAAATATCCACCACCCATGTGTAGCCAGCTTCTGAACGATTGCACTCTACCCTGCTACGCATAGTAAACCCTCACCCACCAACAGCATGACGACCAAGCAACCTGACGTCTGGAGCTCCAAATTAGGCGTCATCATGGCCGTCGCCGGCAGTGCCGTCGGGCTAGGCAACTTCCTCCGCTTCCCCGGCCTCGTCGCCGACAAGGAGACCGGGGGCGGCGCCTTCCTGATCGCCTACTTCATCTCGCTCCTGATCGTGGGCCTGCCGATCTGCTGGGTCGAGTGGACCCTCGGACGCTTCGGCGGCACGCAGGGCTTCAATTCCTCGCCGGGCATCTTCCATGCCATCATCAAGAAGCCTTGGGGTAAATACGTCGGACTGCTCGGCTTCATCATCCCGGTAGGCGTCTACTTCTACTACGTCGTCATCGAGTCGTGGTGTCTCGGCTACGCCTGGAATAGCTTCACCGGCGGACTCGACCTGGGCAAAGACCCGAAGACCTACGCCGACGCCTTCGCTACGTTCACCGGCCTCAAGGCCGACGGCGCCGTCCTCGGACTCGGTGAGCCGTTCCTATTCTTCCTCGGCGTGTTCGTCCTCAACTTCGTCATCATCTACCGAGGCCTCTCCAAGGGCATCGAATTCATCTGCAACTGGGGCATGCCGCTCCTGATTGCCATCGCCCTCATCCTGCTCGTCCGCGTGCTGACGCTCGGCACACCCGACCCCGCCCACCCCGAACTCAGCGTCTGGAACGGCCTCGGCTACATGTGGAATCCGCACGATATCTCCAAGGGGCTCTCGAATCCGGCTGTCTGGCTCAAGGCCGCCTCGCAGATCTTCTTCACGCTCTCCGTCGGCTTCGGCGTCATCATCACTTACGCCAGTTACCTCAAGAAGAACGATGACGTCGTCTTGAGCGGCCTCACCGCCACCGCCGCCAACGAGTTCTGCGAAGTCGGCCTCGGCGGCATGATCACCGTCCCCGCCGCCTTCGCCTTCCTCGGCGCCTCGGCCGTCGCGGGCGGCACCTTCGCCCTGGGCTTCAACGTCCTGCCGCAGGTCTTCGCCGGCATGCCCTATGGACATCTTTTCGGCGGGCTATTCTTCACCCTACTCTTCATCGCCGCCATCACCTCCTCGCTGTCGATGCTGCAGCCTGGCATCGCCTTCCTCGAAGAAGGCCTCGGCCTGGATCGTCGGGGCTCCATTGCGCTGCTCGGCCTGATCACCGCGGTCGGCTGCACGCTCGTGGTCTACTTCAGCGAGGGCCTGAAGGCGCTCTCAACGATCGACTTCTGGATCGGCGATATCGGGATCTTCCTGCAAGGCACGATCCTCATCTTCGTGTTCAACTTTGCCTTCGGCTCCGAACGCGGTTGGACGGAAGCCCACCACGGCGCTGAGATCCGCATCCCACGAATCTTCAAGTTCGTCATCCGCTGGATCTCGCCGACGTTCCTTAGCGCGATTTTCGTGATGTTCGTGCTCAAGAACGTCGCGGGCTGGAACCTCTCTATCAGTTCGCCCGTCTTCACCCCGACCGACCCCATCCTCGATCTCATCGGGGGACCCGGCCACCCGGCCAGCGGCGTCGCCCGTCTGACGGCCTTCTTCCTCCTGCTCTTCGTCGCCTTCTCGGCGCTGATGATCCACCGTGCCGGCAAACGCTGGGACGCCCGCTAAACCTTACCGACCATGACCACCTCTGGACTTCTCTTTATGCTCATCTCGGTGGGCGCGGTGACCGGACTCTTCGTCTGGTGCCTCATCAAGGTCCTCACGGGGAAGAAGAACCCCGAGCACCTCGCGCACGTCGAGCCGGTCGAGACCAAGGATCTCGACCGTCGCTGAGGAAGGCTACTTCTTCGCCGGCACAGCCAATTCCTGTCGCGTAGCGATGGGAACGTAGCCGATTTCGAGTCCCTTGGGCGGGGTAAGGACCTGCGCCGGATCGAGTGCGGCCAGCTTGCCGACGGTCGGAGGCGCGAGGTAGTCGCGGTCCTTGGTCCATGAGCGGTGCAGCTTCTCGACTTTGACCTGCAGGGCTTCGCGTTCGGCCGGAGTGAGATCGGCATTGAGAATCGCCGGCTGGTCGGCGAAGCGATACCAATAATAAGTGACGACGCTGCCGTCGCCGAGGAAGGCCTGAAACGGACCCGCCTTCGGCCCCGGCACCTTCCAGGTCGTCTTTTCACCCGGCTGGGTCTCCCGCGGCAACTGCGGCTTTTCCACCGGGGGCTCGAAACTCATCTGCGCCAGACCGGTCGCGGCCGGGACCTCGGCGGCCTTCACCGGCGTCCACTGCCCATTCTTCCCGCCGGTGCCGAAGCGATAATACTGAGGCAGCGTCACGAGACCAGGCGTACTGCGCGAGACGAGTTTGTCGTCCCACTTGTAACCATAGGTCATCGGATCCGGCGAGTGCGGCGTGGCGAAGGACTTCCAGGCGAGCCCCGGCTTGGCCTCCCGCTTGGTGCCCTGCTTGTAGATGCTCCACGTCGAGCCGCCGTTGTTCTTGAAGTTCTGGAGATAGGCGCCGGCAGGATTGATCGCACCGGTCGCCTTAGGGCCGCCCTCGAACCAGGCCTTCACGCCGTCGTACATCGCCCGTCGGTCATACGACGTCAGCCGATGCAGCACGACGGTCGTGCCGTCCGCGCCGACCGGGAAAGACGTCGGCGCCACGCGCGCATAGGTATCACCCTTCTCGTCCTTAGCCTGCGCGGCGGGGACATACTGGGTCTCCATCTGAAAGTGTTTGTTCGGATCTGAGCCGCGAGAGTCCAGCATCTGCCCGGCGACCGCTGGATTGCGGAGCGCTGCGCGCGACCAGAAGTTCGGCGTGAAGAAACAGACCGGGCCCTTGAAGTTCGCGGAGTTCAGGAAGAGCGTCCAACAATTGTCGCCCGTCGGAACGTCTTTACCTTCGGTCTTCGTCTTAGGCTGCGCGAATGGCATCGGCAGGTAACCATAGCCGAAGAGTTCGCCATTGACGCCCTGCTTCAAGTTGAGGCCGTCGAGCGGGAAAAGCAGCCAAGGCGTCAGCTGAGCGACGCCGTAGAGCCCGCGTGGATCTTCCCAGTTACCGCGCCCGTAGCCCGGTCCGTTGGCGATGTCGTAAAAGTTCACGCCGACGCCACCCATGATGAACTTCGGCGTGGTCGTCGGGAAGTGCGTGTCGCGCCACCAGCCGAGGCCGCCTTCGATATCGTTATACAGATCTTTGGGTTTCGCGTCCTTCGGATACTGCGGATGCATCCAAGTGCCGAAGAGGCCTGTCTGGAAGCGATGGCCGGGGTATTGATTCAACAGCGGCCAGGCGGCGGCGTAGATCGAGAAGCCGGCGTCGTAGGTCTCCGGCACACGCTCGGTCGGGACGAGAAGGTAACCGGCCATCTCGATTTTCTCCGGGGCGGCAGGAAGCGTCGCTGCCATCAGGCAGGCGACCAAGAGTGCGGGGGTTCGCATGTCCTATTGATAAACGCCTCCCCCTGCCCTCCGCACCCCAATTCTTTTGAAGAAAGCTCACTCCAGGCCTCCGGGCCGTCAGGCGTCCTAATTGGGCTTTGACTAGGGTTTTCCCCGTCCGTTAACCATACCCCTCGATTCCGTCCGTCCACGACCCCATGAAACGCACCCATACCTGTAACGCCCTCCGCCCTGCCGACGCCGGCCAGACCGTGACCCTCGTGGGTTGGGTCGACACCAAGCGCGACCTCGGCGGCGTGACCTTCGTCGACCTCCGCGACCGCGAAGGCATGACCCAGGTGGTCTTCAATCCAGGCACCGATGGCATCCAGGAAATCGCCCAGCGCCTGAAGACGGAATCCGTTATCGAGATCACCGGCAAGGTCCGCGCCCGCTCGGCCGAGACCATCAACGCGAAGCTCGCCACGGGCAGCATCGAAATCGCCGCCGAAACCCTGGTCGTCCATAACATCTGTGCCGACCTGCCGTTCCCGATGGACGACGATAAGGCCGACAAGGTGAACGAAGATCTCCGTCTCGAATACCGCTTCCTCGACCTCCGTCGCCCGCGCAATATCGGCCTCCTCAAGCTCCGCGCCAAGGCCGCCCGCGCCATCCGCGCCGAACTCGATGGACAGGACTTCCTCGAGATCGAGACCCCGACCCTCTTTAAGAGCACCCCGGAAGGCGCCCGCGAGTTCCTCGTACCGAGCCGCACCAACCCTGGCGAATTCTACGCCCTCACGCAGTCCCCGCAGCAATACAAGCAGATGCTCATGGTGGCCGGCGTCGAACGCTACTACCAGATGGCCCGTTGCTACCGCGACGAAGACCTGCGCGCCGACCGCCAGCCGGAGTTCACGCAGGTCGACTTGGAAATGTCGTTCATCGACCGCGAGGACATGTACAAGCTGATCGAAGGCATCCTCAAGCGCACCTGGAAGGAAACCCTCGGCATCGACATCCCGACGCCCTTCCCGCGCATGGCCTACCAGGAAGCGATGGACCGCTTCGGTATCGATAAGCCCGACACCCGCTTCGGCATGGAAATCCAGGACCTGACGGCCCTGTTCAAGAACTCCTCCTTCAAAGTCTTCAACGGCGCCGCCAACACCCCGGGCTCCGTGGTCCGCGCAATCAACGCCAAGGGCCTCGCCGACATCACCCAAGGCGAGCTGACTAATTTCGAAACCATCGCCAAGAGCCAGGGCGCCAAGGGCCTCGCGTTCATCAAGTGCGAAGCGGGTGAATGGAAGTCGCCGATTGTGAAGTTCTTCTCCGACGAGGAAAAGGCCGCGCTGAAGCAACAGCTCAACATCGAGGACGGCGACATCGTCTTCTTCGCCGCCGCTCCTTGGTCGCAGGCTTCGACCATCCTCGGCCGCATCCGCCTCGAGTCCTCCTTCCTCCTCAAAGCCCGCGGTCGCATGAACCTCCCGGCCAACCAGTATAACTTCCTCTGGGTCATCGAATTCCCGCTGATGCTCTGGGACGAAGAAGAGAAGCGCTACCTTTCCGCCCACCACCCGTTCACCGCTCCGGTCGTCGAGGACGAGCCCCTGCTCGCCACCGATCCCGCCAAGGTGCGCGGCCAGCACTACGACATCGTCCTCAACGGCGTCGAACTCGGTGGCGGCTCGATCCGTATCCATAACCCGGCCGTCCAGAAGCGCGTCTTCGAGGACATCCTCAAGATTCCGCAGGACCTCGTGGAAAGCCGCTTCGGTTACATGCTCAAGGCCTTCTCGTACGGCGCTCCGCCCCACGGTGGCATCGCCCTTGGTTTCGACCGCGTGGTTGCCATGCTCGCCGGCCGCTCCTCGATCCGCGACATCCTCGCCTTCCCGAAGAACCAGAACGGCCGTGATCTGATGGCCGACTGCCCGAGCCCCGTCGCCCCGAAGCAACTGCGCGACCTGCGCATCCGCCTCGTGGAAGACGAGCCGAAGGCCTAAGGCCTCTCAGGCTCCCGACGAAAGGCACGCGCAAGCGTGCCTTTTTGTTGGACCGGGATTTAGCCTTCCCCCGCAAGGACGGTCGGCCTATTGCCTTCAGCCATGTCCGACGCTTCGCCTTCTCCCGCCCCCGCCCCGCACGTCGTCGGCGAAGGTTACGAGTTCGACGAAGTCCGCGCCTTCCTGGGCGGCGATCCGAAGCCCCCGAACTTCGTCATCCACAAGGGCACCGAGGTCATCGGCGTCTGCCTGGGCCTCGGCTGGAATCCGCGTGCCGACAGCGAACCGTGCGAAGTCTGGGTTGGCCGCAAGGGCGATCAGGCCAAGTGGGGCATCCGCCTTGCCGAGACCCGCGGCCAGCTCCCGGTTTACGTCCGTCGCACCGAAGGCGGCAAATGGTTCTACAATGGGCTCTTCGAAGTGACGAGCCACACGACCGACCCGGCGATCATCCGCCCGCGCCTCCTGCCGCCGAAGATCGTCGCGATCGCTCAGCTGGTCTTCCTCAAGCGCTGCGCTGCCTGAACGCCATGCCCGACGAACGTCCCCCTCACCGCGATCCCCTGCACGGCGTGACCCTGCAGAAGCTCCTCGAATCGATGGTCGCGAAATACGGCTGGCACGAACTCGCCCATCGTATCCCGATCCGTTGCTTCATGTTCGACCCGACGATTAAGTCGTCACTCACCTTCCTGCGCAAGACCCCCTGGGCCCGCGAGAAGCTCGAGAACTGGTACGTCGGCGACATCCGCAAGTCCCAAGGGTTTGGGCTCTGAGCCGCGCTCGCGCGGCGGGGATCTGCTGGCATGCTGGCAGGCTGCGAGGCCAAGAACCCCCGACGACCCGTCCCCCTTGATGCAGCTGCTTCGCAGCAGTTCACCATGCCAGCAGTCCCCCGCGCGGCATAGCCGCGCTTACTTCACTACCTTCCACTTAGCCTGACGGAGCACGGCCTTACCGGCGGCCTTCTGGAATTCATACCAGACGGTGAGCAGCGTGCCGTCGGCCAGCTCGACGGTAGACGGATAGCCCAGATCGTAGCCTTCGCCATCGGCCGAGACCGTCAGTGGCTCGCTCCAGGTCCGGCCTTGGTCCGCACTGATCCGCGCCTGATTGCCGAAGGGCTTGCGACGGTAGCCGTAAGTCATGACAAGGCGGCCGTCCTTGAGCTTCAATAGCTGAGAAGGCAGGCCCCAGACATCAATCGACTTCGGCACGGTCCAGGTCTTGCCACCGTCGCTTGATTCGCACTGCAGCGTCGAACCGACGTCGGGCTTATTGTGATTACGGATCTGGGCGAGGATGCGACCGTCGTCCGTCTCGATCGCAAAGAGTTCGTGGTAGCCTTTCTTCACTTCGTCGCCGGGACGCGTGGGGATCTCGCTGAGCCAGGTCCAGGTGAGGCCGTCGTCCTTCGATTCGGCGACGCCGATCTTGACGTCGGCAGTCCAAAGCTTCTTCCCCACATAAAGGAGGCGACCATCCTTCAGTTGGGTCGGACCATGCGGGCTGTTGACGATCGTCGCAATGGGCGGCGACCAAGTCTTGCCGCCATCCGTCGAACGCAGGACCCATTCGCCGAGCTGGGCCTTGCGCTCCTCGGCCGTGAGGCGGTCCTGAGCGGCCTTCCAGCGGGCCTGCCTTTCCGGCGGCTGCTTGGCGACCAAGCCGCGCTCCTCGTAGGCGAGGGAGGTGAAGGTGGTCACGAGCAAGGTGCCTTGGGAGGTCTCCGTCACGCCGCTGTCGCGGTCATCGATCGGTCCGTCGAGGAGCACGCGCGGATAAGTCCAGGTGGCGCCATCGTCCTTGGAAGTCATCGCCTTCACCTGGCCGAGGGGACAGACATGCGCATCGCGGCCGCCCGACCACGTGACCCAGAGCTCGCCGTTGGCGCGACGCGCGAGCGTCGACCAGCCGGCGTACGGCTCTTCGGGCGGCGTAATCGTCTTCGTCTCGAGCACCTGGGCCGTCTGGGCGCACAGAGCGACCGCGGCGAATAACGGCCAAATACGACGGAGGAACGAACCAGGGGTAAGATTCATGCATATCTTCTGCACGAACCCAACTGACCCAGCAACCCCTTACCCACCCTTGCACACTTGTCATCATCTCCCCTTGACCCCTGAGGTCAGGGCATCTCCGCGCTACGATCTGTGGCGACGGGGTGCCGGTCTTCATGCGGAGCCTATGGAAGCACGAGTCCCGCCCTGCCGCTGCCCATACCCGAGGTAGACACACCGACGATCCACGCTAGGGTGCCCGCATGGACTTCTCGCAGCTACTGCAACAGGGCACCGCCCATGCTTGGCTCTACATTCCGGTAGCCATCGTCCTCGGCGCCCTGCACGGGCTCGAACCTGGCCATTCGAAGACCATGATGGCGGCCTTCATCATCGCCGTGCGTGGAACCGCCTGGCAGGCCGCCCTGCTCGGCTTCTGCGCGGCGCTCTCGCACACGCTCATCATCTGGATCCTCGCCGGACTCGCCCTCCAATACGGCTCCCACTGGAACGTCGAGCAAACCGAACCGTATTTCCTCCTCATCAGCGGCCTCATCGTCATCGGCATGGCGGTCTGGACGATCATGCGCCTGCGCGAAGAACAAGGTCATCACCACCATCACGGCGAAGGGCACCATAGTCATGACCATCATCACGGCCACGAGGATGAGGATGCGCACGCCCGCGCGCACGCAGAGGATATCCAGAAGCGTTTCGCGAATCGGCAGGTCACCACCGGGCAGATTGTGATCTTCGGCCTGACTGGCGGACTCATGCCTTGCCCCGCCGCGGTCTCGATTCTCATCGTCTGCCTGCAGCTCAAGGAATTCTCTCTTGGTTTCAGTATCGTCGCCGCGTTCAGCTTCGGCCTCGCGCTCACCATGATCTCCGTCGGCGTGCTCGCCTCCTGGGGCTTTCAGAAGCTCGCCGAGAAGTCCGGCTGGTTCAGCCGCGTCGCGCACCGCGCCCCTTACGTCTCTTCTTATCTCCTCATCGCCCTCGGAATGGCCTTCGCGTTCCGCGGATGGGCGATGATGAAGTGACGATAGCGACGGAATGGTGACGAAGGTGACAGGCGTGTCGTATTAATGACGGCTTGATTACCGAATGACTACGCTTGTCACGGTCGCACTCCGCTTATGTCGTTTGCGGCGAAAGTGACCTTTCGGTGTATGACGTTGCCGACACAAATCTGACGCCGTTCCGTCGGGACATAAAGGTAAGGTGCTCGTCCCTACATATGAAAAACATCGCACGCTTGTTCCTCGTCGCCGCGGCCACCACCGTCTCGCTCTCCGCGCAGAGCTTGATCCAGGGACCGTCCAGCTCTCAGACCTCTTACCTCACGCCCACCGCACCGGGATGGTCCGCTACCTCCCTCCTGACGGTGGGCGACGCGATCGGTGGATACCTGATGATCGGCATCCCCGACGGCCTCGGCGCCTACTCTAACGGCAACGGCACCATGACCGTCCTCGCCAACCATGAGATCGGAAATGATTACACTACTGGCGTCCTCAAGGGTACCTTACGCGCCCACGGCGCAGCTGGCGGCACCGTCTCTAAGTGGGTCATCAACACCTCCACCTGGCAAGTCATCTCCGGCGGCGACTTCGTGACGTCCCCGACCAACCAGATGATGTGGGACACCACCGCCAACGCGGGAGCTGGCAACTGGGTCGCCCGTACCGCCAGCAACCCCTACGCCTACCTCCGCCCCTGTGCCGCTGACCTCCCCAAGCTCGAGGCCTTCTATGATAGCGTCTCCGGTAATGGCTATAACGGGCGTATCTTCATGAACGGCGAAGAAGCCGGCGCCGAAGGTAAGGGTTTCGCTTGGATCGTGGACGGAGCCGAAGCCGGTAAGGTCTACGAACTCCCTCACCACGGAAAATACTCCTGGGAAAATAATCTCGCTCGCTACAACTACGGGCTTATGCCCGGCTCCGCTAATCTCCTGCAGACGGTCACCGTCGGCACGGATGACACTACCCCGGGCGAAGTCTACGTCTACATCGGCGCCAAGACCAGCACCGGCAACGCCGTCCAGAAGGCCGGCCTCGCGAACGGCCTGACCTACGGCCTCAAGGTGCTCACCGCCACGGGCTACACGGGAGACATTCTCTTCGAGAACGCCACCGGCATCACCGGCACCTTCGGCTTGGCTCAGATTTTTGACAATGCGACTCTCGCGAATAAGACTGGCGCCCAGTTCCAAACCGAATCGCTCCGCCTTAAAGTGACCCAGTTCGCTCGCCCTGAAGACGCCCAATGGATCGACGAGAACTCCCTCGTCTTCGCCACCACCGGTGCGACAGTGAACAGCGTGAGCGTCACCTCCAAGATCTATCAGCTCGACTTCAATAGCGACGCCACCAACGGCATCCTGACCACGGGCGGAGCCATCAATGTCGTCATCGACTCGAAGAATATCATTGGCTTGGACGGCGCCGCTGCCCGCAGCTTCGACAACCTAACCATCGGCGACGACGGCAAACTCTACATCCAGGAAGACCCGGGTAACAGCTCCTACGTCGCTAAGCACTGGATTGTCGACCACACCCTCAGCACCCAGACCCTCCGCGAGGCCAGCGCCGTGCAGATCTTTGAATCGGACCGTACCCGCTTCACCACGGGTGCAACCCAGTTCCAGACTCTCGACGAAGAACACTCCGGCATCATCGACATCACCACGATCGTCAATGTTGGCATCCTCGGAAGCCAGTGGTTCCTTGTGGCCACCCAGAACCACGCCGCCGCCACCGGCGCCAACGCCGCCACCCTCGTCGAAGGTGGCCAGTTCATCGCCCTCAACAAGCGACTCGGAAGCAACGTCTCCACCGGAGTTGGAACCGTAACCCTGACCAACGGCGGCAGTATCGTCGTCAGCGGCGTGAATATCACCGACGCCGTGACCCTCACTGGCACCGGCGGCGTCTTCGATATCACCGGCAGCTCGACCGCCTCCGGCGCCATCGGCGGCACGGGCGGCCTCTGGAAGAACGGCACGGGCACCCTGACCCTCACCGGTGCCAACACCTACACCGGCGACACGATTGTAGCAAAAGGTAAGCTCGTCATCAACGGTTCGGTCACCTCGTCGGTCCGCATCCTCAAGGGTAACAGTTTCGGCGGAACCGTCACAATCGCCGGCAACCTGACCAACCTCGGTACCCTCGCCCCCGGTAACTCGCCGGGTACGATCACTATTAACGGCAACTACATCGAAGCGGGTACTCTCGATATCGAAGTCGAAGGCGTGACCCCCGGTACGCAGCATGACCAAGTGATCGTCACGGGTACCGCGACCTTCCAGGCCGGCAGCAACCTCAAGGTCACCAAGACCGGCGTCGTGCCCTTCGATTTGGCCCGCACACAGTCTGTCCTTGCCGTCAGTGCCGCCGCCTACTCCGGCGCCTTCACCACGCTCGATCGCGGCACGCAGACCACGCAGGTGTTCTTTAATAACGCCACCGGTCGCATCCACGGTTCCGGCATCACCGAAACCCAGACGTTCGCTGACCTGACCGTCGACACCAACCGCAAGGCAATCGCGACCGTGCTCTACGCGAACGGCCTCACTGACGCCGCGGTCATCAAGAACGGAACCGCCGTCCTGTCTGCCGCTACCGGCACAAAGGCCTTCATCGCCTCCGGTGAGATGGGTGCCGCAACGGTCGCCTTCCTCAGCGCCGCCAACGTCGACACCGCCCTCGACGCGCTCTCCCCGGAACCCTACGGCACGTCCCTGCTGATGGCCACCCGCAACACGTACTCGCTGGCTCGCTCCCTCGCCGGAGCCCAGGCCTTCGGAGATACGTGGAACGCCCAGCTCGGCTACGACCAGCAGCAGTCCACTTCCACGGCCTCGACGACCACGCTTAACGGTGCGTTCGACGTGAACTCGACCTACACTCTGCTCAGCCGCAAGGTGGGCGTCGACTCGGTCTTCTCCGTGCTGCTCGCCAACAATAACGGCAAGTCCTCCGCATCCGGCTTCGCTTCGGAATCCTCGGGTGAGTCCTACGGCCTCGGCTTCGGTACCGAAACCGGCCTCGGTCGCCTGGATGTCGGCTTGGTCAGGGGCGAACTCACTTCCAGCGGCTCCCGCTCCGGCCAGACGTTCAGCAACCAGAAGATCAACTCGACCACGCTGTCGGCCCGCATGAGCTTCACCAAGCTCGGCGCCATCGTGCCGTACGTTGCCCTCAGCCGCAATATAGCCGAGAGCGACGCCTTCACCGAAGTCGGTACGGGCGCCAACCTCAATGTGGGTGCCGCCAAGCAGTCGGACGTCACCGCCGAACTCGGTATGGGCTACGGCATCAAGCTCGACGAAAACGTCACGGTCTCGCTGAATGTCGCCTACGAGCACGCCCTCACCACCGACGGCGGGACCCTCAACGCGAGCTTCGCAGACGCGGCGTCCCCCACGCAGTTCACGGTCCGGACCTTCGGCGCTGGCCAGGACATCCTGCGCGGTGGCATTGGCTTCAACCTGGGTCTCGGCGAAGGTCGCTCCGCTGCCCTGAGCTACGACTACCACACCGGAGCCGACGTCGAGTCCGCCCACCAGATCAAGGCCAGCTACTCCTTCCGCTTCTAAGCGGTCGGTAAAGCTGGTCCGAAGGCCGCCCACCCGGGCGGCCTTCTTGTTTTACCAGGGGTCCAAGCCCCCTCCGGCCTTAAGCACATCCGCTTAAAGCCGAATGCGGAGGCGCGGGGAGATGGGCGTGCCGGCGTCGCGGCGCGGGCGCTTGGGGCCCTTACCAGGCGTCTCGTCGTCGGCAATCAGAGCTTCCTCGAATTCCTTCGGCATCGGCGACGACGCCTTGAAGTCGACCTTCGCCCCCTGCCATTCGAAAGATAACTGCGTCGACTCGGCGTGCAGGAAGAGACGCTTAAAACCGCGAGCGGTGCCGACGGCCTTGTTGAATTCGAAATCACCGTAAGTGCGATCGCCGAGGATCGGATGACCGTGCGCGGAGCTCTGGACGCGCAGCTGATGCGTGCGACCTGTGCGCGGATCGAGCTGGATGAGCGAGAGCGGCAGCGAGCCGCCGGCCGAACGTTGCCAGGCGTAGACTGTCACCGCGGGAGCGCCGGCACCCGTCTCGGAACGCACGCCGCCGCCGGGACCTTTGGTCTTGGCCAGCTGGTCCTGCCAGGTGCCGCGGGGGGTGCGCAGACCGCGACCGCGGATGAGGGCGACGTAGCGCTTCATGACCTGCGAGCGGGCGAACATCTTGCGCACCAAGTCGGCGACGCCTTCGTCGAGCGAAAGGAGCAACGTACCGCTGGTCGGCGAGTCGAGCCGGTTGAGCAGATAGACGCGGCGAATACCGCCCTTGCCGTCGCGGACATGGAAGGCCTCCTCGTCGAGGGAGTAGTTGCCGGTGATCAGGATGGTGCCCTTCTCGGCGACTTCACCCGGGTTCGGATGGGACAAGATGCCATCGGGCTTTTCGACCGCAATGATCCCGCACTCATGCGAAGCCACCACGCGTACGCCGCGTCCGAAAGGAATCCAATCAGTGGCCAGAGTCATCAGTGGTAAATAAAGTTGATCGTGACCGTGTCGCTCTCGCCATACATGGCGACCATATCCGCACGCCAGATATCGTAAGGTGCCGGCGCCATCACGGCATCCTTGCAGGCCAAGGTCATCACCCGAGTGACCTCGGAGCCGAGGACTTGGGCATCGGTGACCGTGCCGTCGCGGTGCAGCCGGAAGCGCACAATCACGTTGCCGCGGGAGACGCCTTCGAAACGGGAACGCTCGATGATACTCCACCAACTGGACTGGATGGCCTCCAACATCCGCTGCGTATAGTCCCCGTAATTGCTGAAGCGCGCGTCGACGGCGACAGATCCAGCGCGACTGACCCCGACGGGCCGACGCAGCAGTAAACCATACGTACCGGAGGGGGCGGAGGCGCGCGGACGGTCGGGATTGGCCGCGACCGGGGCGGGAGCGGGAGTTGGCGAGGGCTGGGCGGCCGACTTGCCGGACCCGGGTGGCGGCGCGGCCTTGACTGGCGCAGCCATCGACACCGAAGGCTGGGGTGCAGGGGCGGCCTGAGATTGATCGATGGTGCGCGGCTTGCCTTGGGCGATTCGGAGCTGTTCGGATGTGCCCTCGGATTTCGGCAGAGGCGAGTTGGTCGGCATCTTCTCCGGGACCGGCTGAGCGGCGGTCTGATTACGGGAGGAAGTAAACGGAGTGGTCTTGGGGACGGCCTGATTGGCGAGCGGGTTCGTTTCAATGAAACGCAACTTCGGGGGCAGACGGGCTTCGTCGATTTTGACTGGAGCCGTCAGGACTTCGATCGGGCGCACGAACGCCACGACCTTCTGAAAACTATCCGGTAAGACCCAGAGAAGGAGTAGATGCAGGCCGAGCGATACCACGACCGCAAGGGCCGTGGATCGCTGGTCGATGGATTCTTCAGGCCGCACGACGTGAAGTTAGGCCGCCGACGTCCGACTTCAAGCGTAGGCGAGGGCGATTATCGGCCGGCGAACTCCCGGGTCAGGGCCGCCAACGTCCGGCGGCAGTCCTCGCGGGTGCCGATGACGACGAAGAGCTGGTAGGAATAGTCGCCAGGCTTGATCGGCTCGGGCTGCCGCAGCCGGAAGACGCAGTTCCACTTCATCACCTGATCATGCTCGAACTTGAAACGGCCGTAACCAATCGGCGGCTCACCGGCCGGCGGACGGTCGGGCGTGAAGATACCCATCGCGTGTGAGCCGGAGGGCGTCGAAAGCACGACCGGGTCGCGTTGCTCGCCATCCTGCCGGGGCAGCGGGACGAGACTCTCGGTCTTCGCATCGAAACGGAGTTCTTCGCTGAAGGACCAAGGCATATAACCCGTCAGCGCCTCAAACTGCAGGTATTTGTGAGGGCGGTCGGCCGGCACGGTGAACGTCACTTTGTAATCGAGCACATGATCCATGCCTGGGCGGCCAATACGCACCTTCTTGTTGAGGACATGATTCGACAGCAGCGTCGTGTTCTGCGCGAGGTGACCATGCGAGCTCATTCCTGGCGCTAGCCAGAAGGCCATGCGACTGCGCGTGGACAGGACGCCGTCCTTGACGGAAAGGAATTCCAGGCGGCTCGTCGATTTAGGACCGAGCGCGTCCACGACCGAACCGGCCTCGGTCGGATTGTAGCACTCGACATGAAAGACGCCGTCGACATCGGCATTAAGCGCCGACTGGAGCTGGCGGCCATGGTCATGGGAATCAATGAATTCTACGCCATCCCACTTTATCGAATCGATGGCACCAGCGAGGCGGCTGGTCGTGCGGATGACCAACGGCTTGCCGCCAATCATTCCGGACAGCTCAGCGTCGCCGCTGACGGCGGGGGCTTGGGCCAAAGCCAGGGCGGGTAGGAGCAGCAACCAGGCCTTCATGCGGTGACCCTTTCCAGGACGCCGAGCGAGGCGAGACGGGCTTTGATGAATTCGACAGGCAGGCCCATGATGGTGGAAATCGGCTGCTGGAATTCGGCGATGATGATCTCCTTGCCCTGCTGGATGCCGTAGGCGCCCGCTTTGTCCAAGGTGTTC
Organism: Opitutus sp. GAS368; assembly: GCA_945866215.1. GTDB lineage: Bacteria > Verrucomicrobiota > Verrucomicrobiia > Opitutales > UBA953 > UBA953. The sequence goes on along the minus strand of CAMBGQ010000038.1, from coordinate 2,792 downwards.
ACCAAAGCCTGGTATCGGGTGATATCGTCTTCGGAGAGATCACGGAAGCGCACCCACGCGGTAACGTCGTGCGACTCATCGATGCCCAGCGTCGGGCAGAGAAGGCACACGCCGGTATGCACCGTGTGTTCGCGACCAGAAAGGCTGCGGAGCATCGCGCGGGACTCGGCGAGGTCGGCCGGCTTATTCAAGGCGCGGTCGCCGAGGGCCACCGTGGTGTCGGAGCCGAGGACCAACGCATCAGGATGCAGACGGGAGACCGCGGCGGCCTTCAGGCGGGCGTTATGCAGGACCATCTGCGCGGGGTCGGTCGAGGGATCTTCATGCTCCGTCACCGCGGCCACCAAGACGCGATGCAGGATACCCGCTTCGCGGAGCAACTCCGTACGCCGCGGCGAAGCGGAAGCGAGAATGAGGACGAGCGGCGACGGCACCCCCTGACAGGAGCGGAATAATCGGAATAAGACAACCGCAACAGCCCTGCCGATTTCAGGGCATCCTACTCCGCTTTCCTTCATTTACTCCTTCCGCCCTCCCCCTAATCCTAAGCCTGTCCCTGCCCCTGTCCCTGTCCCTGTAATTCCATGCGCCCCGCCCTGCTCCTCTTCGCGCTCCTGGTCGCGCAACCCCTTCTTCACGCCGACGACAGCGCCCGCCGCTACTTGGGCAAAAACGACGCCTGGTTCGCCTCCACCGAGGCGAAGCAGGTCGCCGCCATCATCCTGAGCTTCCAGTGCGACGCCGGCGGCTGGCCGAAGAACACCGACACCATCAGTAAGTCCTATAGCGGCGATCGCGCAAAGCTGCAGCCGACCTTCGACAACAAGGCCACCGTCGATGAGCTGCGCTTCATGGCGCGCATGCTCAACGCGACCCAGGAAGCGACCTACCGCCAGTCCTTCGACCGAGGGCTCGCCTACGTGCTCGCCGCGCAATACGCGAACGGCGGCTGGCCGCAGTTCTTCCCGCTCCGCAAAGGCTACTTCGACCACATCACCTTCAACGACGGCGCCATGATCCGCATACTGCACCTCGTGCGCGAAGTCGCCACAGAGAAGACTTATGCGTTCCTCGACGCCAAGACGCGCGCGGCTTGCCAGCAGGCCTTCGACCTCGGCATCGCCTGCATCCTGAGGTGCCAGATTATCGTCGACGGTAAGCCCACCGTTTGGTGCGCCCAACACGACGAGCAGACCTTCGCTCCGGCCAAGGCCCGCACCTATGAGCTCCCTTCCTTCAGCGGCAGCGAATCCGTCGGTATCGTCCGCCTGCTCATGAGCCTCGAGAAGCCCACGCCCGAAATCCGTGCCTCCATCGAAGGCGCCATCGCCTGGTTCGAGGCGCACAAGATCGTCGGCCAGCGATTGGAGACCAAGAAGAACCTTCTGGGCACTCCGGACCTCGTCATGGTCCCGGACGCTAAGGCGCCCGCCCTCTGGGCCCGCTTCTACGACCTCAAGACGGGCGCCCCCTTCGTCTGCGATCGGGACGGGATCCCCAAGGCCAAGCTAGCCGATATCGGCTCCGAACGCCGCAACGGCTATAGCTGGTTCGGCGAATACGCCCGAGACTTGCTCGCTAAGGACTACCCCTCATGGAAGAAGGCGGGGCGCTGAGGAACCTTTGGACGGAAGTTGCCCTCTGATTAATAACGGACTTATTCAAAACGACCCCATGCCCGCGACCTCCGCCCTCCTGCGCCGACTGACCCTTACGACCCTTGTCGTCTGGGGTGCCTCAGTCCAGGCCGCCGGTGACGAGCAGGCGGAGAAGGCAGTCGCGCTGCTGGACTCCCGTTGCTTCAAGTGCCACAGCCATTCCGCCGGTAAGAACAAGGGCGGCCTGGTCATGGACAGCTTGGCCGGCCTCACGACGGGCGGTGAATCTGGCGCAGCTCTCATCCCTGGCGATTCATCCAAGAGCCTCTTCCTTAAGAACATTCTCGAGACCGACCCCGATGTCATGATGCCGCCCAAAGGCGAACGGCTGACGAAAGAAGAAGTTACCCTCCTCCAAGATTGGGTTAAGGCTGGGGCGACCTGGCCCAAGAGCCGCACCAAGGCGCCTGTCGCCGGCCGCTATCTTCCTGGCACCATCGGTGAGAAGGAAAAAGGCTGGTGGGCCTATCAACCCGTCAAACTTCCCGAAGTTCCCGCGGGCAAGTCCGCCCATCCGATTGATCGCTTCATCGACGCCCGCCTCGCCAAGGATGGACTGACCCCTTCCGGCGAAGCCGAGCGCGGAGTCCTCATCCGCCGTGTCACCTTCGACGCCACTGGCCTGCCGCCTTCACCTGAAGAAGTCGCCGCCTTCGTCCAGTCCACCGATCCGCTCGCGTACGAGAAACTCATCGACCGCCTGCTGGCAACGCCCGCCTACGGTCAGCGCATGGGCCGCGCCTGGCTCGACCTCGTGCGGTATGCCGACAGCGACGGCTTCCGCATCGATGACTTCCGCCCGACCGCCTGGCGCTACCGTGATTACGTCATTCAGGCCTATAACGAGAACAAGCCTTACGATCGCTTCATCCAGGAACAGATCGCAGGCGATGAACTCTTCCCCGGCGACCCCCAGGCGCTCACCGCCCTGGGCTATCTCCGCCACTGGATCTACGAATACAACAATCGCGACGCCCGCAGCCAATGGGACAACATCCTGAACGACCTGACCGACACCACCGGCGACGTCTTCCTCGGCGCCGGCATGCAGTGCGCCCGTTGCCACGACCATAAGTTCGACCCAATCCTCCAGCGCGATTACTACGCCCTCCGCAGCTTCTTCAACAACACCCT
>CAMBGQ010000037.1 GCA_945866215.1 Opitutus sp. GAS368 | reverse complement strand
CCCCGCGGAAGGCGGGATTGTCAACCTCACCCTTCCATCCAAGCCGCCACGGCCTGCAGGAACGCGTCGGTTTCCTGCTCCGTGCCCACGGAGATACGCAAAGACTTCTCGGTGAGGCGATGATTCGGGAAACGGCGGACGAGGATCTGGCGGGCGCGCAGGAACTCGAAGCAATGCGCGGAAGTCTCGACGGAGGCGGCGCGCTTCGAGGATACGGGGGCGGCGAGCACGAAATTTCCCGCAGCGGGATTGACCTGCCAGCCGAGTTTACGGAGCGCAGCGACGAGGCGTTCGCGCGTGGCGCGCACTTGGGCGACGGTGACGTCCAGCCACTCGCGATCGTCAAGGGCCGCGGCGCCGGCGACTTGGGCGAGGCGGTCGACGTTGTAACTATCGCGCACGCGATGGAGCACTTCGGCGACCTCGACGGGACAAAGCGCGTAGCCGATGCGCAGTCCCGCGAGGGCATGTCCCTTGGAGAGCGAGCGCGTGACGATGACGTTCGGGAGCTCCCGGGCGAGCTCGACGCAGTCGACGTCGGCGAACGCGGCGTAGGCTTCATCGACGACGAGTAAGCCCGGGAAGGCCTGAGCGACGGCACGAACAACGTCCGGCGTGAAGGCCACGCCCAGCGGGGCGTTCGGATTCGTCAGGAAGAAGACAGCCGCGCCGCACTTCGCAATTGCATCGATGTCGACGGTCAACTGTTCGGCGATCTCGACCTTGACGACCTCGGCGGCCTGGGCGGCGGCGAGCACTGGATAGAGCGAGTAGCTGGGGTTGAGCATGCCAATCGGACGACCCGGGCCCGCGTAGGCACGGATGATCAGGTTGAGGATATCATCCGAGCCGTTGCCGGCGACGACGCGGGCGGCGTCGAAACCGTGGAAGCGTGCGACGGCCTCACGCAAGGGGGCGGAGTCGGGGGAGGGATAAAGACGCAGCACGGCGCCATCGTTGACCAAGGCGGTCCGGATGGCTTCCAGCGAGCGCAGGCTGGGCGGATAGGGGTTTTCGTTTGTGTTGAGCTTCACCCATCCCCCGCCCTGCGGCTGTTCTCCGGGGACGTAAGGCAACATGGCCGCGACCTGCGGGTTCGCGGCGGGAATCTGGGCGGACATCAGCGTAACTTGAGTTTAGCGGCGGCGAAATCCTGGAGCAGCGCACGCGTCTTACCCGCGTCGGCGCAGGCGACGACGCGGGCGGCGAGATCACGCAGCTCGGCCGCGGCGGAATGGCGCAGCACGAAACGGACTTCGGGCAGGGCAGCTGGCGTCATACTGAGCTCATGCACGCCGAGGCCGATCAGCAAAGGCGCCCACAGCGGATCGCCGCCGAGCTCGCCGCAGACGGCAACCGGGATACCGCGCTTTTGGGCGGCGGCGAAGATGACCATGAGCGTACGCACCACGGCCGGATGACATGGGTCGTAAAGCGAAGCGACGCGCTGATTACCGCGATCGACGGCGAGTAGGTATTGCACGAGATCGTTGGTGCCCACGCTGAAAAAATCGGCTTCGGCGGCAAGTTCGTCGGCCACCGCGGCGGCGGACGGAATCTCGATCATCGCACCGAGGCGGATGGGCTCGGCGGCGCGAACGCCTTCACGGGCGAGCTCAGCCTCGACATCGCGGAAGATCTCCTTGGCGCGGCGCAGTTCCTCAACGCCGGAAATCATGGGGAACATCACCTGCACGGGACCATGCGTCGCGGCTCGGATGAGGGCGCGTAACTGCGGACGGAAGATGTCGGGACGCTCCAAGCAGAGGCGCACGGCACGGTAGCCCATGAACGGGTTGGCTTCGTCGGACAGGTCGCCCAGACGCTTGTCGCCGCCTAAGTCGAGTGTGCGGAAAGTCACCGGGCGTCCTTTTGCCGCCTTCACGACCTCGGCATATTCCTCATACTGGACCTGCTCATCGGGCCAGCCGTCGAGGCGGAGGTAAAGATTCTCGGTGCGGTATAGGCCGACGCCTCGGGCGCAGTAAGCCAGAGCATCCTCCATTTCGGCGGATTCGCCGATGTTGGCCTGAAGGTCGAACGCCGCGCCATCGGTCGTGAGGTCGGGCAAGGCGACCTCGGAGAGCACGCGGTCGCGTCGCGTCCGGATAGCCTGCTCCTTGTCGCGATAGCCCGCGATGGTCTCCGCCGTTGGGTTGATGATGACGAGCCCCGTTTCGCCATCGACCAGGATGACGTCGCCATCCTGCACGGCGTCCATCAGTCCCTTCACGCCGACCACCGCGGGGACGTCGAGGGAGCGGGCCATGATTGCGGAGTGGCTGGTGCGGCCGCCGCCTTCCGTTACGAACGCGAGGACGCCGCCGTCATGTAAGCCCGCCGTGTCGGAAGGCGTGAGGTCGCTCGCGGCGACGACGTGCGCCTGCGCGGCCTGGCCGACGCGTTCGGGCTGGGTGCCGAGCAGCTGATCGAGCACGCGTCCGGTCACGTCCCGGATGTCCGCCGCGCGCTCGCGCAGGAAGTCGTCGTCCATCTTCTCGAAGATCTCGATGTAGCGCTGGGCGACCTCCTGGAAACAGAACTCGACGTTGACGCCGCTGCGGCGGACTTCCTTGCTGACGTCATCGATCAGGGCGACGTCTTCGAGCACGAGGAGATGGGCGTCGAAGATCGAGGCCTCCGATTCGTTGAGTTTGCGGGCGACGTCGTCCCGAAGCTGCGCAATCTCGAGACGGGTAGCCGCGAGGGCTCCCTCCAGGCGGCGAATCTCGGCCTCCGGGTCGGCGACTTTCTCGCACGAAACGATGGCCATGCCCCGCATGAGCGGGTAGGCGGGACCTCGGGCCACGCCGGGAGCGGCGGCGATACCCTTGAGGCGCACCTCTGGCCTTTGGTTGACGGCCTTCATTCGTGCGTAAATTGACCGCCCCGACACGCAGGAAGCAAGGCAGGACTCGTCTTCAGACCTCGACCGCCGTTGGTTCCTCGGTCGGCATCGCCATGTCCGGTGTCACAATCTGGGGCATCGTGAGTTCGGGCATTTCGGACGACGGGGATGGCTCAAAGCCTTGGTCTGAATCGGTCAGGAGGCGGACCGGCATATCGGCACCACCCAAGCCCGCTGACTCGACCGCCGGGGCATCGACATAGGAAAGGAGCCCGGAATATTCGGCAGGGATGGTGACCTGAAGCTGGACGAGCACGAGGGCGAGCATGCACAGGTGCGCACAATTACGACCGAGTCGCTGACCATAGGCGCTCAGCCATGCCATCACACTGGGCAGAGAACGCACTTCGTAGCGACCGAGGAACCCCAGCTGGGCTTTGTGCAGGCGGACGCGGGATTGGAACCGGGCACGAAGCTCGGCGGACTGACCAAGAATCGCCCGGAGACGCGCGAGTTCGACCTCGGAAGCGCCACCGTCGAGGAAGGCGGTGACCAGGGATTCGAATTCGGAAGTGCTCATCCGCGGAACTCATCTCCCATGAGATCGCGCAAGGCTTCGCGGGCGCGGTTGATACGGCTCTTCACGGTTCCGATGGAGAGGCCGAGGTCTTCGGCGATCTCTTCATAAGACATATTGCGGACATTACGCATCGTAAGAATACGAGCATGCTCCGCCTTCAATTGTTCCATGCAATCAGCGACTTTTTGGACGAATTCGTTGTGCTGAGCCTCGTGGCCGGGCCCTTGGGAGCCGTCCGAAAGGATGTCGTGGAGCGTGGCGCCAGAGTCCTCGCCGAGGTCGGCGTCCAGCGACATCGACTGGTCGCGCTTACGGCGACGCCAATACCAGTAGCGGTTACGGGCTAGATTTGTCCCAATTTGGTGAATCCAAGTCGAAAAGGAAGCCGCCCCGCGAAATGACGCCAAGACGCGATGCGCCCGGATGAAGGTGTCCTGCGTGATTTCCTCCGCGTCCTGCCGGTTACGCAGCATCGAGAAGACCTTGGCGAAAATGCGGGCCTGATATTTCAGGACCAGTTCGTTATAGGCCGAAAGATCACCCTGGCGGGCGCGATCCAAGGCGGACTGGTCGGCTTCGGTCTCCATGGGTGGGTCTAGTGATAAGGGGTAGGGTGAAAACGGGGGAAGTCGACCCACAATCGAACTGACATATCTTTACAACGCCCCCTGCCTTATCAACCTATTTCCGACCCCTCCCTGGAGCCAATGTTTACTTCCCGCAAGAAAAGCCCCGCCCTCTCCTGGGTAAATTGCCTCAGCGGCGCGCGGGGTGTCGTCGACTCCCTTCCCTGCACTCTTCCCGGTGATGACGCCCAGCCGACCCTTTCCGTGACGAGGAGCGGCGAAACGCTCGCGCTCGAATCCTCTGGCCATGGCTCGGCCTTCGTCAACGGCGCGCCCTTACGCCAACGCCACGAAGTTTCCGAAACCACCACGATCCAGCTGCCCGCCGCCTTGCTCGTCGCGGCCCCCGGGAGCCAAGCGAATTTCTCCTTCGTCCGGACCGATCTTTGGGTCCTTTTCGATGCGCAGACTGGCGAGCAACTCGGAGAATTTCCGCCGGCGCGTCTGCTCGACGTCGCACTGGAACTTGGCCGCGCCACCGATACGCTTGCTTGCACGCCGCAAGGCCTGGAGGTCGGCTTTAGCCTTTCGCAGGTCGCCCCCCTACTTTCGCCGCCGGAAGAAGTCTCCGTCCGCCCGGTCAGTAAGGAGTTGCTCGTCGCCGAACAGAATCGGGGTGCCCATCTCTGCCCGGTCTGCTGGACGCGTTTCGACGCCGGGGACGCGCTGAGCATTGCGGTGCACGAGGACCTCCGAGGCGATCCGATCCTTGGCTCCGATGTCCGCCTGCGTTTCCAGCCGACCCGCTTCAACGATCAAGGCCTGGCCCTCGATCCGATGGGCCTGGCCTGCACGGATATCGCCTGCCCGCATTGCCGCCGCCAGCTTCCGCCCGGCTACCTCGACCGACCGCATCAGATTATCTCACTCATCGGCGCCCCGAGCGCCGGCAAATCCTACTACCTCGCCGTGCTCACCCGGACTTTACAGGAACGGCTACCCGAAGATTTCAACCTCGCCTTCAAGGACGGCGATCCGAGCGGTAACATGCTCCTGAACCAGATGCGCAACACCCTCTTCTCGGCCGCGACGCCCGAGGAGGCGCTCCTCGGTAAGACGGCCCTCGAGGGTGCGACCTACGAGAGACTCCCTCGGCTCGGCCGCATGGTCTCCCTACCCCGCCCGTTCATCTACTCGATCAGCCGGACTGGCCGGGTGCGGGACGAGACGTCCGTCATCCTCTACGATAACGCCGGCGAACATTTTGAGCCCGGCATCGATATCCATGATTCGCCCGGAGCGATGCACGTGGCGACCTCGAGCGGACTAATCTTCCTCTTCGACCCGACCGCTAACGCGCGCTTCAAATCCCGGCTCATCGGGGTCGAGGACCCGCAGCTCGCCTTGAAAGGTCGTATCGACCAGCAGGACAGCATCCTCGCCGAGATGGAGACCCGCATGAAGCGCGTCCTCGGGCTCGCGCAGGAAGAACGCATCAAGACTCCGCTCGCCTTCGTCGTCGGCAAGTGCGACACTTGGGAAAAACTCCTGAGTCATCCGCTCGAGACGGTCGTCAAGGACGGCACCCTTGATCTCGCCGCCGTCGCCCGTAATTCCGGCCGCGTCCGCGAAGTCCTGGTGTCGATCTGCCCCGGCCTCGTCGCTTCGGTCGAATCGCTCGCCGAACAGGTCAGCTATTTCGCGGCGACCTCCTTCGGGCACACGCCGGTCATGATCCAAGCGGGCCCGAACAAAGGCCGGATCGCCCCCGACCCACAACGCCTCGCGCCGGCGCACGTCGCCGAACCCCTCTATTGGGTGATGCACCTCGCATCGCCATCGATGTTCCCCTCGTCCGTAACCTCCCCTCACTGATGCCCCTCCAACTTATCTTCACCTCGGCGTCCCAAGGACTCACCCCCGGGCGGAGCGGCTATTGCACGGTCGCCCGCCACCGCGCCGTCCCCGAACGGATGGCCCAACTCCTCGAGTCCGCCGGCACGCCGCATGAGCATGCCGCCGGCGAGACGTTCACGTTCCGCCTGCTCGAAGCCAGCGGCCAGAATTGGTGCGTGCTCTCCCGCTTCGTCGCCCGCGGTTTGGACTATACGCAGAGGGATAATCGCCTCGCCCACCATTTAATCTTCACGCTCGAGGAGGCCGCTGTGCTCCCCCCGCCCGCCGCGATTGCCGGCCGTTGGAAGGGTTGGCGCGACGAGTGGTCCGGAGCCCCTGCCTGGCTTGAAGGCGAAGACCGCCCACTGCCGCTCGAGACCCAGACACCGCTGACGCCCGCCGTGACCTGGCGCGAAGTGACCGGCACGGGGGCCAAGGCCGCCTGGCTCATCAACGCCAGCGGGCCTGCCTCCGTCGGCCTACTCAATCCTCCCGAAACCCAGCGGCTCCTCAGACTCTTGGCCGAAGCATCCGCGCTCCTTGGCAAGTCCGCTTGGGCCGCCACGTTCACCACCGATGCCACGACCACGGGCGCGGACGGATTCTTCTGGGCCGTCCACTCTTCTTCGTCTCCTGCCATAATCGATTTCGCCACCGCCCAAGCGCTGCCCGCTCCTTCCGGCGACTTGGCCCGCCAGGCTGCCGCCGGCCTGACCACGCCCCGGACCAACGCCGCCCAGAACCCCCGCCGACCCATCGCCTCCTCCGCCGCTGCGCCTAACAATAATACGGCCGCGTGGATCATCGGAGGCGTCATCATCGCCGTCGGCGCCACGACGGTCATCTGGTTGAATCGTGATGTCGCTCCCCCGCCCATGCCAGTGGTGGTTGAAGTCGTGAGCCCACCGTCGGCGGCCGACAACGCCAAGACCGAAGAGATCCTGCGGTCCAACCGCGCGCTCACCGAGCTGCAAGGGTTGCTGGACGGGGATGATTTCATGGCCGCGGCCAAGCTCTGGGTCGAGACGAGTTCCCTCTCGCCGACGTTCCTGCGCAACTACCGGGAACAGATCCTGCCCCGACTGCTCCGCGGCTACTCCACCAGCGTGACCAAACAACTGCTGACCAGACTGGACCGGCCCGGCGTGCTCAACGATCCCCGCTCAATCCGGGAAGTGATCGCCGAAGCCCAAGAGGGCCTGCGGCTCGGTGCCGAACTCGAGGTGGCGCCGGACGAGGCCTGGAAGAAACTGCAGTCCACCCTGGCACGGGCGCAGTCACTGACGAGCATCGAGGTCCGCCCGACGATGTTGATTCCTGGCGAGTGGCGCACCGGCGAGTCCGGTGCAAACACTCCCTCGCAGGCGGACTTCCCGCTCTCCCGTGCGGCCACGGATGCCGTGACGAAGTTCGTCGAGGCGTCCGGCGCGACCCAGCGCCAGTCCGTGCCGATCCGCATCCGTCTCCTCACGTTCACGTCCCCGCACCTGCGTGACGACCAATCGGCATACCTGAACGGCGAGATCCGCCGAACGCCGCAATCCACCTGGATCGAATCCTCGCCCGAGCCCGGCAAACTGCCGGCAATCGGCATCAATCTCAGCACGCGTCGCAACGAGGTCTCGCTCAACTTCCCGACCGGCGCAGGCGCCCGGGTCGGCGCGGGCGCCAACCGCCTCATCGAGGTCATCCTCCCGAAAGGCGAACGCCAGTGCTTCGCGTTCATCGGCGATCCCAAGGCGATGCAGCCGCTGAACCTCGGGCCCGATGCGCTCGTCCTCGACGCCGATACGGGCGTCATCCGCCCGGCACCTTGGGCCGAGAGCGCAGTCAATGCGTTCATCTGGGCAAACGGCTCGATCGGGCTGTATCCAGACGGGCACGAATTTCCCGATCGCGATCTACCTTCGATTCGCGCGACACGCTCAGTGCTCGAGACCGACATCATCCGCCTTGAAAACAAGCAGGGACCCGGCACCCCGCCTTTTGACGTCATCGCCGCGCGCCGCAAGCTGTTCAAGGAGGGTAAGCTGATGGCAGCCGGCGCGCCGTGGTCCATTCAAGCCATCGACGTCGACGGCTCCGCCGGCCCGCGCCTGCTCGAGTTTCGCTGAACCATGCAGGTCGAACGTCTCATCGCCCGCATCCGCGGACAGCTTGAGCTAGGCACCCCCGACCTGGAGGCCCGTTCCCTCGCCGGCGAATACGCCGCCCTTTGCCAACGCGCCCGCGAACGCCTCGAACAATGCGCGACGCTCGTGCGCAGCGGCAACGAGCACGCCGCTTTCCAGTCGGCCGAAGCCGAGCCGGACCTGCTGGGGCTCTGCGCCGGGCTCAGCTTCGCTGATTCCGAACGCTGGCACGCCCTGTGCCGCGAACGCGGTCTCCCCGCCGGCTTCCCGCTCGATGGCCAGCATGTCCTCGCCATCGAGGGCCTTTACGGACGCGCGATTGGCGAAAGCCATCCGCTTTACCGCGACTACCGCGACGCCATCCGCCGCCGCGAAGAAGACCTCGCCCTCTCGGTCCTGCGCTCGATCGTCCGCATCAACCCCGACGACCCCAACGCGCGCTCCGAACTCGCCCGCCTTTCCGCCAAGTTCCTCCGCGAATCGCTCGGCAAGGTGGCTAACTTCTTCGCGCAGAGCCGCGAAGAGGAGGCCGTCGAGCTGATGCAACGCATGGAACGTTTCGGTGCCAACGACCTCGCCGGTGAGACGCGCTGGGACGACGCCCTCGCGCGCCGCGTGGCGTGGCTCCGCGCGAAGGCCGCCCAACAGGTCGCGACCCTCGTCGCCGAGGCCGCCGAGTCTCGGGCCGGCGGGCATTGGGAACCCTGCGCCGCCGCGCTGGGGCGCGTCCGCTCGCTCGAACGGGACCACCAGCTGACGCTGGAGCCCGGAATCGCCGCGCGGCTGACCGAGCTCGAAGCGTGGGCCGGCGAACTCGCTGCCGCCGACGAGGCCGAGGCCGGCTTACGCGCTACCATCGAAGGCCTGAACGAGCAATGGGCGACCCTCCAGCAGGATGCCGCCCGCGGCTCGGCGCCCGCCATCCTCATTGTCCGTCTGAGCTCTTGGCTTGAACGCGCGACCCCGCAGGCCGAACGTCTACCGGAAGACATCCTGGGCGAAGCCCGCGCCTTGCGCCGCAACACGCGAGCCCGCCTCAACCGCCGCTACATGGTTTTGACGTCCTCTTGGGTCGGCGGCATCCTGCTGCTGGTCGCGGGCGTAGTTTATTGGAACATCTTGAAAGCGCGCGACGAACAATCCCGTGATCGCTTTTCCGAGGCATCCCGGCTGATGGAACTCTACGACCACCCCGCGGCACTCACTGCGCTGGATGAGTTCGAGCGCGGCGGTTTCTCCGCCAGCGACCAGACCGCCCGCCAAGCGCAGACGGTGCCGCTCCGCCAACGTCTCATCGCACAGAACACCGCCGAGCAACGTCTACGGCTCGAGGCGGTGGCGCTTGCCGAACAACGCAAGCAAGGTCTCACCCTCGGTAACGTCGTCGAGACCGAAAGCCGGGCCGCCAAATATCTCCAGGAATACAACGAGGTCGGCGGCGCCCTCCGCGCCAAGCTGGAGGTCCTCCTACCGGCCCCAGAAAGCCTACTCTCAGCCTGCCGGCAGCTGCTGGCCCGAACCCGCGAAGAGGTCACGACCGAGGTCGCCACTCTTAATAAACTCATCGGCGAAGGGGAGATCACCGACGTCGCGCGGGCCGCCGATACCCTCGAGCACCTACGCGTCCTGCTGAAGACCCTGGCCGCCGCCAAGGTCGCCGACCTCGATTCCGCCGAGGCCGCTGCCGATCGCGCTGAACAACGGCTCGCCGGCGAGCGTAAGACCATCGCCGCGCTCAAGAGCCTGCGCCAAGCCGCCGACCTCGCCAGCTACCTCGCCGCCTTGGCCGATACCGCCGCGAACACCGCCGGAGAGAAATCCGACCTCAGCAAGCGCGCCTCCTTCGTCTTTGTCGGCGCGCCCACCCTGCAGGCGTTGCCCCGTTCCGCCTTGGCCCCGCGCGTCGGCGCGATGTGGGATGCCGCTGGGCAGGCCGATCCGGCCGGGATTTTCAACCCGGCCACGCTCACCGAAGTCGAAGAACGCGGGCTGCGCGCGCTCGCGGATATCTCCCTCGCGGATTCACTCCGACGATACACCCTGAACCTTTATTCGATTCGCGGTGTGACTGCCGGGCGCACGGTCTTCGTCGCCGGGCAGGTCGTCGAGACGAAGCGGGCCATCTCCGATGGCGTCGAGTTCAGTCAGAAGGGTAAGGAACTCACCCGCGAAGGCGCCCTGCTCGACGTCACCTGGAGCCGCCGCGAGTTCGATAACGGGGTCCGCGCGGGCGAAGAGCTCGTCACCCCGACCGTGATCGGCGAACTCACCGTCATCCGGCAGGTCAGCCGTTTCCAGGATGCCAAGACGGGGAAACTGCTCGAACCGCTCCTCCGCACGATGGACCGGGTCCGCCGCAGCGATTCGCCCTACCCTGAACTGCGCGCCTACCAGTTGCAGGAGCTCTCCAAACTCACGACATCGCGACCCGACGTCTGGGGTCTAATTTTCTCGCCGTCGGCGCAACGCGACGCCGATCAGCTCCGCCGTATCACGCAGAATTCGCTCCGCCCGTACGACTTCCTCTTCAAGGACAAGTGGGCGGATATTCAGGTGGACCTGCGCGCCTTCTTCACCCCACCCGGTGGCGCGGGCTATGCCGAAGAGGCCCGCTTCTGGCGCGCGACCTTCGGTCAACTGCGCAACCGTAAGCTGATCTTTGCCGGTTGGGTCGGCCGCGACGGCCGACCCGAACTGCGTGAGACCCTCAAGGGCAGCGCCCTTTACGGACTCGATAACGAAGGTAAGGCTGCCGTCCTCTTCCGGGTCGGCGACGACGGTGAGGTCAAACGCGTCGCTGAAGCCGCGCCGCTCACACCCCTTCTCCGCTACCCCGGCACCGTCCTCGAAGCCGCGCAGACCGCCGGCATCCCCAAGGGCCTCCTTCCCCCCGATGGTGGCTGGGAAACCGTCCTCCAAGGCCGGGATCTCTGAACGATGTCACGCTCCACCCAATTCCGCCTCCGCTGGAAGGGCGCCGTCACTGGACCCTTCCCGCTTTCCCGCGTCAGCGAGATGCTCCGCGCCGGCGAGATCAGTCTGCTGCATAACATTGAAGTGGACGACTCCTGGATGACCGTGCGCGACTACTTCCGCGCCACCGGGCTCAACCGCGCACCGACGGGGTCCGCTGGCGATACCGCCGGGCTCGGCGCCGACGCCCCGCCGCCACCCGGGGCGGAGCTGGCTTTCGGCGCGCCGCTGTCGCCTGAAGCCATGCGGAACGCCGCCGGCGAATCGCTGGAACGCGCGGTGCGGGAAGGTTATCTCTGGTGCGGCTCCACTTTCCTGCTGCCGCCGCTGTTCTCGCTGCTGGTCTATGCTTGGCACATCATCTCGGCGGAGACGCCGCCGCTCTCGTTATTCATCCTACTGACCTTCACGACGGCCGTCGGCTGCTTCCTGCCGGTCGCCTTCGTCCGCAAGGTCGGCATAACGCTCGATCAGGAAGGGCTGTCCGAGATCCGTCAGACCCAGGCCACCTTGTCGATCCTGCTCGCCTGTCTCGGTTTCGTCCTCTGGCTGTGGTGTTTCTGGTTCCTTGTCCACCCCCGCCCCTGAGCCTCAATCGGCTTGACGAGCCAAGGACGCTTGGCTGGACTAAACGCACTCGGTTTTCGGTAGTGTAGCTCAGTTGGTTAGAGCGAGGGACTCATAAGCCCTAGGTCGGCAGTTCGATCCTGCCCACTACCACCACCGGGTGTTGCGTTACCGCTCAGGCCTTCAGGATGGCGGACACCGGGATATCCAGTCCGTCCTTCCACAGGGCTTCCAGTGCGTAGCTTTTCCGGATATCATCGCGGAAGACATGGAAGAGGACGTCAAAGGCGTCCACGACCGTCCACCCACTGTTATTCTGAGATTCGGAGCGGGAGGTCACGCCGACCTCGTCGAGCGCCTGCTCCAGGGCGATACGCAGAGCGCGCAGATGAGGCTCGGAGGTGCCGGTCGCGATTACGAGAAAATCGGCGACGGAAGAAATCTGCCCCATCTCCAAAACGCGAATCTCGACGGCTTTCTTGTCGTCCAACGCGCGCACGGCGGCGGCGAGGTGGGCCGGGATCTTGGGCATGACCAGCATCGGCTTGGCGGCGGGCTTATCTCCGCGGCTCTTGGCCTTCAAGGCCGGGACCGCGGGAATGACGCGCCGGGCCGGACGGACGGTCCGGGCGGACGGCTGGGCGGACTTGCCGACCAGGCGACGACGGGCGGCGGGCTTGGCGGCGGGCTTCTTGGTCTTCTTTTTAAGGGCGGACATGGTCAGGCTTGATAAAGGGAGCGCTCATCGATGTGGCGGGCGACCGCGAGGGGCAAGCCGTTTCGGGTCGAATCACCGCGACGCATGGCCTCGCGCAAGGAGGTGGAAGACACGCGCACCGCCGGCGCCTTCAGAACCGTCAGACGGATGGCCGCAGCCACGGCCGGCGGCGGCACGGTCGAGATGCCATCACGCGACAGGACGGCGAATTCGACGAGTCCGCAGAGCTCACCGATGTCCTTCCAGCGGTCGAGCCGGGCCAGCTGGTCGGCACCCAGGATCCAGACCCGCAGGGCCGCGGGGAATTCCGCCGCCAATTCACGCGCAGTATCGACGGACCAGCTCGTGCCGGCGCGGAGAGTCTCCCGTTCGTCCACCCTCGCCCATGGGCAATCGGCGAAGGCGAGCCGACACATCGCCACGCGGTCGGCCGCAGAGGCTGCGGGCGCACCCGAGCGTAACGGCGCCTGTCCCGCCGGAATGATGCGAACTTCATCCAAGCCGAGCTGCTTCTGCGCGGCCACGGCGGCGGCCACATGTCCCGCATGCGGCGGATCGAAGGTCCCACCCAGGATACCGATGGCGACAGGCATAGGGCATTACGCTGCACCGCCAAGCCCATGGCAACCCAAAGCAGGCTTGAGCCCGAGCCCTTCCACCGAAACACTGCCCACCATGGCGTCCGTCTCGCGATTCCTTCCCCCGGGCTTCGACCCCACGGCGACCGTGGTGGTGATCGCTGGCAAAGGCCGCTACCCCGCCCTCCTAATCGAATGCGCCCGGGAACGTGGGGCCCAGGTGAAGCTGCTTTCTTTCGATGAGGAGACCGACCCGGCCCTCATCGCGACCTTCGCCGCCGCCGACCACCGCGCGATCCCCGTGGGCAAGCTCGGGCAGATGCTCGATGCACTGAAGGAACTCGGTGCAGCTGGCGCCGTCATGGCCGGCCAAGTCACCCCGCGCAAACTGTTCACCGGCATGGTCCCCGACCTGAAACTCGTCGCGCTGATGGCTTCATTGCCGGAGCGTAACGCCGAGTCGATTTTCGGAGCCATCTCCGCCGAGATTGAGAAGCTCGGCGTCCGCATGCTCGACGCCCGCGTCTTCCTCGACGACCACCTCGCCTCGCCCGGCTGCATGACGGGTTGGGCCTGTGGGATTGGCGACGACCAACTCGCCTTCGGCACGCGCATGGCCCGCGAGATGGCCCGCCTCGACGTCGGCCAATCCGTCGTCACGGCCAAAGGCACCGTCATCGCCGTCGAGGCCTTCGAGGGCACCGACGGGATGCTGCGCCGCTGCGCCCAGACCGGCGGCAAGGAGATGCTGCTCACCAAGGCCGCGAAGCATTCGCAGGACTGGCGCTTCGACGTACCCTGCTTCGGCCTCAAGACACTCGAGAGCATGGCCGAAGGCGGCGTGGCGAAGGCGGCCCTCGAAGCCGATGCCGTCATTCTTATCGATAAGCCCGCGGTCCTCGCCCGCGCCAAGCAGCTCGGACTGGACCTGTTCGGTTTCGGCCCCGCCTGAGGGTCGTCTCCGCTCAGCCTTCGTAGAAATTCCAGGCAAGGGCGCTTTCGGCCAGCACCCAGATGGCCGCCAAGGCCAGCACGAGTAGAATCCATTTGCGATGGCGGGCCCAGATTTCCGGTGTCTCGGTCGAGTGATCCAATCCACGCCGGGCGCTCAGCAGGAGCCTAAGGCGCGCGTGCCAGGCCAGTTTAGTCGACGGCGAAAGGTCGCGGTGCGCATAGGCGTTGACCCGGTAATCGGGCTTACGGAACAGCTTGGCGATGCGACTCAACACGTCTCCTGCATACACCCTTTACCCACGCTTTACAAGCAGGGCGTCTCTGGGTAAGCCCAAGGCGTGAAGTCCACCACCCGGTCCCTCCGCGCCCTCAAGGGCGTCCGGCCCATCGTCTGCCTGACCGCCTACGACGTGGGAACGGCCCACATCGCAGACGCCGGTGGCGCCGACCTGATTCTCGTCGGCGACTCCTTGGGCAACGTGGTCTTGGGTCTTCCCGATACGGTCGGCGTGACCCTAGACATGATGATTCATCATGCCGCGGCCGTCGCCCGCGCCAAACCGGCGGCCGTCGTGGTCGGCGACCTGCCCTTCGGCCTGGCCCACGACAGTTTCCCCAAGCTCCTCGGCTACTGCCGGCGCTTCCTCCAGGAGGGTGGCGTCAAGGCGGTGAAGATCGAAGGCGGCGCCTCCCTCGCCCCGGCGATCGCCCGACTCGTTGACGCCGGCATTCCGGTCATGGGCCATGTCGGCATGCTTCCCCAGCGCGTCCACTCCGCCGGCTATCGCCGTCGCGGACTCACACCAGCCGATCAGAAACAAATCCTCATCGACGCCCAGGCCGTGGCCGCGGCCGGTGCCTTTGCTATCGTGGTCGAATGCGTCGACGAGAAATTCATGCCGAAGATCACCGAGGCGGTCTCCGTCCCGACGATCGGCATCGGCTCCGGCCGCGGCTGCGATGGCCAGATCCTCGTCCTCCACGACCTGCTCGGGCTGACTCAGGAGCCGCCGCCCTTCGTCCGTCCCGAAGCCAACCTGCACCGTGACGCGGTCGCGGCCGTCCGCCGCTGGGCCGCCAAGGTGCGCACCAAGAAATCTTCATGAACTGCGTCATCTTCGGAGCCGGGGGCTGGGGAACCGCCATGGCCATCCACCTTGCCCGCCAAGGCCAGACCGTGACGCTGGTGCCACGGCGCGCCGAACAAGCCCTCGCGCTCGCCACCTCCCGTCAGAACGCCGATTACCTGCCCGGGCATCGCCTCGATGACTCGATCCAAATCGGGCTCGAGCCGCTGCCGGCGCTCATGGACGTCGACCTCATCTTCCTCGCCTGCCCGTCTAAAGGCTTGCCGGAATTGCTCGCCGCCATCGGCCCTGCCGTCCGCGACTCGGGCGCCAAGATGGCGATTTCACTCTGCAAAGGACTCGACCTGACGACACTGCGCCGTCCTTCCGAACTGATGGCCGCCGCCTTCGGCCCGATCCCGGTCGCGACGCTCAGCGGTCCGAGTAACGCCGACGAGGTCGCCCGCGGCCTGCCCACGGCGCTCGTCCTAGCGGCGAACGCCCCAGCGAGCTTGATGAAGGAAGTGCAGGTCGCCGTCAGCGGCCCGACCCTGCGTGCGTATACCTCGACCGACCTCATCGGCGTCGAGCTCGGCGGGACGCTCAAGAACGTCTACGCCCTCGGCGCCGGCCTCTGCGACGGACTTCGTCTCGGCTCCAACGCCAAGGCCGCGCTGCTGACCCGCTCGCTTCAAGAGATGGCCCGACTGGGCGAAGCGCTCGGCGCGCGACCGGAGACTTTCCTTGGCTTGGGCGGCGTCGGCGACCTAATGGCTACGGCCCACGGGACCTGGAGCCGCAACCGCTCCCTCGGCGAACAGCTTGCCACCGACGCCCAAGGGGCGCTCGCCGCGCTCGCATCCCGCAAGGAGTCCGTCGAAGGACATCGCGCCGCCGAAGCTTTGTCCAAGCTGGCGACCAGCCGCGGACTCGATGCACCGATCCTGTCGTGCCTGCACGCCATTCTTTATAAAGGCCTCGATCCGCGCGCCGGCGTCATCGCGCTGATGACCCGCGACCTCCGCTCGGAGGCATGAGCGATCGCGGCGTCGCATCCCGTCCGTCCCCCATCGCCGGTCTCGGACTTTTCGCTGCACGCGACTTCACCCCGGGCGAGCGCATCTCGCCCTACACCGGCACCGAAACTTCCTCGCAGCCGAAGGAGGCGAGTGCGCATGGCAAAGTTTACACCCTGGAGGTAGCCCCAGGCCGATGGCTGGACGGATCGTCCGGCTCGAACCCTGCCCGGCATGCGAACCATGCGTGCCACCCCAACGCCGAACTCATCTGGCACGAGGAAGAAACGGTCGCTTGGCTGACCGCCCAGCAGCCGATCACGGCTGGCGAGGAAATCACCTTCGACTATGGGTTTTCATTGGCGGAAAGCCTCTTTCACCCCTGTACCTGCGGGGCCGCCGACTGCATCGGCCGAATCATCGCCGACCCGCTCCGCCCAGCCCTGCGCCGCCACCTGCGTTTTTCACGTCCAAGGGATTGACCACCCGACCACGCAGAGTCAGTTTTCCAAGGTCAAACTACCCATTTCGCTATGAAAAAAGTCGCCCTTACCGAGCTCGATCCGCGGCTCCAGAAACAAGTGTCCGCCGCCGATCAGCAGATGAAGACAAACCCCCAGTATGCCGTGGAGGTACTCTCGGGTATCTTGGCCCGAAACCCGGGCTGCATCGAGGTCCGTCGAAGCCTGCGCAAGGCCCAGAAGGCGATGCTGGGCACCAAGAAAGGCATGTTTGACGGACTGACCGGCGCCCTGAGTTCGGGCAAGATCGCCAAGGCCGTGGAGGCCGACCCGCTCGCTGCGCTCGCCGCCGCCGAGGAGGCCCTAGCCAAGAAACCGATTGACGCCAACGCGAACAAGACGATCGCCCTCGCGGCCCTCAAACTCGACTTCCCCGAGCTCGCCGCCTTCGCCTACGAAGAACTGGCGACCAATGATCCCACCGAAATCCAGCACTTTGTCGATCTCGCCAATGTCTGGATCTCCGCCGGGGAGAACGACCAAGCATTAAACGCCGCGGACAAGGGACTCAAACTCTTCCCCGGCAACGGTGATCTGCAGGAAGCCGTCCGCCGGGCTTCAGTCAATAAGACGATGAAGAAAGGCAACTGGGAGGACAAAGGTGACTTCCAATCCAAGCTCAAGGACAAGGACGAAGCCCTCCGCCTCGACCAATCAGCCCGCACCGTCACCGACGCTGCCACCGCCCTCGCGCAGGCCGCCGAACTCGCCCAGAAGATCCAGACCGCCCCGGACAGCCTCGACCTCTATCGCGAAATCGTCCGCATGTTCCTGATCGCCGAAGACTTCGACAGCGCCATCGCGTGGCTGCAACGCGGACGCATGACCACCCTCGGCAAGGCCGACACGTCCCTCGAACGCCAGGAGAGCGACCTCGTCATCCGCCGCTATGAGCGCATCTCCAAGCAGCTCCGCGAGAGCATCGCGGGTAACCCCGTCGACGCCGCGAGCAAGGAGGCTTTGCAGAAGAACGAAATCGAGCTCAACGACTTCCGCTTGAAGACGGCAATCTCCCTGGTGGAGCGCTACCCGAACGACTTCGCCTATCGCTACGAGCTTGGCGTCCTGCTCCTCGCGGCGAACCGTCTCGAAGATGCCGTCCAGCAGCTGCAATACGCCCAGCGCAATCCGAAGTTCCGCCAGCCGGCGCTTCTGGCCATCGGTCGCGCCTTCACCCTGGGCGGAAAGTATGACCTCGCCATCGAGCAGCTGACCGCCGCCAAGAGCGAAGTACTGATGATGAACGATCTGAAAAAGGAGATCATCTACGCCCTGGGAGAAACCTACGAGAAGATGACCAAAGCCAAGGAAGCCGTGGACGAATACAAAATCATCTACATGGCCGACTCTGGCTACCGCGACGTGGCCAAGAAGATCAACGACTTTTACGAAGGCCAGAAGGGCGTCACGGCCTGAGGCCACCTACCGACCCTTGCACCCTGCGGCCGGCCCTACCCGTCCGCCCCCTCCTTCCTGCCCATGGCCCTCACCCCTTTTAAAAGCAACCTCATCGCCGATGTCGGCATCAGCATGGGCGATGAAGGCAAGGGCCGCCTCATCCCCGAAATCGTCCGCGAACTCCAGACGCTTACCGGTCGGCGCGACGCCGTCGGTACGGTGCTGAAGGTCAACGGTGGCGCCAACTCGGGCCACACAGTCGCTGGCTTGAAACTCAATCTGCTCCCCGGAGGCGTGGCCGAACGCGACGTCGCTTGCCTAGCCTTGGGCGCCGGCGTCGTCGCCGACCCGCGCAAGGCCCTCTGGGAAGCGCTACCCCTCGAAAAAATTGGTATCCCGGTCCTCTCTCGCCTGCTCATCGACGAACGCTGCATGATCAGCGATGTCTCCCACCGCATCCTCGATCTGGCCTGGGAAGACTACCGCATCAATGTTCTCGGCCACGAAGCCCGCGGCTCGACCGGTCGAGGCATCACGCCCGCCTACGCGGACGAAGTCGGCCAGTTCCAGATTCACTATTCGGAATTCCTTGGCACGAAGTCCGATTACGCAACGCGCCTTTCGGCCCGCTTGAACCGTGCCGCTTCAATCGTGCGCGACGTCTGCAAGCTCTCGCCTGACAAGTGGGCCGGTCTCTTCGCCAAACTCACCGAAGCCGAACTACGCGCCAACAAGGGCGCCATCGACTCCGGCGTGTTCACGGCGGTAGAATTCGACTTCACCCGCTTCGCTGGCAAGGAACCGTTCACGTTCGACCACGCCGCGGTGCTCGACTGCTACTGGCAGGCCGGTGCCTCGCTCGCCCATACGATCGGCGATGTCCGCGAACGTATCCTCGGCGACCTCGCTGCCGACCGCCGCATCATCGGTGAGTTCGGCCAGGCCTACTGGCTTGATAAACGTGCCGGCTTTGCCCCGAACGTCACGGCCTCCCACACCTACACGCCGGAATTCTTCC
>CAMBGQ010000036.1 GCA_945866215.1 Opitutus sp. GAS368 | reverse complement strand
TGCCCACCCGCGCCAGCCGAGCAGCGGCTGCGCGGTTGAGCGTAGACTCGGGCGGGGCGCGGCGCCGTGACGGCCGCTGCCGAACAGGAGCTTGGACGCCAGGAAGACGCCGCTGGCCACGACCAGTACGATGGTGGTGAGGGCGTAGGGCAGCGGATTACGGTCGAGGTTCTTGATGCCGTCCAGGATCTGCACCGGCGCCACGCGGGGGAAGTCGAAGACGAGTGGCACGCCGAGTTCCGTGAAGGCCCAGATAAAGACGAGCGCTCCGCCGGCGAATAGTCCCGGGGTGATGATGGGCAGAGTCACCCGCGTGAGCCGCCGCCAGGGCGAGCAGCCGAGGTTGGCCGCAGCTTGCTCCATGGCCGGATCCATCTGCGCCAACGCGGCAGCGAGGTTGAGGTAGAGGATGGGATACAAGTGGAGCGCGTTCATCACGACGATCCCGAGCAGGCGGTTCTCGGCCATCCAGTCACGCGGGTGCAGCGGATCCATCCAGCCCAGTCCGGCCAGGACGGCATTAAACGAACCCTCCGTTCCGAGGATGCACTTAATGCCGATGGCGCCCACGAAGGGCGGCAGGATCATCGGCACGAGTAGCGCCAACGCGAGGAAGCCGCGGCCAGGGAAGCTATAGCGGTGATTGAGCAGCGCGAGGGGTAGGGCGAGTAGGCCCGCCACGAGCGTGCTGGCCAATCCGAGGAGCAAGGCGTTGGTGAGGCCGTCCCGGTAGAGCGGGTCGCGCAGCACGGCGAGGACGTAGCCGAAGGTGAAGCCGCCGTCGAGCGGGTCGACGAACGCCTCACGCAAGACGCAGAAGGCGGGGTAGAGGAAGCCGACGGCGAGCAGGAGCCCGACGGCGGCGCAGAGGATCCAAGCGGTACGGCGGTCCATGTCAGCGTTTCTCTTGGTGCTGGCGCGCGAGCTCGGCCGCGCGGCGGTAGTTCTCGCGGAAGATGGCGCCGAGTTCCGTCATGCGTCGTGCCGAGACGAGGGCGTCGCGGCTTTCGAGTCCGGGATCGCCTTCGCCACCGGTGCGATAGGGCAGGGCGCTGACGTCGCCCATGACGGCCAAGGCGTCGGCTGGCATGCCGGCCTTGATGATCTCGGCCCAGGCTTCTTTGAGTTCCTCGTGCGTGTCGATACACATCACGCGCACCGCACGGCGGATGGTCCCGAACGAAGCGGCGGTGAGCTCGGGGCGGTATTGGAGATGGTCGGTGCCGACGTAGGGCGATTGGGCAGCGCGTTCTGGCGGCAGGGTCGCGTAGGTGTCGCGGCGGACGGGCGGGCGGAAGAGCTCGCGCTCGCGCGGTCCGTTTGGGGCACCGACTGGCGAACTCCAGAGGGCTTGGCCTGCGGGGCTGAGCACGAATTCGACGAACGCCTGGGCGAGTTCCTGTTCAGGCGCGCCGCGTAGGATGCCGATGGGGTCGCCGCTCACGGTCGTGCCGCCGGCCGGGGCGGTCCAGATCAGGCGCACGTTGTTGGGTCGGTTGACTTGGTGGGCGAAGGCGGCCCCGTAATAATCCACGCACATGCCGGCGACCGCGTTGCCGTCGGCGACGTCGAGCGGAATCTTGGTGGAGCTGTCGGAGAAATAGCGGGCGTTGGCCGCCATGCGTTGCACGAGGCGGAAGCCGTCCGTCCAGCCCAGCGCGAGGCGTTCTTTTTCAGGCAGCATTGAGCGTTCGGGCGATAGGAGGCTGCGCTGAATCTCGGCCTGGATGATGAGCTCGAACGCGCGCGCCACGGAGCCGCTCTTGGTGGGGTCAGCTAGCGCCAGCTGTCCACGGAGACGGGGGTCGGCGAGGTCCGCCCAGCGGACGGGGTCCGGCAGGCCGTTGGCGCGCCAGCGGGTCGGGGCCCAGCATATGCCGAAGCGGGAAAGGCAGGAGGAGCTCCAAGTCTTATCCTTGGCCCACAGTCGCTCGCCGGTGAAGAATTCCGGAATCGGTCCGCCAGTCGCGAACCACTCCGGATGTCGCGTAAAGGCCTGGAGCGGCAAGAGCCGCCCCTTCTTGGCTTGGCTGGCAAAGTCCGGTTCGCCGCCGCCGAAGAAGACATCGACGCCGATGCCCGCCCGCTTTTCTTCGTCCGCCGCCTTGAAACCGGCGTCCAGCATCAGGCGGATTTCGGAGGTCCCGCCGGGACTGCGCCAATCGATATACACATCCTCGCCGTGCGCAGCGCGCCAGTGGCGGGAGAAGGCTTCGGAGAATTCGCGTCGGATCGTTTCGCTGTGCGGGGTGAAGACGACGAGGCGTCGCGTACCGGGCGCCGGGCGCTGGGTCGTGTCCTTGCGCAGCAGCATGGGCAAGGCGATCAGCAGCGCCAGCACGCCCAAAGTAATCCACCATGCCCGGGTCGACTTCATTTCCGCGGAAGCACCACGACGTCCGAGGACGCGACGGCGACGGTGAGTTCATGGCCGGTCGTCAGGTCACCCGGCGGATTGATGATGACGATGCGCAGTAGACCCAGCTGGGTCCGCAAGGTGAGCTGCGCCCGCTGTCCGAGGTAGATTTTTTCGACGACGACACCAGTCACCGCATTGGCCTCGCCGACGGTGGCCGGCCGCCAGGCTTCGGGGCGGATCGAAAGTTCCGCGGGCTGTCCGGCCGTGGCTTTCTGGTGCGGGTCGCCGAGGATGCCGGTAAAGACCCCGGCGGCGGAAAGTACAGAGACTGTGGCCGCATCTTGTCCGATAATCTCGACGGCGAGTAGGTTGGTCTCGCCGATGAAGCGGGCTACTTCCGACGTCACGGGTCGACGATAGACTTCCTCGGGGGTGCCGACCTGGGCGACACGGCCGCGGCTCAGGATCGCCATCCGGTCCGCCATGGCTAGGGCTTCTTCTTGGTCATGCGTCACATACACGGCGGTGAGGCCATTCTCTTTCACGATACGTCGGATCTCTTGGCGCATCTCGACGCGTAGCTGGGCGTCGAGGTTCGAGAGCGGTTCGTCCAACAGCAGGCAACGAGGGCGGATGACCAAGGCGCGGGCGAGGGCGACGCGTTGCTGCTGGCCGCCCGAAAGTTGGTCGATGGAACGGTCGCCCAGCCCATCGAGGCGGACAGAGGCCAAAGCTTCGAGAACGCGGCGGTCGCGTTCGGGGGCGGGGACCTTGCGTTCCACGAGCCCGAAGGCGATGTTCTCCGACACACTCAGGTGCGGCCACAGGGCGTAGCTCTGGAAGACCATGGCGGTTTCTCTCAGGTGCGGCGCCATGTCCGTCACCTCGCGATCGCCGAAGAAGATCGCGCCGGAGGTTGGGAAGTCCAGACCGGCCAGGCAGCGCAGTAGCGTCGTCTTACCGCAGCCGGAGGGACCGAGCAGAAAGAAAAACTCCCCGGGCGCGATCGTCAGGTTGACGTCGTCGAGGACCGTCAACGGTCCCGTCGGGGTGGGGAAGGTCTTACGGATAGATCGGAGGCTGAGCGTTTCCATGGGGTGGTCAGATTTCAGAGGGCGAGAGCCAGCGGAAGGATAGGATGATGTAGCGACGTCCCAGCAGGACGTTGACCGGCAGGCGGCCGGAGTCACGCAGACGATCGTGAGGGGCGGTCGCAGGGTCGATATAGTTTGGGGAGCGCTGCACGACCAGTTCGAGCACCGCCCCTTGACCAGGCCCCATGGCTTCGTCGGCCTCGCCGTAGGCGCGGATCTTGAACGTGTCGGAGCGCGTCGCCAGCGCCGGACCAAGCGCCTGCAGGAGGTCGCCTTGGAAGAGGCAGCCATTGGCGCCAAAGCCAGAGTGGGTCCGGTTGACATTATCGGTATCGAGGATCTCCACGTTGCGGAAATAGAGTCCCGGCGGCATCCCCGTGCGGCCGCCAGCGACGCCGCCATTGGTCCAGTTGTGCGAGACGGATGGGTCGATCATTTTCGCACTAGATCCGCTGGGCATCTTCGCGAGGGTTTCGGAGCCGAGGGCCTTATCGGCCCGCGCGATAGCTGATTCCAAGGTGCCTGAACGGAACATCCAGCGGGAGTTTTGCGCCGTGACGGGTAGCGTGGTGTCTACAGCGGTGTTTTCGATCTGGTAATAGGAGGTGTTGGCCGATGCGGTAGTCCCGACGAAAGCCCCGGCTTTCTTGGTCGGACCGAGGAAGCGGTTCACAAACTCACAGAGACCGAGGAAAGGTGTCCCCGGACTCTGGGCGGCGGGGAAGCCGAGGAAACGGCGGGCGGCGGGCGGGTATTCCTGATCACGCTCCGTGCGCTGGAGGAATTTCGCCCGGGCCTTCACCTCGGCGACGGTCGCGACCGCGAGCGCCCGGATTTGCGTATCCGAAAGGTTGGCATAGCCGTTCCAATAGGCGGCGTCGGCGATGTTGCGGGTAGCGGGCGCCTGCGTGGAGTCGCCGATGATGCGGGGCACGCGGGCATTGTTCGTCGCCGACGGCGAATTCGCAGCCTGCGACCCAAGGGCCAAACCCTTCAGCGAGCCGTAGAGCCCCGTCCAGGCTTCGACGGAGGTGGAGTTCACGTTGAAGGCGCCAACGTTAAGCAGGTAACTCGAGAAACGGCGGTAACCATCCGGTGCCGCACCGGTGCTGTCCGTGAGGAAGCCGTTGGCGAGCAGGGCGCTCGCGGAGGCACTATCGTTCGGGAAAAGTGTCATGCGGGGGTTGGCCAGTTTGCCCGTGCCTCCGGCGAAATCGGTCATCACTTGAGTGAGGCTTTTCGCGCGGACGGCGTTGTAGTTACCATTGCGCGAGCCGTCGCTGAGGATTGGCGCCGCGCCTGAGAAGAAGAAGCTGTCCCAGAGGGCGTTGTTCATGAGGTAACTCATGTCGCCGAAGGTGTGTCCACCGATGGTGCCGGCGTTGGTGTGCGGCGTCCCATGGGTCCAGCTCTTGTCGAGGGGCACGACCATCGAGGGGAAGGAATTGCCCACCGTGCGATAGGGCATCCAGTCCCAAGGCGTGAGATTCGCATGCATAAACTGGCCAAGCGAGACGGGCGCGGTCACAGGTACTTCAACTGCCATCGTGGTGCTTAGGCCGCTCACGCCGTGCGAAGGGCCGCCTAGCCCATTGGCACCGTTCGCTTTCGCGGCGTCGATTTGCAACAGGTTACTCCAGGAGGTGGTCGAGCCGTTGAGGGCCAGTTCGTCGCCCCCAAAGAGCTGGGTGCGCAGGCTCGCCATGCCGATGCCGGGGAGTCCGTTGAGTGCCGGATTGGAAGAGGTCTGGGGCAGGGGGTTGCTGAAGAGCCAGGCCGGGTGGGCGGCCGGCACGGGATTGGACACGGCTGCGAGCCAGGAGAGCGCGTCGCGATTGTAACTAGTGGTACGGGAGGTGTCCGCGACGCGGGCCCGCGTGTCGAATGCCGCGATCACCGGCCCCGGCGCGATTTCGGCGATGGTGCGGAGCGAGGACACCGGGCCGATGACGACTGGGTTCGTCACGCTGCCGGCGTCGCCGAGGTGCGTGGCGTTGAACCCACTACCGCCGGCGTTGATGTAGTGCGCGTAGCTGGCGAGCGAGTTGTTACGGCTCGTCCCGAGCACTTCACCTGCCCCGAGGTCTTGGCCATCGGCGCTCACGGTGTCGTCCTTCAAACTCTTCTTCCAGCCCGAGTTAAGATAGATCCAGTGGTGCCAATACATCGAACTCGTCAGGTCGATGCAGCACTTGACCTGGTCCGCTGCATTGAAAAGGTAAGGTGCGGTCGTGCTGTCGGCGCGGATGTCGGTGTGGAAGCCGCCGGTGAAATAGAACCCGCGCTGCATGTTCAGGATCGGGATATTCGCGGCGTCGACGGACTTGCCTAGCGCGGACGCGTCCACGAGGTCCTTCGTGGTGAAGACGGCGAACTCGCCGGGTTCCAGGGTGGTCGCTGGCACGACCGCGACGAGATTTTCGGCGTTGGAGCCGGTCGAGGCATCGGAAGCCGCCTTGAAGTTGAACAAGGTGTCGAAGAGCCTGGAGTCTGCGGTCGTCTTGAACGCCTGCGCCGGATCATTGCCGACATGGGTGAATACCCGCAGGCGCATCTGGTCGAACTGCGAGAATGAGATCTTCAGCCCGCCCTTGATGCGTGGATCTGGTTCGCCCGCCGTCGGCTCCTTCAGCTTCAGCTGGACGTTGTAGGGGTTGTGGAGGACCAAGATGGGGGTGCAGACCAACTTGAGCGTGAAGTTAGCGCCCGACTGCACGGTACGCAGGGAGAACACCATCGAGAAGCGGTGGACTGCGGGCATGTAAGCACCGCGTACCGGGCGGGGGATGAAGCGTCCGCCTCCCGCCGCCCCGCTGGCCACATAGCCGCCCTTGAGGCCGTTCAACCAGCCGAGCGGATCGGGGGTGGCGTTGAAGTTGTCGGTATAAGGGGAGGTGCTCCTGCCGCCGCCCGACCAGAGGGCGTTATCCAGATCGTAGCGCGCATACTTATCGATGCGGTAGCCGCCTTTGTCGAATTGGTTGGTGTTGGGGAAAAAGGCGCGGGCGCCGAGCGCGGGTTTACCGGCGTCCCAGTCAACTTCCTTGTAGAGTCGGTAGTAATCCCGGACCAAGTGCCAGAGTGGGCCGACCAGACGACGCGGCTGTCCGTCCCACGCCGTATTCGTCGTCACGGTCGGCATGATCTTACTCGTATCCACCAGCGGCTGAAGCATCTCATCCTCGCGGATGAAGACTGGGCTCCAAGGGAGGTATTTGGTGCCGAGCGTGCCGAGGTTGCGGCCGGGGTTGTCGATATTATCTTCATACATCGGCACCCAGACACGGGGCCGCGGATCCGAAGAAGTGACGGTGCCAGGGTTCGTCTTGGCGGTGCCGTAGCCCGGGAACCACGAGCGACGCTGGCCGAGGAGCTGGTCCGCGGTGTAGGCTTCAATCACGGTTTCATGCCCGTTGCCGGAACCGAAGTCCGATTTATCGAACAAGGAGTCCTCCATCTCGAACGCCAGTGAAAGGTCGCGGCGGAGGCCGCCGCGGTAACTATCGGCGAGGACACCGGCTGACCAGAGGGTATGGTGATGGAAGGCGAGCTTGGCTGGAGGCAGGCCGGCGGCGGCCGGGTCGCTGAGGTCGTAGCCGGGCACCAAGGGTAATGAGGCCGGAGACAAGACGTCCGAGAACTTTGGCTCCTTGATGTTGACGCTTTTCAGTCCGAGTAACATCTCGGTGCCGCGCCGGCCGGGCGACCGGAGGGCGTTGACCGTCTCGAGGGCCGCTGGCGCGGCTTTGGTCACGTCTCGAGGGTCGGTGAGTCCGAGGGAGACCTTCACGCCTTCATCGCCGATCCAGTAGGCGAAGCTCCCTGTCGTGCTGTTAGTCCATGGGCCTGGCAGCGGAATCTTGGGAAGCGCGACGCGGCCGTCGATATCATCGGAGGTGCCTTGGAGTCCGTCCAGGCCGGGGTCGAGCGTGGCGCTACCGTTGCCGACCAGGGTCGCGTAACTTTCCTTATTTCCCGCGGCGTAAGTGATGGGGTAGTCGCGTTGCCAAGGCGCCCAGTAGGATTTATCCGCGCTGTAATCCGTGGCTCCCGAAAGGCTCACCGACTGTGCAAGGTAGGAGGTGGCGTTGGTAAGCGATTTGCCGCCCTTGCCACTGATTAGCCACTGGGGTGGCTCGTCTGGCTTGTCGGTCCGCCAGGCGCCGGTCCAATAACGCTGCCCTTGCCCCGGTCGCTGGGTCCAATTCATCCCTGGGTCAAAGGGGCTGATTGGCGCCGGCGTACACGCCAGCTCGCCGGTCGCAGTGCTGCGGGTGTCCGGTCCGGTCGCTTGTTGAAGGTGGGCTAACGCGAGTCGCGCGGACATCAGGGCGTTGAGGCGCGACCTGGTCGACAGGATCGACCATTTCGATGCGCGGGATTCGACGGTCAAAAAAGTCATCAGCACGAGCAGTAGCATGACAATCATCGTCATCATCGTAAGGGAGAGGATGATCGAGAAGCCCGCCCGCCCGCCCATTTTCGCTGAGGTCGCTGCTTTCACCCTACTGGAGTGTCCGGAGGCCCGTCCGGCGTTTTTCACCGCCACTGGCGGGCGTCACGGGACCTGCGGGTGACTTTTGGGCATCTGCGGTCACGCGTTCCTCTACGCCGCGCACCTTGATGATGCCTTCTTCGCCAGGCGCGGGCACAAGAAAGAGGAGCGAGCGGATATCGTCGAGCTGAAGCCAGCGCAGACCGCCCGCTAGGCGCCAATCGCCGTCCTCTCCCGGCAGGAAGAACTGGGCCTGCCCGTATTGCTGCGCCTTCACCTGAGGGCGCACGGTGAATTCCTGACCGGAAGGCAGCACGCGTTTGACGCCTGGCGCGCTGAGCCCGACCGGTTGGGGGCACAGGTTGAAGAATCGGATGGTGCCTGCGGCGGCGGCTCCGCCGCCATCGGCGATGAGGTTGAGCCGGGAGCCTTCGCCGGCGCCGGAAAGAATCGCGATATATTTCCCATTCGCCGGCGGAGCGGGCACAGAGGCCAGGGGCACCAGCGGCTCCTTCGGATCTGTTGTCTTCGGTTTCCGGAAGAAGGTCAGCTTGCCTTCCTTGGTTCGGCAGACGATGGGTTCGCTCAGCGCGTGGGAATAGAGAGTGACAGGTGCGGGCCGTCCGGCGAGGTCAAGGATCACGACTTCCGCCTCGGGTAGGTCGAAACTCATCGCCTTGAGGGTGATTTGCGTCGACTCAGTTTCTGGCGTGAGTGCGCCAAGCATGAGAAGGTATACAATCATGCCGCCTATTGAGTCCGCCCGTCCCCCACCGTCTAACCAATAGCCCCCCGGTTTTATATTTTCACTTATTAGCGTTCGCCCTGCCTCATAGTTGTAACGCAGGCGGCGTCTGGGTGTAGATTTAGCGGCGATTGTGACAATTGCTTGCATCCTTGTTCACAGTCTCTTGGGTATAATCTGCGTCTAATTCTGGCTATCCAGGGCAGACAGCCGAGCGCAGAGTACCGCCTTCCACATGACCGATTCCCCTTCCGGCCGCCGCCCTCGTTCACGCCAGGCCGCCGCTCCCAATTATGGCGACCGCGTGCCGCCCCACAACCTCGACGCCGAACGCGGCCTGATCGCCAGTATCGTGATCGACGGCGGCGATACGCTCCAACGCTGTCTCGAACAGCGCGTCACGGCCGACTACTTCTTCGACCCAAAGCATCAAGATATCTACGCCGTCGCCGTGCAGCTGAACCTGGCGAGCACGGGCATCGACGAAATCACGCTCACCGAGCAGCTCCGCCGCGAGGGTAAGTTAGAGTCCGCTGGCGGCGCGACCTACATCAACGAGCTCACGGGGCTCATCGCCTCCAGCGCGCACGCGCCGCACTGGCTCGCGATCATTCGCGAAAAGCATTTCCTCCGCCAGCTGATTTCGACCGCCGTCACGACCGTAGAGAAGGCGCACACGCATGCCGAGGGCATCGAGCGTCTCCTTGAGGAGGTCGAGCAGTCCTTCTTCCGCATCAGCGAAGACCGCATCTCCGAGTCCGCCCAGATGATCGATGGGCCTATCTCCGAGGCGATGGAACTCGTCCAGCGCATCATCCGTGACCGTAACTCGGTGCAGGGCGTGCCCACGGGCTTCCCCGACCTCGACGCACTGACTTTCGGCTTCCAGTCCGGCCAGATGGTCGTCGTCGCCGCCCGGCCCGGCATGGGCAAGACGTCCATCGCGCTCAACTTCATCGAGGCCGCACTCTTCCCCAAGCCCAAGGAGAACCGTCCGCCCGCCCACGTGCTGCTGTTCTCCCTCGAGATGCCGGCCCGCGAACTGGCCCTCCGCATGCTGTGCTCCCGCGCCCGCGTGAACATGCAGAAACTGCGCACCGGCCACCCCGACGAGCGCATGCAGATGGATCTCGTTCAGGCCGCCAACGAATACAAAGGCCTCCCCTTGGTGGTCGACGACAATGGCGGCCAGAACATCCTCGAGATCCGCGCCAAGTGCCGCCGCGTCCATGCCCGTACCCCCTTGGATCTGGTGGTCATCGATTACATTCAGCTCATCAACGGACTGGACTCGGGCCTGCCCCGCGAACAGCAGATTGCCGAGGTCTCTCGCAGCATCAAGGCCATGGCCAAGGAGTTCAAGATCCCCATCATCGCCCTGGCCCAGCTGAACCGTAAGTCAGAGGAGGAGTCTCGCCAGCCGCGCATGTCCGACCTGCGCGAGTCTGGTTCCATTGAACAGGACGCCGATATCGTCATGCTGATCTCCAAGCCCCCCGCCAGCCAGGGCAAGGCCGCTGAGGCCGAGGCCGAGCAGGCAGGGCAGGATGGCTGTTATTCCCGCCAGCTCATCGTGGCCAAGAATCGTAACGGACCCACCTCCGACATCAACTTGCTCTTTAATCCGGGGCTGACACGCTTCGAAACACCCGCTAAAGAAAACCGTAATAATGAATAACTCCCCTTTCCGTCGCCGCTGGCTTCGCGCCGCCTGCTTCGCCCTCGCCCTGTCGCCGTTGGCGGGTTTGGCCCAGAACGCCCCCGCGCCGAAGGAGCCGCTCGTCCGTTCCATCCGCATCAAGACGGACGGAGCCACCGTCTCCGAACAGTTCATCCTCGGCTTCGTCGCCCTGCGCCAGGGACAGCCTTTCTCCAAGGAAGCCGTCGCCAGCACGGTCCGTTCCTTGTATGCCACCGGTCGTTTCAACCAGGCCCTCGTCGAGCCCACCCTCGACCCTAAGACTGGCGAAGTCGACATCCTCGTCACGGTCGAGCCTCGGCCGATTCTCCAAGCCATCGAGTATATCGGGGGCGACGGGCTCGTCGGCAAAGTGGGCTGGTTCGGCGGTGCCGAGATCGAGGACATCAAGATCGGCGAACCGCTCGACCTGGCCCAACTCCGCCGGGCCGAGGTCAAGCTCCAGACCGAGCTGAGTAAGAAGCATCCCTTCGCCCGCGTGACCTCCCAGCTGCGCGATACGCCCGGCGGCAAGATCGCGGCCATCATCGTCGACGAAGGTGTCGAGCTCAAGGTGGACAATTTCCGCTTCGAGGGCGCTACGGCCTTTGAGCGTTATGATCTCTGGTCTGCGGCCGATCTCAAAACCAGCGAATACCGTTGGTATAAGTGGTCCTGGCTCAGCGGTGGCGGTCGCCTCGACCCCGAGCAGTATCGCGCCGACTGCAAGAAGCTCCGCGAATTCTACCGCGCCAAGGGCTATCTCGACGTCGAAGTCGAGGACGCCGATCCCGAGAAGGTCTGCGAGGTCAAGGACGTGAAGGATGCCGTCGGCTGGGTTGACGTCGTCTTCAAAATCAAGGAAGGCCGCCAGTATACCATCGGCGCAATCGCTTTCGAGGGTAACCGCCTCGGCGCCACCGACCCGCTTTACGCGACCGATGCCTTGCGAAAGGTCGTCGCCGAGCCCTCCTTGCGCCGCGGGGCCCATCCCACCCAGTTTGATCGGATCGCCAGCGGCGAGGCTTTTGCGGTTCCCGCGATCGAGGCCGCCGCCGAAAAGGTCCGCGAATATTACGGCCAGATGGGCTACATCAACAGCTCCGTCCAGATTGTCCGTAAGCCCGATCTCACGACCGGTGCGATCGACGTGAAGTTCCAGATCGAAGAAGGCCTCCGTCACACCGTCCGGACCGTCGAGATCCAAGGCAACACCAAGACCCGCTCCACCGTCATCGCCCGCGAGCTCGCGCTCGGGCCTGGTGAGGTGTTCGACTTAGCCCGCGCCCGCGTCTCCGAAGCGCGTCTTCGTAACACGCAGTTCTTCGAAGAAGTGCGTGTGACCCCCGTGTCTACCCCGATTCCGGGCCAGAGCGACCTCCGGGTCACGGTCAAGGAGGGTCCTACCGGCTCGGTCAGTTTCGGCGCCGGTTACAGCACCGTCGAAGGCCTTGTCGGCTTCGTCGAATACGCCGAGGCCAACTTTGACTTCGCCAATCCCGAGAACTGGTATCGCGGTGACGGCCAGAAGTTCCGTGTCCGCCTCGAAGTCGGTAACCTCTCCAACTCCTTTGAGCATTCGTTCGAGGAGCCGGCCCTCTGGGAGCGTGACCTCGCCGTGGGCTACTCGTTGGAGCGCCGTTACGCCGGCTTCGCCTCCGCCAACTATTCGGTGATTTCTGAAGGCATCAGCCTCTACGCCCGTCGCCGCGTCTTCAGCACCATCGAGGGTCGCATCAGCTACAACCTCCGCCGCATGTCCGTCGACAATGTCGTGGTCGGCGCGCCAGCCGAGGTGGTGGCCGAAGGCAACGCGGGTGGGCGCGTGATCTCTTCCATCTCCGCGTCGCTCACCTACGACACCCGCGACGAATATAACTTCCCGACCAAGGGCTCCCGCATCTCCCTTACCGAGGAGCTGGCCGGCAATGGCCTCGGCGGCGACCTCAAGTATCTTCGTTCCGAGCTCCGCATGGGGCGCTGGTTCCTAGTCTCCCCCGACGCCGAACAGACGATCGGCATCCTCGGTCGTGTCGGCCTGCTCACCGGTACGGGCGGCTCCCTGCCGTTCTATGAGCGCTTCTACCTCGGCGGAGCCTACGACATGCGCGGCTTCGACTACAACCAAGTGGGCGCCTTCGATACCTATGATACCAGCAACGGCAACCAGCCGATGGGCGGGATGACCTACGGTTTCCTTAGCGCCGAATACACGATCAAGGTCGCCGATAACTTCCGTTTGGCGGCTTTCCTTGACTATGGCTTCGTCAATAAAGGCGAGGCTGATTTCAATGTCTCCGAGGCCAACTCCGACTACGGCCTGGGCATGCGCATCCTCCTGGGCGGTGCGGTCATGCGCCTTGATTTCGGCTTCCCCCTGCAGACCACCCAAAATCCTATCACCGGCGCCGACGTCAACGGCGGGGGCATGAAGTTCAACTTCAGTTTCGGCACGGTCTTTTGATTGCCATCCTTCCGCCTACCCGCTTCTTCAAACCCTAATCCCATGAAGTCCTTCTTCCCCCTCCTCTTCGCCGCCACCTCCGTCTTCGCCGCCACCCCGAATGTGGGCCTCGTCGACGAGCAGGAAATCTTCAAGAAATACGCCAAGGCCGCCGACCTCCAGGCTGAGATCCGTAAGTCTGAGGAGTCCGCCCAAGCCTCCGTCAATGAACGCATCAAGGCCGTTGAGCTCCTCCAGACCGAGCTTCAAGCCATCGACAAGCGCGGCCAGGATCCGATGCTCAGCGAGAACGGCAAGAAAGCCGTGGGCGCCGAGTTCCAGCAGAAGAACGCGACCTTCCAGCAGCGCCGCGCCGATCTCCAGAATTTCGTCGCCGAAGCCCGTAACGCAATCCAGCAGCGGGTGGGCGAGATGAACAAGCAGATCCTCGCCGACGCTCGCGTCCAAGCCGAGAAGGTCGCCAAGGCTAAGGGCCTCAACCTCATCATGGGTAAGGCCTCAGTACTTTTCTCTGATGTCTCCCTGGATGTCACCGAAGACGTGATCAAGGAACTTAACGTGACCTACAAGGCCACTGCTCCGGTCGTCGTCCCCGTCGCTCCACCGGCGGCTCCCGTCACGCCCGCCCCCGCTCCCGCCGCTGGCGACAAGCCGGCCGCCAAGTAAGCCTCCGCCGCGCCCCTGCCAGTCAGGGGCGCTTCATTTAGGAATATGTCGCTCACCTTCACCCTCACCGAACTCGCCTCCCTCGCTGGAGCCAAAGCCGTCGAGGGCACGTGCGCCGGTCCGCTCACCGGCATCGCTGCGTTGGCGGAGGCGACCCCCGCTGATCTTTCCTTCTTGGGAAATGCGAAATACGCCGCCGCTGTCGCCACCTCCCGGGCGGGAGCGATCCTCGTCCCCGTCGCCTTCGCGAGTCAGCCGGCCGCTGGTCAGGCTTTTCTGCGCGTCGACAATCCCTCCTACGCGCTGGCGCTGCTTTGCTCGGTGCTCGAAGCGCGTCTCTGGCCGCGCCCGCCCGCCGGGGTCCATGCTTCCGCCGTTGTCGCGGGCTCCGCCCGAGTCGCCTCATCCGCGCATGTCGGGCCGCTTTGCGTGATCGGCGAAGGCGCTACAGTCGCCGCGGGGTCGGTGCTCGAAGCGGGCTGCCTCATCGGCGCCTATGCGACTGTCGGCGGCGATTGCTGGCTCAAGCCCGGCGTCACCATCGCCGACTATTGCGTCGTCGGCGCCCGCTGCCGCATCCAGTCGGGTGCCGTCATTGGTTCCGACGGCTTCGGCTACGAACCGGTCAACGGCGAGATCCAGCGCATCCCGCAGATTGGTAACGTGGTCCTCGAGGACGATGTCGAGGTCGGCGCTAACTCTACCCTCGACCGCGCCCGCTTCAGCCAGACGGTGGTCGGGCGGGGTACCAAGATCGATAACCTCGTCCAAATCGCCCACAATGTGCGCATCGGCCGCCAGTGCCTCATCACCGCCCAGGTCGGCATCGCCGGCAGCACGACCCTCGGCGACCATTGCGTCCTCGGCGGACAGTCCGGCGTGGCCGGACATCTCACCCTCGGCGACCGCGTCAAACTGGGCGCCCAGACGGGCCTTTTCGAGGACGTGCCTGCCGATGGCTTCATGAACGGCACGCCGGCCGTGCCCTTCGGCCTGGAACGCCGCCTCGTCGTTCTGTCGCGTCGCCTGCCCGAATTGTTCAAAAAGGTTGATTCGCTGGCCGCCTCCTTGGACTCTGCTAAACGCTAACCGACATGAGCCTACTCGAGATGAAGATTTTCACCGGCAACGCCAATCCGGCGCTGGCCAAGGAAATCTGCGAACATCTCGGCGTCCCGCTCGGTACCGCGACCGTCAACCGCTTCCCCGACGGCGAGACGTTCGTGCAGATCAACGAGAATATCCGCGGCTGCGACGTCTACGTCATCCAGCCGACCTGCGCGCCGGCTAATGACCGTATCATGGAGCTGCTGATCATGATCGACGCTCTCCGCCGCGCCTCCGCCGCCCGCATCACGGCCGTGATCCCGTTCTTCGGCTATGCTCGTCAGGACCGTAAGGACAAACCTCGCGTGCCGATAACGGCCAAGCTCGTGGCCAACCTGCTCACCGCCGCCGGAGCTAATCGCGTCCTGACGGTCGATCTGCACGCCCAGCAGATTCAGGGGTTCTTCGACATTCCGGTCGACCACCTCTACGCCTCGCCGGTCTTCTACGCGCACATCAAGAATAAGCCTTGGCTCAAGGACGCCACGGTCTTCTCGCCCGACGTGGGCGGACTGAAGTACGCCTCAGCCGTAGCCGATATGCTGAATCTACCTTACGGTTTCGTGGCCAAGCGGCGTACGAGCGCGACTACCGTCCAGGCCACGAGCCTCGTCGGCGAAGTCGATGGCCGCGATATCATCCTGGTCGACGACATGACGGAGACCGCGGGCACGCTCGTGGCCGCCGCCGAACTGCTCAAGAAGAACGGCGCCCGCTCGGTGCGCGCCGTGGTCTCGCACTGTATGATTCAGGAGATCGCCTTCGAGCGCCTCCGTAAGGGGCTCATCGATGAGGTCATCACGACCAACTCCGTCCCCGCCAATTGGCCGAAGGACCTCCCGATCACGGTGCTTTCCATCGCCCCGCTGCTGTCCGATGCGATTCGTCGCATCCATGGTAATAAAAGCGTGACCGACCTCTTCCCGATCAAGGGCCACTGAGCCTGACGCTAGGACACGAAAAAGGCCGCATCAAACGATGCGGCCTTTTTGTTGGGAGATTTCCCGTACTTACTTCTTAGCGGACGCGAGGAAGTCGAGAATGACCTTGGCTTGGTCGCTGGTGTGTCCCTTGTGGTCGGCGTAGACGCACTTGCCGTCCACGAAGAGGAAGGCGCTTCGGCTGGCGAAGCCGACCATGCTCTTCACGCCGAAGGCTTCGGTGACGGCCTTCTTCTCCTTGTCGGCGAGAAGGCGGAAGGGGAACTTCTGCTCTTCCTTGAATTCTTTCTGCTTCTTCTCGTCGTCGGTGCTCACGCCGAGGACGCTGACGCCGGCCTTCTGGAGATCCGCCCAGCCGTCACGCAGCGAGCAGCCTTGCTTGGTGCAGCCCGGGGTATCGGCCTTCGGGTAGAAGTAGACGAGGAGGGTGCCCTTGGCGCCTTCTTTGGCGAGGGAGACGGCTTTGCCGTCTTGGTCATTGCAAGTGACGTCCGGGATGGAGGCGCCGACGGCGAGCTTTTCAGCCGCGTCACCGAAGAAGGGGAGGAGGGACATAAGGAGAGAGGCGAAGAGTGTCTTCATGGGTCGTAGGTTGGGAGTCTGCCGCCAAAAGGCAAATGCGACCTCCGGTGTTTTCGTGTCGCTTGTCGGTCTCTCCAGAGACAAAAATGTGACTATGTTGCAGGCCGTCCTCGACGCAATCCCCCATCGACCCCCGTTCCTCTTCCTAGATCGTATCGACGAGGTCCGGGCCGACGGCGCCACCTGCACCCGTACCTTCCGGGCCGACGAGCCTTTCTTCGCTGGCCACTACCCAGGCAACCCGATTACGCCCGGCGTCCTCCTCTGCGAAGCTGTCTTTCAGGCGAGCGCGGTCTTCCTCACGAAGAAGCTCCAGGCCGACGGCGGCGTCTCGGCTGGGAAGACTCCAGTGCTCTGCCGTATCGAGGAGGCAAAATTTAAGGGCATGGTGAAGCCGGGCGATACGGTCTCAATCGACGTAAAGCTCGTCGAGACGCTCCAGCAGTTCCATTTCATGACCGGCACAGTGCGCCGCGACGGCAAGGCCGTCCTGACTATCCGCTTCGCCCTCGCCCTCGTCGACCCACCCGCCTGACCTATGTCCTTCCTCGGCCTTACCGGTAAGACCTTTCTCGTCCTCGGCGTTGCGAACAAGAAGTCCGTCGCCTGGCACGTCGCCCAGACCCTCGAGGCCGAAGGCGCCAAGGTGGTCTACTCTGTGCGCTCCCAGGCCCGCCTCGACTCATTGAAGGGGCTGCTCACCGGCAAGCCAGTCTACCTGTGCGACCTCGAGCACGAAGCGCAGACGCAGCAGCTCGCCGCCGCCGTCGGGCGTGAACATGGCTTGCTCGATGGCGTGCTGCATAGCGTAGCGTTTGCGAATTTTTCCAAAGGCATGCAACCGTTCCACGAGACCGTGCGCGCTGACTTCCTGCAGGCCACCGCGATCTCCGCGTTCTCGCTCGTCGAGCTGGCACGCGCCCTCAAGCCGCACCTCCAGGCCGATGCCTCCGTCGTCTCCATCGGCATCTCATCGCAAGTCACGGCCTCGAACTACGGTTACATGTCGCCGATCAAGGCCGCGCTCGAATCCGCCAGCCGCTTCCTCGCCAAATCGTTCTCGGCTGATACGCGCGTGCGTTTCAATTCCGTCAACGCCGGCCCGCTTAAGACGAGCGCCAGTGCCGGCATCCCGGGCTATCTCCATAACTACCTGCACGCCGAGAAGATGACCTTCCGTAAGGCGGCCTTGAAGACGCAGGAGGTCGCCGACACGGCGGTCTGGCTGCTCTCGCCTCGTTCGAGCGGTATCAACGGCCAAGGCATCGTGGTCGACGCCGGCATGGGGTGGAATTTCTTCGACGAAGAACTCGTGGCCGCTTCTTCCCGTCTTCCCGGAGCGTGATTTTCCAGCGCACAGTCCTGTCCGGCCTCGTGGCCGAACTGCCTCCCGAGGTCTGGACCTCCGATGAGGTCGAACAGCGCCTGGCGCCCCTTTACGGCCGCCTGAAGCTGCCGGAGGGCCGTCTCGAGCTGATGACGGGCATCCGGGAGCGTCGTTTCTGGCCGCAGGCAATCCGCCCGTCCGCCGCTTCCGCGCTGGCCGGCCGCCGTGCGATGCAGGCCGCTGGAGTGGGCCCGGCGGACATCGACCTGCTCATCCATTCGTCGGTCTGCCGCGACCGCCTCGAGCCTTCGACCGCCGCCTACGTGCACGGCCTGCTCGGCCTCGGTCCGCAGGCGCAGATCCTCGACGTCTCCAATGCCTGCTTGGGTTTCCTCAACGCGGTCGCGCTCGCCGCGGGCATGGTGGAGTCCGGCCAAATCCGCCGCGCCCTCGTCTGCTCCGGTGAAGATGGTCGCCCGCTCGTCGAACGGACGATTCGTATGCTGAATGAAGACCTCACGCTCACGCGCGAGACGATCAAGCCATACTTCGCGAATCTCACCATCGGCGCCGGGGGCGCGGCCGTCGTGGTCTGCCGCGATGACCTTGCTGCGCCGAGCTCGATTCGTCTCCTTGGCGGAGCCGCCGAAACCGATTCTTCCGCTAACGGACTTTGTGAGGGCGACACGTCGTCCGCTGAACTTGACATGCGCACGGATTCAGAGGCGCTCCTCACCGCCGGCGTCGCACTGGCTCAGCGTTGCTGGGGCCGTTTCAAGGGCGTCACGGGCTGGGATGAAGCCACGCCGCATCGCGTGGTGACGCATCAGGTCGGCCGTCGCCATTCGTCGCTGCTCTTCGAGAAGCTTGGCCTCGATCCCGCCAAGGATTATCAGAGTTTCGACCGTCTCGGTAACGTCGGCTCGGTCTCGGTGCCCGCCACGCTGGCGCTCGGACTGGCTGAAGGTCGCATCAAGGCCGGCAATCGCGTCGCGCTGCTGGGTATCGGTAGCGGTCTTGCCAGTATGATGCTCGCCGTCGAATGCCAATGAGCACCGTCTCCCTTTCACCTGCTGTGCAGGCGCTCTATCCCTTTGCGCCGAAGGATTTCGCCGCGCTCTCGGGGCGGATGAGTTACGTCGATCACGGCCCGCGCGATGGACGTCCGGTGCTTTTGCTGCACGGCAATCCCTCGTGGTCGTTCCTCTGGCGTGACCTCATCCTGAAGCTCGCCGCCCAAGGTCTCCGCGTCATCGCGCCCGACCATGTTGGCATGGGACTGTCCGCGCGCCCGGATCGCTTCCTGCGTCTGGCCGATCGCATCGCCGACGTCGAAGCCCTCATTGCCCATCTCGGACTCAAAGAGTTCGACCTGGGTGTCCACGATTGGGGCGGTGCCATCGGGCTCGGCGTCGCCGCTCGCCGACCAGAGAGGGTGGGGAAGATCCTCGTCACAAACACCGGTGCTTTCCTTTCCGACCGCATCCCGGCCCGCATCGCCCTTTGCCGAGCCCCCTTGATTGGCCGCTTCATTGTCCAGGGCCTGAACGGCTTCGCTTGGCCGGCGACCTGGATGTCCGTCGAGCAGCCCCTCAGCCCAGCCGCCAAGGCCGGTTTCCTTGCCCCCTATGGGTCGGCCTCGGTCCGCCGGGCGGTCGCCGACTTCGTGGCCGACATCCCAATGGAGGCCGAGCACCCCACCCGGACGGTCTTAGCCGCCGTGGAGGCCTCTTTGGGGGGCTTAAAGGGCAAGCCTATGCTCCTTTGTTGGGGAATGCGCGACTTCTGTTTCGACCGGGCCTTCCTTGAGGGTTTCACCGACCGTTTCCCAGCCGCCCGGCCGCTCTTGTTCACCGACGCCGGGCACTATGTCCTTGAAGACGCCGGCGAAGCGGCGCTCGGTCCGATCGGGGCCTTTTTCGGGCCGGCCTGAGCGCCGGATTTTAGCCCCGTGTCCGAGGGGCGGAAATCGGCTGTTCATAACGTGTGAACAACGGTTTCTAACACCCCCTATAAGTTTCCGTAAGGGGTTGATTGGTAGTCATTTCTGGTCGCCTAAAAACATTCACGAACGGGGTGTTTC
>CAMBGQ010000035.1 GCA_945866215.1 Opitutus sp. GAS368 | reverse complement strand
ACCTACGTGCTCAAGGAAGGATTCAACACCGAGTTCCTCTCCTATTTCTTCAAGGACACTAAGGGCCACCTTTACGACGGCGCTTTCTGCAACGAGATTGATGGCCCAATCGAGGTCGACCAAGGTGATCCGGACGACAAGGTCCGCCTGACGGAGCTGATCGGCGCCACGAAAGAGGCGAGCCCGGCCTTACGCCTGGCGCGGATGGAGCGCATCTTGGACGTCGACGCCTATTTCCGGCACCTCGCCCTCGAGCAGATCATGTGCCACTGGGACGGCTATTCCTTCAACCGTAATAACTACCGGTTCTACGAGGACCCCTCATCCGGTAAGTTTCACTTCATGCTCCACGGCATGGACCAGGTCTTCGGCGATGACCGCTGGTATGTCTTTCGTCAGCCCGGCGCGCTCGTGCCCAACGCCTTACTCGGGGATCGGACGATGCGTGAACGCTACCGGACGCAGTTCTTCGCCATCTACGAGAAGAACTTCCGGACGTACGACTGGCCGAAGCGGATTTTAGAACTGGCCGCCAACTCCAAGGCCAAGCTCACCCGGTTCGATCCCGAAGAGGCGAAGCGCTTTGATGAGCGAGGCAAAGAGGCCGCCAGTAGGGTGAAAAACCGTATCGAGGCCGTCCGGATCCAGCTCGAGGACTCCGCTCAGCTCCGTTCCATCGGCGGAAAGGCTATGCTCGGGAAATACGCTTGGGAGCGCCACGCCGACGAGAAGGAAGCGGATGAAGGCGACCTCGATGGACGCAACTGCTTCCACATCAAGGCCGGCCTGAAGAAGGGCGGAGACTTCCGCCTGCCGCTCGCGACCGGCCCCGGTCGCTATCGCCTGACCGGCATGGTCAAGACCGCCGGCATCATCGCGGGTAAGGATGAGCCGGACAAAGGCCTGCGCCTGCGCATCTCTGGCCTCAACGGCGTTCCCGCGCTCACGGGCACCAGCAGCTGGCGCACGGTCTCCGTCGAATTCTCCGTTGCCGAAGCGGACCCGGTACTCGTCCTCGAGCTGCGCGCCCAATCCGGCCAGGCGTGGTTTGATCGTAATTCACTGACGCTCACGCGCATCCCCTGACCATGGAGATCGCGGCCCGCTTCGAACTGAAATATATCCTTTCGCTCGCAGAGCGAGACGCCCTGCTCGCCCACTTTCCCGGACGCATCCAGCCCGACATGCTCGGCGGACCGTCGGGACACTATCCGGTCGTAAGCCTCTATTGCGACTCCGCCGACCGGAGATGCTACTGGGATACTTGGCGCGGCGTGCCCTCGCGGCGGAAGTTACGCCTCCGCCTCTACGGAACAAAAGATGGCGCGATTCCGGCGGCTACGTTCCTCGAGATCAAGCATCGCGACGGCGGCCAAGGCGCCAAGCGGCGCGTGGAGCTGCCGCTCGAACAAGCTATCGCCCTCGCGAATAGCGAGGCCGCACCGACAGCCTCCGTGGCGGACGCACGCATTCTCGCCGAGGCCCAGCGACTCATCGCCGACGAAGGCTTCCGGCCCGCCTGCGTCATCCGCTACGACCGCCACGCCTACCGGCTCGTGGACGAAGCCGGCCATGAGCAGCTCCGGCTCACCTTCGACCAAGGCATCCGCTGCCGCTTCGAAGACCTCACGCCACAGCCGGAAGACGAGGGCTGTGCTCTGCCCGTCCTCGGCGAAGGCTTCTGCCTGATGGAAGTTAAAGGCAACGCCGCAGCCCCGTACGATTTTGCGAGCTTCCTCTCGGCCCACGGAATCTTTCCTCGCCCCTTCAGCAAATATTCTGAGAGTGTTCGCCAATACGGCGCCACCCCCGCCCTTTCCGCCTAATGTACCTCCTACCCCAATCTTTTCTCGCCGCTAACGACGTGCCCGCCGCCGCGGATGCGATGACCCGTCTGGTCACCGACCATGCCGACAGCCCCGGCGTGCAGGAAATCCTCTTCGCCATCCTGTTCAGCTTCGCGCTCAACCTCCTCGTTGCGTGGACGTA
Organism: Opitutus sp. GAS368; assembly: GCA_945866215.1. Lineage (GTDB taxonomy): Bacteria > Verrucomicrobiota > Verrucomicrobiia > Opitutales > UBA953 > UBA953. The sequence continues at coordinate 17,725 of CAMBGQ010000035.1, read as the reverse complement.
TAAGCAGACCTACCGCGGCACGCGCTACTCGCAGGACTACGTCCACACCCTGCTCATCCTCGGTACGGTCGTCACGCTCGTGATCCTCGTGGTCGTGGGTAACCTGGCGGCGGCGTTCGGTATGTTTGCCGCGTTCTCGATCATCCGCTTCCGCCGCAACGTTGGCCAGTCGCGCGACATCGGTTTCATCTTCCTCGCCATGGGCACGGGCCTCGCCGTTGGCGCCCGCCAGTATGAGCTCGCCGCGGTCACCGTGCCGCTCGTGTGCGTGATCATCTTCGCTCTCTCGCGGGCGAACCTCTTCTCCTCGTTCAAGGGCTCGCACCTCCTGCGGATCCGCGTCGGCACCGACGTCGACTACGACCAGGCCTTCGCCGGGCCGTTTGCGCAGCACCTTGCGCAGCAGTCGCTCAAGTCGGTCGAGACCGTGCAGGCTGGCCTGATGACCGAGCTGCGCTACGAAGTCACGCTGAAGGACGGAGCTGGCGTCGGTGAATTCGTGCGCGCCCTCCAGGCTGCCAACGGCAACAACCGTGTCCTGCTGACCTGCGTCGGTGAACAGAGCGTCGTCGAAGCGGAGTAGCGACCTCGGGGGTTTGCTGGCATGGGGGATCTGCTGCGAAGCAGAAGGTAGGGACGTGATTGCCATCACGTCCGTTCGCGAGCGAACACAGGAAATGCCCGCATCTGGCTGAGACCGGACGACTCCACGTCTCCGGCTTCGAACGGCGGCGATGGCAATCGCCGCCCTACCCGATGCAGCCGTTCGCCGAATGGTGAACGGAAGGTAGGGGCGTGGCTACGCCGCGCCCTATGATGAAGGAGTGCATGACGTAGTCCTGCCCCTACCTTGGGCCACCCTGCGGCGGCCCCCAACAACAAGGGCGCCTAACGGCGCCCTCTTACTTTCCCCGTGTCACCGCGTCCCCTTGCCCACGTCACCCTCGCGGCGCACGGCGTCGCGCTCAGTCTCCGCCCTTGGAAGGCTTACCGGTGGAGGAGAAGAACTCCTTCACGCGGGCGCGGAGATAGTCGCGGTTGAGTTTGGCGATGACGTCGAGCGAGATGCTCTTCGGGCAATGCGCCTGGCACTCGCCGTAGTTGGTGCAGTTACCAAAGCCAGCCTCGTCCATCGTCTTCACCATCGAGAGGGTGCGACGGTCGCGTTCGGCTTGGCCCTGCGGTAGGATATTGAGGTGGTTGATCTTGGCGCCGACGAAGAGCATCGCGGAGCCATTCTTGCAGGAGGCGACGCAGGCGCCGCACCCGATGCATTCCGCGGCGTCCATGGCCTCGTCGGCGATGACCTTGGGCACCGGGATGCTGTTGGCCTCGGGGGCGGAGCCGGTGCGGACGGTGATGAAGCCGCCAGACTGGATGACCTTGTCGAAGCCGGAGCGATCAACCGCGAGGTCCTTGAGGACCGGGAAGGCGCGGGCGCGCCACGGCTCGACGGTGATCGTCTCGCCATTGCGGAAGTTGCGCATGTGCAGCTGGCAGGTTGTCACGCCGGGAATCGGGCCGTGCGGCATGCCGTTAATCGTCATCGAGCACATGCCGCAGATCCCTTCGCGGCAGTCGTGGTCGAACGCAAAGGTATCCTTGCCCGCCTTGATGAGCTGCTCGTTGAGCATGTCCATCATCTCGAGGAACGAGGCCGAGGTCGGCACGGCGGCGAGGGAATGCTCCTCGAAGGCGCCCGGCTGGCCGCGGCGCTGGCGCCAGACGCGCAGCTTGAGCGCGAGGGTGATTTCTTTTCCGTTGTCCTGGACCATGGTGGTTACTTGTAAGAGCGGGTGGAGAGCGAGGTTTCCTCGTAGACGAAGGGCTCGACGTGGCGCGAAGGCAGCTGGCGCTCGCCCTGCCACTGCCAGACCGCTGAGTGGGCATACTGCGCGTCATCGCGGAGGGCTTCGCCGCCGTCCTGGTGTTCGGTGCGGAAATGGCCGCCGCAGGACTCTTCGCGGGTGAGCGCGTCGAGGCACATCATGATGCCGAAGTCGAGGAAGTCGGCCACGCGACCGGCGCGTTCGAGCTCGGGGGCGAGGGCGTCGCCGGTACCGACGACCTTCACGTTCTGCCAGAAATCATCGCGGAGGGCCTGGAGGTCGCGAATCGCTCCTTCGAGGCCAGCCTTGTCGCGGGCCATGCCGCACTGCTCCCAGGTGATCTTGCCGAGGGCCTTGTGGTAATAGCGCGGAGACTTCGTGCCGTTGACTGAGAGGAGCCGGGCGACGCGGTCGTTGACGTCCTTGACCGCGGCTTGGAATTCGGGGGCATCCTTGGACGGACGGCTACCCGACTTCTCCCCCGCGAGGAAATCAGTGACCGTATAGGGCAGCACGAAATAACCGTCGGCGAGCCCCTGCATGAGGGCGGAGGCGCCGAGGCGGTTGGCGCCGTGGTCGGAGAAGTTGGCCTCGCCGCCGACGAACAGGCCGGGGATATTCGACTGCAGGTTATAATCCACCCACAGCCCACCCATCGTGTAGTGCACCGCCGGGAAGATGCGCATCGGCTGATGGTACGCATTCTCACCGGTGATGTTCTGATACATGTCGAACAGGTTGCCGTAGCGGGCGCGGACCTCGGACTCGCCGAGACGCTGAATCGCAGCGGAGAAATCGAGGTAGACGCCGAGGCGCTTGCCATCGACGACCTGGCCGACGCCGCGACCCTCGTCGCAGACTTCCTTGGCGGCGCGCGAGGCGATGTCGCGCGGGGCGAGATTGCCGTAGCTCGGGTACTTACGTTCGAGGAAATAGTCGCGGGCCTCCTCCGGGATCTCGGCCGCCGGCTTGGCGCAGTCGGCGGCGTGCAGGGGCACCCAGACGCGCCCGTCGTTACGGAGCGATTCGGACATCAGGGTCAGCTTGGCCTGATCCACGCCGTGCACCGGGATGCAGGTCGGGTGGATTTGCGTGTAGCAGGGGTTGGCGAAACCGGCCCCGCGGCGGTGGGCGCGGAAGGTCGCGGTGACGTTGCAGCCTTGGGCGTTGGTGGAGAGGTAGAACACGTTACCGTAGCCCCCGGTGCAGACCACGACGACGTCCGAAGACCAGGATTCGACGGCGCCCGTGACGAGGTCGCGCGTGACGATACCCTTGGCCTTGCCGTCGACGAGCACGAGGTCGAGCATCTCGTGGCGCGTGTACATCTTCACCGCACCGAGGCCGATCTGGCGGGAGAGCGCGGAGTAGGCGCCGATGAGGAGCTGCTGACCGGTCTGGCCGCGGGCGTAGAAGGTGCGGGAGACCTGGGCGCCGCCGAAGGAGCGGTTAGCGAGGAGGCCGCCGTATTCGCGGGCGAAGGGCACGCCCTGCGCGACGCATTGGTCGATGATGTTCACCGAAACCTGGGCGAGGCGGTAGACGTTGGCTTCGCGGGCGCGGTAATCGCCGCCTTTGATGGTGTCCTGGAAGAGGCGGCGGACGCTGTCGCCGTCGTTCTGGTAATTCTTGGCGGCGTTGATCCCGCCCTGCGCGGCAATCGAGTGGGCGCGACGTGGACTGTCCTGATAACAGAAACAGGAGACCTCGTAGCCCATCTCGGCGAAGGAGGCGGCGGCGGCGGAACCGGCGAGACCGGAGCCGACGACGATGACGTGGTATTTGCGACGATTGGCCGGGCTCACTAGGCGGAGCTTCGCTTTGTGGAGGTTCCACTTATCAGCCAGCGGGCCGGCGGGGGTCTTCGGGTCGAGTTTCATGGGGGCGGGCGCTTCTTTCATGGACGCTTACTTCAAGAAACCGGTGAGCACGGCGAGGGGGATGGAGATGAAGCCGAGCGCGATGATCCAACCATAGGCCAGGGCGAGCCGGTCGAGGCGGGCGCGCCAACGCTCATTGCGCAGGCCGAGGGTCTGGAAGACGCTGCTCACCCCGTGGCTGAGGTGCAGGCAGAGCAACAACAGGCTGATGATGTAGAAATAGGCGACCAGGGGACGCGTGAAACCAGCGACCACCATCTTATAGACATCATCGCCGAAGGAGACATCGCCGAGGGCGACCGCTCGGAAGGTGAAGTGCAGGAGATGGAAAATGGCGAAGCCCAAGATGATGAGGCCCGAATAGGGCATCGAACGAGAGGCGACGGTCGCCCGACGCGTGGCGTCAACGGCCGGGCCCCCGGCGCGGGCCGCGCGATTTTCAAGGGAAAGGAGGATACCAGCCCAGATATGGGCGATGGTGCTGATGATCATCACCACCCGAGCCCCCCAGAGGAGTCCAGGATTGGCGTGCAGCCAGGCGGCATAGGCGTTGATAGCCTCCGGACCCTTGAACATCAGCAGGTTGCCCATCATGTGGCCGAGCACGAAGCCGACGAGGACGAGGCCGGAGAGGGCCATCACGACTTTCTTCCCAATGGAAGAGGGCTGACAGGAGGGGCTGGGAGAGCTGACGGACATGGCGAGGCTGGGACTTAGTGCAAATAGCATCAAATACGGTGCGAGCCGCCTTCCCACCTCCGAGAGAGGTAAAAGGGGAGGTATTAGCGGGAAAGCCCCGGGATGTGAAAAACCCTCATAAGCCCCGCGAGGGGTCAGCGGCCGGATTGCGGCCCCCTCGCCGGCGAACTGCCCGGAAAAACCGCTTGCCATGGTTTTTTTCGGGCATGCAATTCGAAAGTCCAGACCGGCTCTCCGTCACAGGACCTGCCGGTCTTATCTTTTTTATCCTCCGCCCGCCCCGCCGACCCTTTTCCATGAAGTATATTTTTGTCACCGGCGGCGTCATCTCCTCCTTGGGCAAAGGGCTCACCGCCGCCGCCCTTGGCGCGTTGCTCGAATGTCGCGGGCTCAAAGTCCGGATCCAGAAATTCGATCCGTATCTCAACGTCGATCCAGGGACCATGAGCCCCTATCAACACGGCGAAGTCTACGTCCTTAACGACGGGGCCGAGACGGACCTCGATCTCGGACACTACGAACGCTTCACCTCCGGCGAACTCTCGCGGCTCAATAGCCTCAGCTCCGGCCAAGTCTACGAGACCGTCATCCAAAAGGAGCGGCGCGGCGACTACCTCGGCAAGACCGTGCAGGTGATCCCGCACGTCACCAATGAAATCAAGGACCGCATCCTCAAGGGCGGAGAGGGCGTCGACGTGCTCATCACCGAAATCGGGGGCACCACCGGCGACATCGAGGGCCTACCCTTTCTCGAAGCGCTCCGCCAGTTCCAGCACGACGCCGGCCGCGAGAACGTGGCTTTCCTGCATTGCACGCTGGTACCCTTCATCAAGGCCGCGGGCGAACTCAAGACGAAGCCCTCGCAGCAGTCCGTCGCCAAGCTCCGCGAGATCGGCCTGATGCCCGACCTGCTCGTCTGCCGCACCGACCGCCCGATTGGCGAGGAGAACCGCCAGAAGCTCTCGCTGTATTGCAACGTCGGCCTCGACGCCGTGTTCGAATGCCGCGACGTCGAGCACTCCATCTACGAGCTCCCAATGCAGCTCGCCGAGCAGCGCATGGACGAGGTCGTCGTCAAGCGCCTCGGCCTGCAGTGCCGGCCGATCGACATCACGCCGTGGCGCGAAATCGTCCGTCGCCTCCTTGAGCCGAAGCACCGCGTGCGCATCGGCGTCGTCGGCAAATACATCGAACTGCAGGACGCCTACAAGTCCGTCTACGAATCCATCACGCACGGCGGCATCGCCAACGAGACCGCCGTCGAGGTCGTGCGGCTCGACGCCGAAGACCTTGAGACCAAAGGCACCGCGGCTCTCGAGGGCCTCGACGGTATCCTCGTCCCGGGCGGCTTCGGTAGCCGGGGCATCGAAGGGAAGATCCTCGCCGCAAAGTTCGCCCGCGAACGCAAGGTCCCCTTCTACGGCCTCTGCCTCGGCATGCAGATTACGGTCATCGAATTCGCCCGCCATGTGCTCGGCCTCAAGGACGCCCATTCGACCGAGTTCGCGCCAGAAGCCAAAGATCCGGTCATCCACCTGATGGATTCCCAGAAGAGCGTGGTGACCAAGGGCGGCACGATGCGCCTGGGTTCCTACGATTGCACCCTGGTCCCGGGCAGCCGCGCGCGCGCCGCCTACGGTCAGGACAATATCAAGGAACGCCATCGCCACCGCTACGAATACAACGACGCCTACCGGGCTAAACTTGAGGCCGCTGGCCTGCGCGTCGGAGGCACCAACCCCCAGAGCGGGCTGGTCGAGATCGTCGAGGTCAAGGACCACCCCTGGATGGTCGGGGTCCAGTATCACCCGGAATTCAAGTCCCGCCCGGACCGCGCCCACCCCCTCTTCGCCGCTTTTGTGAAGGCTGCGGTTGAGAAGTCCCGGTTGTCCTGCTAATTTCAGCTTAACGAGCCCCCCAGGCACCAATCGAAAGAGCGGTGAACCGCTGCGCACGAAGCGCCTCGACCCCTTCCCTACCCCTATGTCCTCCACCATCAACGCCGCGGGTACCTGGGTGCCCCGCCTTCGCCAACAAGTCGCCCGAGTCGTCGTCGGCCAGCAATACCTCATCGACCGATTGCTCATCGGCCTCCTCGCCAACGGGCACGTCCTCCTCGAAGGCGTCCCCGGCCTCGCGAAGACGCTCTCTGTCCGGACGCTCGCCCAGACTGTCCACGCCGCCTTCTCGCGCATCCAGTTCACGCCCGACCTGCTTCCCGCCGACATCGTGGGTACGCTCATCTACGATCCGAAGACCGGTGCCTATAACGCCAAGCGCGGACCGATCTTCGCTAACTTCGTCCTCGCCGACGAAATCAACCGCGCCCCCGCCAAGGTCCAATCCGCGCTCCTCGAGGCGATGCAGGAACGCCAAGTCACCCTCGGTGGCGAGACCCATAAGCTGCCGACGCCGTTCCTCGTCCTCGCGACGCAAAACCCCATCGACCAAGAGGGCACCTATCCGCTGCCCGAAGCCCAAGTCGACCGCTTCATGCTGAAGCTCAACATCGGCTACCCGACCCGCGAGGAGGAGCGCAAGATCCTCGACTCAATGGCGACGACGTCCCCGAAGCTCGACGTCGAGGCCGTCATCACACAGGCGGAGATCCTCGAGGCCCGCCAAGCCGTCGATGCCATCCATATCGCCGACCCCATCCGCGACTACATCGTCTCGCTCGTACTCGCCACCCGCGGCCAACACCCCGGCGGACCCGACCTGGCGAAGTTCCTCCAGTTCGGCGCCTCGCCGCGCGCCACCATCAACCTCACCCTCGCCGCTAAGGCCTGGGCTTTCCTGCAAGGCCGCGACCACGTGACCCCGCAGGACGTGAAGGACATCGCTCCCGACGTCCTCCGCCACCGCCTCATCCTCACCTACGAAGCCGACGCCGAAGGGGTCGACGCCGACGCCATCGTGCGCCGGGTGCTCGACGCCGTCAGCGTCCCCTGACCTACCCCGGCGACCGTGGTCACGCCCGTCCCGAACCGCCCGCAGGAGACCCTCCGCCGCGCCCAGCGCGTCGAGATTGTCGCCACGCGCGCGGTCAACGACGCGATGGTCGGCGCCTACCTCTCACGCTTCAAGGGACGGGGCACCGACTTCGAGGAACTGCGCGAATACGTCCCAGGCGACGACGTGCGCTCGATCGACTGGAACGTGACCGCGCGCACGGGCAAGCCCTTCATCCGCCTGTACCGCGAGGAACGCGAGCTCACCATGGTCGTCGCCGTCGATATCTCGGGCTCCTCCTCGTTCGGTTCCGGCGAAGCGACCATCCGCGAACGCGCAGCTGACGTCGCGGCCTGCCTCGCCGTTTCCGCGCTCAAGGCGGGCGACAAGGTCGGCTTGCTGCTCTTTACCGACCGAGAAGAACTCTGGGTGAGTCCGAAAAAGGGCCGGCGACATGTCCTGCGCCTCATCCGTGAGGTCCTCGAGTTCCGGCCCGCCTCCCGGCGCACTTCCTTCGCGCAACCGATGCGCCGCCTCGGCCGCGCGCTCAAGCGCCGCTCGATGGTCTTCGTGGTCTCCGACTTCCTCGCCGGCCCCGAAGGCCTCGACGCGATGGCCGCCGCACTCGGCGAACTCAACGCGCGCCACGACACCGCGTGCGTCCAGTTAGTCGACGCCCGCGAACGCGCGCTACCCGACGTCGGCGTGGTCGCCCTCCAAGACGCCGAGACCGGCGAGATTCGTGAAGTCGACACGGGGTCGGAGCGCATCCGCCAAGCCTTCGCCACCCTCGCCGAAGCCCGCCTCGCCGAGACCGCCGCCGGCCTGGCCCGCGCGGGCACCGACGTCGCCCGCCTGGACACCGAGGATTCCGTCGCCCCCACCCTTTCCCGTTTCTTCGAACGCCGCCGGCGCCGCCGCTGATGCTCCTCGCCTTCGAAGAAACCCCGTTCGTCCTGCAAGGACCCCGCCCGCCCATCCCTCCAGCGACGTGGGAGACGGGCTGGTTGCTCGCGACGGCGGTGCTCCTGGTGATCGGCTTGGCCGCCTTCGCTTACTATCGTCTCCGCCGCACCGGCCCCACGCCGCTCGCCCCCTTCCCCCAGCTCGAACTGAACCTGCGGCTCGCCGAAGCGCTGCCCCCGCCCGCCGCGATCACGCAAGCCACCGGGGCGTTCCGCGCCTACCTCGCCGCAATCGAACCGCGGGCACCCGCTTCGCTCTCGACGGAAGAACTGATCTCCGCCTTGTCCGGCCTGCCCGTCTTCCTGCCCGCCCGCCAGCCCCTCCTCGCCGCGCTCCGTAGTGCCGACGCCGCCAAGTTCGCGGGCGCCGCGCTCGAGGCGTCTTTACTTATCGCCGGCCTCCGCGAGGCCGCGCGTCGCGTCCAGGATGCGCACCGCACCTTTGCCCAACCCGTCGTCGCCCCGCTGCTCCCGCCCCGCGTGGGCGCGCCCGTCGCACCCGTCGTGCCGCCGCCGCTACCCGGTCCACCGCCTCTCCCCCGAAAGGAGCCCGCCTGATGGATCTCGGTTTCCAATTCCAATACCCGTGGGCGCTGCTGCTACTGGCCTTGCTCCCGCTCTACTCGTGGCTGCGCGGCCGCGTCGGGCAGGCCGCCGCGCTGACGTATCCGGACACGACGTTGCTCGACGGCATCGGCCGGCCGGTGCGCGAGCAGAGCGGCCGCCTCCGCCTCTTCCTGCGCCTGCTTACCGCGGCGCTCCTCATCGTCGCCTTCGCCGGCCCGCGCACGGCGAACAAGGAAATCGAACGTGAGACCGACGGGCTCGACATCATGATGGTCATCGACCTCTCCTGGTCGATGATGGCCTTGGACATGAGCACGCCGAACGCGGAGGTGACGCGCTGGCAAGCCAGCCAAGAGGTCATGTATGACTTCCTCACGAAGCGCCCTGATGACCGGATTGGCGCCGTGGTCTTCTCCGGCAAGCCCTACCTGCTGAGCCCACTCACCATCAACAAAACTTGGGTGGAGAAAGGCGTCGACCGCATGCATATCGGCATCGTCCAGGAGACTGGTACCGCCATCGGCGAAGCCGTGGCCATGGGCGTCGACCGCATGAAGAACACCAAGGGCAAGAACTCCAAGGTCCTCATCCTGCTCACCGACGGCGATGACAATATGAGCAAGGCCATCCTGCCAGTGCCCGCCGCCGAACTCGCCGCCGCCCTCGGGATCCGGATGTATTGCATCGGCCTGGGTAAAGCCGAACCCACCGTCCTGCCGCGCTTCGATACGCGCACGGGCAAACTCTACCGCGACGTGCTCGGCAACACGATGCCCATGCAGACCATCAACCCAGCCAACTACGAGATGCTCGCGAAGATGGCCACGATTGCCAAAGGCCGCTTCTACCGCGCACTCGACCGGGACCAGCTCGTCCGCATCTACGAGGAGATTGACCGGCTTGAGCGGACCGAAGTGCGCATCCGCGAATCCGTCGTCTACGAAAGCCACCGGCTCATCTGGGCTGGCCTCGCCGGCCTGCTCCTCCTCCTCGAAATCGGCTGGGGTCTCCTCCGCCCGCGCGCGCCCTGAGCCATGGACATCACCGATCTCCATTTCGAATCCCCCCGGATCCTCGCCGTCGCCGTCGTCGCGGGCGTGACGCTCTTCCTCGCACTCTGCTGGGCCGAACGCCGCCGCCGCCGCGGGCTGGCCGATTTCGCCGCCGCCCGACTCCTCGAGCGCCTCACCGCTGGCTATTCCTCCGCCCGCCGCCGCACGAAGGACGTCGTCCTCGCGGCCGGCTTCACCTTACTCATCGCCTGTTTCGCCGGTCCGCGCTGGGGGGTCGAGGAAGTCACGGAGAAAGGGGCCTCCGAGGACGTGGTCTTCGCGCTCGACGTCTCGAAGTCGATGCTGGTCGCCGATATGAGCCCGACGCGCCTCGCGCGCGCCAAGGTCGCCATCGCCAACTTCATCCGCCGCAAGGGCACCGGCAACGTGGGGCTGATCGCCTTCTCCGGCCAAGCGTTCCTGCAGTGCCCCCTGACGCGCGACTACGACGCCTTCTTCCGCACGCTGGAAGAGACCGACACCACCAGCATCCAGGTGCCGGGCACCGATATCGGGCGCGCGATCGAGGAGGCCGAGCTGGCGTTCTTCACCAACCGCAACCGTAAGCTGGTCATCATTCTGACCGACGGCGAGGACCTCGCGGCCGGCGGCGTCGAGATGGCGAAGCAGCTCAAGCGCAAGGGCCTCGTGGTCCATACCGTGGGCGTCGGCACGCCTTCCGGCGGCCCGATCCGCGTGCTCGGTCAGTCCGGCTCGCTCGAGACGATGAAGGACCCGGACGGCGGTGAGATCCTCAGCCGACTTGATGAGAAGACCCTGGGCGAGATCGCCGAGGCCGCCAACGGCCGCTTCGTCCGCCTCGGCCAAGGCGGCGAAGGGATGGAAGCCCTCCGGCTCGCGATCCAAGCTGGCACCGACGAAGTTGGCGCCGGCCGCCGCGGGGTCCCGCGCGAAGAATGGTTCATCGGTGCCGCCCTGTTTCTGTTGATACTCGAATCGCTCCTCACCACCCGCCGCCGCCCGACTTTGACATGAGAACCCTGCTCACCCTGCTCTGCCTGATCTCGGTCGCCACCGCGGCCGAAAAACAACCCGTCGACGAGCTGGCTAAACTCGACGCGCGCGCCCTCCATAACCGCGGCACGCAACGCCTCGCCGAGGGCGATCTCGCCGGCGCCGAGGAAGCGCTCCGCGCCTCCCTGGGCCGAGACGTCGACCCGTTGCGACCACCGGCGCTCCATAATCTGGGCCACGTCCGCTTCGGCAAAGGTAAGAGCGCGTTGGGCGATCGTTCGTCGGGCGACGTCACCGAGCTTTCCATCGCGCGCTCCTACCTTGAGGCGGCCGACGCGGACATCTCGGACATGAAAGACCAGATCGAGCTGCTCGACAAGGCCAAGGCTGAAGGCCGCGAGCCCGACTACGTCCCCGCCACGGCCGCGCTCGGCGGGGGCATCAACACCTTCCGCACCATCAAGAAGCTCATCCCCAAGGAGGAAGCCATGGTCGCCAAACGCAATGGGGTCGTCACGCTCTGGACGCGTTCCGTGGGCGACTTCCGCGGCGCCCATGAGCTCGACGCGGCCGATGGCCCCGCCTTGGCCAACGCGGAAGCCATCGAAGAGCTGCTGCGCGCCCTCCGGCGCGAGACGAGGGCGCTCGAGGAAGCCATCGAGGAGCAGCGCAAAAAGCTCGAGGAGCTCCGCGCCGTAATCCAGGAACTCATCAAGCGCATCCCCGACGACAAACTCCCGCCGAACGCCGAAGGCGAAGGCGACGAAGACGAGGAGAACTTCCTGCCGCCAGAACGCCGGAAGCCCCGGGCCGGCGGCGGCGAGCCCAAGGAACCCAAGCCGGGCGAGGAGCAGAAAATGACCGAACAGGAGGCCCGCGGATCCCTTGAAGGCCTGAAGAACGAATTCGGACGCAAGATGCCCGCCGGCGGAGCGGGCGACAAGAACGGCAAGGGCGGCAAGCCCAGCGACAAGAAGGGCAAGGACTACTGAGATGCGCCGGCTGACCTTCCTCTGGCTCGCCCTGCTCCTCGGCCTCACCGCCGCGGCGGCGGACCGCGTCAGCTGGGATATCACCCCGCGCGTCACCGCACCCGGCCAGCCGTTCCGTCTCCAGATCAACGTCGAGTCCGACGTCCTCCTCGGCGGCGCGCAGCAGGCCGGTCGGGATATCCGCCCGCCGCGCGGCATGGCGCTGCGCCTCTCCGGCCAGATCGTCCGCTCCGACTCCAATGAAGCCACCCTGAATTACTCCGGCGTCGCGCCAGAACAGGAAGGCGAATACCTCATCCCGTCCTTCACCCTACGTTTCGCTCGCAAGGCGATTGTCGTGCCGGAGATCAAGCTCATCGTCAGCAAGGGTGTCGCCTTCCGCCGCTCCGCGCAGGCCCGCGCCGAACTCGAGATCGCCGACCGGACCTTCTACGTCGGCGAGCTCATCCGGGGCACCATCCTCATGCGCGGGGGCGAACAAGAAATGGTTGTGGCCAACTACGGCCTCGAATCCGCCGCCGAAGGCTTCACGTTCGCGGTGACGGGCGACCGGTTGCCCCTGCCCGACGAGCTCGGCCAAGGCACGCAGACGAACTTCGAACTGACGCCGATCCGCGCCGGCGAGAGTGAACTCATCCTCAACGGCACGATGCTCATCCAGGGCGCCGACATCAGCCCGTTCAGCAACGGCGGCCGCGACCGCCCCTTCGCCTTCCGCCGCCGGCTCACCGTCGAACACGTGCCCGAAAGCGGACGGCCCGCCGACTGGTCTGGCGCCATCGGCACCTTCGCCGCCGAGACCCCGCAGGTTTCCAAGGAGCAGCCCGAGGTCGGCGAGCCGATTCGCCTGCGCGCCGTCCTCACCGGCGCAGGCAACCTCGACCGGCTGATCACGCCCGAACTCCTCGGCGGCGAGCAATGGGACGTCTTGCCCGCCACCGAACGCCGCCGGAGCGCCGACTCCCAGCGCGTCTTCATGTATACGCTCGTGCCGCGCCTGCCCGGCAAGCTACTCACCCCAGCGATACGCTTCTCGAGCTTCGATCCGCTCACCAAGAAATTCAGTCGCATCGAGTTCGCCCCCGTCGCCGTGACCGTCACCGGCTCCGCACCCGCGAAGGTCGAGCTCATCACCGCCGATCCCGCCGCGCCCGCCGCGGCGCTGAAGCCGCCGGTGACCGGGCTGGCCAGCCCCGAACCGGACCGGACCTCGGCTTTCTTCCTCGTGACGCCCGCCGCCCCGCTGGCCGCATCGACGACCTTCTGGTCCGGCAACGGCCTACTGTTGGGCTCCCTCCTCGTGCTGACGGCGGCCGTCATTTATTTCGGCTATCTTGCAGCCCATCCCGAAATCCGCATCCGCCGGCGCGCGCGCGCCATCGTGCGGGCCGCCCTGCACCAGACCCGTTCGCAGGACGACGACGGGCGGGCGTCCGCGCGCCGCATCGTCCACGCCCTGCAGGTCGGCAGCGCCGCCCTCCTCGGCGCCGAGGACGAGGCGATGACGCAGAGCGACGTCGAGCGCGCCCTCCCCGGCGCCTCCCGCCCGCTGCTCGACGACCTCTTTGTCCGCGCCACCAGCGACCGCTTCGCCGTGTCCGCTGAGAGCGGCGTCCTAAGCGACGAGACCGCCGCCCGCGCGCTGCTGCGCCAGCTCCTCCCGCTGCTATGAGATTCCTCGCCAGCATCTTCCTCGGGTGGTGCGCGGTGCTCGGCGCCGGCGAGGGCGCACCTTCGGCCGCCGAAGCCGCCTATGCCAAGGGCGATTACGCGTCCGCCGTGGAGAAGTGGTCCGAAGAAGCGCGGATTGAAGGCGTCAGCGCGGGGCGGCTGGCCGCACTCGGCAACGCCGAATGGCGCCTTGGCCGCAAGGGCCGCGCGATGGTCTGCTGGGAACGCGCGTTGCTCCTCGACCCGCACGACCCCGTCGCCCTCGCGGGCATCCGTCATGCGCTCAATGCGGGAGGGACCGAGCGCCCGACCCTCAGCTGGTTTGAAAACTACGCGATGCTCCTGACGGCCGATCTCTGGCTCATCTTGGCGACGCTCGCCTTCTGGGTCGCATTCCTGGGCGTCGTCGTCCCGCGCCTGCGGGGGCGCGCCGCGACCGAAAATAACCACCGGGCCCGCATGGCCGCGCTGACCGTGCTGGCCCTCTGCGTCCCCGGCCTCCTCGGTAGCCATACGCTTTCCGAACGGGCGGTCATCCGGAGGCCCGAAATCGCGCTCCGCCTGACGCCGACCCAGTTAGGCGAACCCCTCAACGGCGTCGCCGAGGGCGACGTCGTCCGGACCGGTCGCCCTTTCAACGGACACATCCGCGTGACCACCGCCGCTGGCAAAACCGGCTGGCTGCGCACCAGCGAAATCGAATACGTCCGCGGCGACGGGTTACCCGCCGACCTGGACCAGAAAGCGTCGCCCTAAGCCTTTCGCCTTGGAGGGAGGGGCTTGGTCCGCTTGGATGCTGGCGTGCGCCTCCTCGACCGCCACGTCCTGACCGAAACCGCTGTCGCCAGCGGGATCGCCACGGGCGCGTTCGTCTTCGTGCTCGTGGCGGGCAATGTCCTCCGCCAAGTCTCCGATGCAATCGCCAGCGGTCGCGTCAGCGGCTGGGAAGGGCTCGAACTCATCGCCCTGCTTATCCCGAGCGTGCTCCCCTTCGCCCTGCCACTCGGCCTCCTGACCGGCGTGCTGATCGCCTTCGGCCGCATGGGCTCCCAGCAGGAGCTCACCGCGATGAAGGCCAGCGGCCTGAGCCTCGGACGCATCGCCCGCCCCGCCCTGCTCTTCGCCGGCGGCTTCGCCTTGCTCTCCGCTTGGCTCAACCTCGAAATCGCGCCCGCCGCCAACACCGAATACCGGCGGCTCCTGGTGGGCTCCGCCAAGGATAACCCGGCCTCGGTGATCGTGCCCGGCAAGCTCAACCGACAATTCCCTGGCAAGGTCATCCGCGCGGCCGCCCGCGACGGCGAGGTCCTCCGCGACTTCTGGCTCTGGAGTATGGACGAGCGCGGCCGCCTGACGCAGAGCATCCACGCCCGCGAGGCCCGCCTGGCGCCCGCCGTCAACGAGCGGGGCGAGGGCATCCTGCGGGTGACCTTGACCGATGCGCGCCTGGAACAACGCCAGGAGGGCGACGAAGATTTCACCCGCCCGTCATCCTTCAACACCGCCGCGAGCACGAGCCTCGAGTTCCCCGCCGCCGGCGTCTTCAAGGATGGGGACAACTTTCAGCGCAAGCTCCGCTGGCTCACGACGAGCGAGCTGCTCGCCGCCGCCAAGACAGGATGGCAGGTCGCGCCGGACGCCTCTCGCGCCGACAAGGAGCAAGGCCAGATGCTCGCCTGGACGCAGCTGATGGCGCACCTCGCCGGCGCTTTCTCGGTCTTCTCGCTGGCCTTCCTCGCCGTGCCCTTGGCCGTGCGCGTGGGCCGGGCGGAGACGTTCGTCAACGCGACCATCGCCTTGGGCGTCGCGCTCACCTACTACCTGCTGACCTCAATGGCCGGCTACGTGAAAGACCCGGCCTACCGGCCCGACCTGCTCATCTGGGCACCGAACCTGGTGGTCTGCGGCCTGGCCTGGATCCTCCTGCGCCGCGCTTCGCGACATTGAGCCCGTTCAGCGGTCGCGCTGATACCAGGCAAAGAACGCATACGCCATGCAGCTGAGCGCGAAGATCTCGTTGAACCCCTTCATCAGCACAGCGCCCATGATCATATCGCCGGAGGCGTCCATCGCGTCGAAGATGAAGCCAATCCGCGGGGCGAGGCGATAGGTCTCGTAGATGGGGTGGTCGCCAAAGATCAGCACCGCCCAGAGCGGCAGGTCGGCGACCATCAGCGCAAAACAATAGAACATCGCCTGCCCGTAGCCGATGCGCGGGAGCGCGGCGGACATGGAGAATAACGGCCAGACCATCAGGATCGCCGGCAGGAACATGGACCAATGCTCGAGCACATGGAGCGGCCGGCTCCGCAGCGCGGCCTCGTAGAGCTCCGGGAAATGCCACATCGAGAAACACATCGTGAAGATCAGCCCACCGGTGATGGGGTGGGTCAGCACGCGCAACGCGCGCGTCAGCCGCGGGCGTCCGGCCAGCAGGTAGCCATCGAGGAATTCTGACGGCAGGCCGGTGACGATGAGGGGCGCGGCGACGTAGATCAGCAGCATGTGCTGCAGCATGTGCGCCCAGAACAGGAACGCCTCGCCCATCTGGTCCAAGGGGGAACCGACGGCGAGGTAGGCGACCAACACCCCGAGGTGGAAGCGGACCGCGTGCCCGACGGGATAGTCCGCGCGCCCCGGCAGAAAGCGCGCCCGATAGGGGCCGCACATCAACGCATGCGCCCAGCACACCCCCACGATTAGCAGCAGCAGCAACGGCTCCGTGTGCCAGTGGAGGGGAATCGTCATCGCCCTCATATGAAGCCGCCGTCGCCCGCCCCGCAAGCGTGGGCACGAAAAAGCCTCCGCCACAGCGGAGGCTTTCGGCCGGCGGACGTCCGTGGCTTCAGGTGAACCAGCGGGTGTCGATCCGGTCCACAGAGAAGAGCATCAGCAACGCGGCGTAAGTCGCGAACGCCAACGCCAAGCCGGCGAAGAAGCACCAGAAAAGCAGGCGCTTGTCGTAGATCAGGTGCATGAACCACAGGATGACCGCGAAGAACTTCCCCGCGGACATCAGGGTGAGCACCGTGAGGATCGCCGCCGTCGGGATCGGCAGGTAGATCAGGACGATCTCGGCCCCGGTCACGACGGCCAGCCAGAGGGCCAGCACGATGAAATGGTGGTAGCGGCGGGTCTCCTCGGCGAGAGATTCCGGGCTGGGAGCGACATCAGAAGACATGGACGGGGAAACGATTATTGGGAGACCGTGGGCAGGCCCGAACCCCAGATGCCGTAGGGCCCGAGGTATTCGACGAGATAGACCGCCGTGAAGATGATGATCCAGACGATGTCGACGAAGTGCCAGTAAAGGCCCGCGACTTCGACGTCGAGAGCGCCCACGTGGCCGCCCAGCTTGCCGGTGAAGCTGTAGAAATACATCAGGATGAGCCAGAGCACGCCGATGGCGACGTGCGTACCGTGCGTCCCAGTGAGCACGTAGAACGTCGAGCCGAGCACGCTATTCTGGATGGTCAGGCCCATGTGGTAAAAGTGCGTGAACTCGTAGACCTGGCAGCCGAGGAAGATCAGGCCGAAGAAGATCACGCCGAGGACGTTACGGCGGAAGGACTTCAGCTGGCCTTTGTGCATCGCGGAGACCGCGAGCGCCATCAGGAACGAGGACATCAACAGGATGAACGTCGAGAACGACGTCAGCTCGATGGAGAACAGGTCCTGGATGAAACGCTGGTGACCGGCGGCATCGGTGAACCCGGCGGGGAAGAGCTTACGGTAAAGCAGGTGCGTCGAAATCAACGTCCCGAAGAACATACAGTCGGAGGCGAGGAAGAGCCACATGATGAGCTTCTTGTGTTCGATCCCGGTGGAGGTGGGCGCTTCGTGCGCGGCGGCGGCGTCAGACATGGAAAGGAGTGTAAGGGAGAAGGGGCGGAGCGTTCAGCGGGCGGCGGTCTCGGCCGGCGACGGCGCCGGCGTCCCCGCGGCAGCGGGGGTCTTCAACATATAACCCCCCGGACCTTCGAGAGCCCACAGCCAGATGCCGAGGAAGAGGACGCCGAGGCCCGAGATGACGAGCCAGCCGGCATGGGGGATGCCCATGGCCATCATCGGCATGCCGAAGCCGATGAAGAGGAAGCCCGCGGAAGCCAGGATCGGCATCCAGGACTGACTGGGCATGTGGAC
>CAMBGQ010000034.1 GCA_945866215.1 Opitutus sp. GAS368 | reverse complement strand
ACGTCTTGCCCGCCCGCCATCCAGGGACTTCCTCAACAGTCCTGGATAGGAGGGGTGGCAGAGTGGTCGATTGCGTCTGATTCGAAATCAGATGAACCGCAAGGTTCCGGGGGTTCGAATCCCTTCCCCTCCGCCAGGTTACTTTGATTAATCTTTATGAAACGTCGCGAAGTCAGCCCCATGAAATTCCTTCGGTTCATCAGTCTGCAGGTGGCCATAGCCGTCGCCGCGGCGAGCGCCTTGGTCGCTGCTGATGACGCTCGGCAGAAGGTGGCCGAATATCAAAGCAAGGGGTACAACGTCCTCTTTATCGCCGTCGACGACATGAACGACTGGGTGGGCTGCATGGGAGGTAATCCGCAGGCCATCACCCCGCACATGGATAAGCTGGCGAAGGAAAAAGGGGTCGTCCTGAACAAGGCCTATTGTGCCGCCACGGTCTGCTGCCCGAGCCGTTCGGCCATCCTGACTGGCAAGCAGCCGGCTTCGACTGGCGTCTACGGCAATCGGCAGAACCTGAAGAACGCCCCGAAGGCAAAGGATGTCGTGACGCTGCCAGAATACTTCGCCCAACACGGCTATCACACCCTTTCTACAGGGAAAATCTTTCATAAGCACCCGACTGCGAAAGGGATGGACGAGGGACAGTGGGCGTTCAAAGAGTTCGTGGACGCTGGCGGCGGCAACGGTGGCATGCTCTGGTCAGAATCTCCCGCCGCCCCGAAGGAAGCGGGCAGCGCAAATGCCACGAAAGAAAAAGGGGAGGAAGTCCGGTGGGGGGCGGTCACCGCTCCGATCGAACAGACCAAAGACTACGTCTCGAGCAAATGGGCCGCCGATCAACTCAAGCGCGACTTCGCCGGTAAGCCTTTCTTCCTAGCTCTCGGCATCTCCAAACCTCATTTGCCCTGGGAAGTCCCGCAGCAGTTTTTCGACCTCTATCCCTTGGATAAATTCAAGACCGTCGAAATCTTCCGCGACGATCTGAAGGACATCACGAACAAGGCGGGGAAGGAACTATTCTCGCCTGATCCGCGCTTCTTGGCCGCCGACAAGGCGAACCTGCACAAACAGGCCCAGCGCGCCTACCTCGCAAACATCAGTTACGCCGACCACTGCCTCGGCCTCGTCTTCGACGCCCTGGCCAAGAGCAAGTACGCCGACAATACCATCGTCATGATCTGGGGCGACCATGGCTGGCACCTCGGTGAGAAACTCAAGTACGGCAAGACCGACCTCTGGGAAGAGTCGGACCGCGTTCCCTTCATCGTGAGCGTGCCGGGCGTGACCAAGGCGGGACTGAAGAGCGAAGCGGTGGTCAACCTACTCGACATGTACCCGACCCTGATCGAGCTTTGCGGCCTTCCCGCCAACCCCGAGAATGAGGGGCGCAGTTTCGCGCCCGTGCTAAAGGATCCGACCCTGGCCTGGAACGCCCCCACGCTGACGACTTATAACTTCGGAAACCATTCCGTCACGGACGGCCGCTACCGCTTCACGTATTACGGCTCGAAAGGCGGCGCCGAGGAACTGTACGACCATTCAACCGACCCGCTCGAGCACCGCAACTTGGCCGCCCAGCCGGAATATAAGGAAATCATCGAGCGCCTGCGCCTGGCGATGCCGAAGCATAATGAACCAGATTCGCCGGCCAATAATCTGAGCCCTGAAGAGAAGAAGGATATCGCGAAAGGTGCGCGGAAGGGGAAAAAGGCAGGCGCTGAAGCCGTCAAGTAAAGCAGCCGCAGCGGCCGTCGGAGAAATCTCCGCTCTATTCGCCCCCGCCCTCTGCCGGCTCCTTCACCGCTGCGCGCGGACCCCGGCTGGCGTCAGGTCGCCTGGAGGTCCTTTCACGACCGTCGGCTTGCCAATGGTGAGTTCATCCGCGTCAGGCGGCGGGTTGCCACCGCTACGCAGCCACTCGACCATCTTGGACTGGCCGCCCGAAGCGGCGACGCAGCGGGCGAAGATCGGTTGCGGCTCAATCTCCGTGGAGAAGAGATAAAGCTTGGGACCGCGGCCGGATTTCGCCGCCGCAAAGGCGCTGACGAGTTCGTCTTCCCAGCGCTTCTCCGTCGGCTTACGGTCATCAGTCGGCAGCCGTGAGCGGACGCTATCGCAGTAGATGATGGTTGTGTCCTGAGTTGAGTAGCTGTCCGGCTTGGCGCCTTTGGTGCTGCGGTACTGCGTGACGCCATCCTGGAAGTCGGAGAAGATGACCAGTCCATCGTAGGACCGCTCATTGCGCATGATGTCAATCCAGGCGCCCACGCAGCCGGTCTTGAAATTGTCGTCGTATTGCTTGAAGATCCGCTTGCCGTTGGCGGTGAGTTTATCTGGGTCGGTGAATTTCACCGGCGGGGACCCAGTGCGACCGGTCGTGCCTTTGTAGCGGGAACCGCCGATAATCACGTCGTCCTTCACGTTAGTCCAAACTCCGGCGTACATGAAGACATCAGCTGTCGGGAACTGCTTACGAATCTCGGACTCGACGCGATCGAGGTAACGGCCCATGGACCTCGAGGCGTCCATGAAAACCGCCACTTTGGTCGCGACGATGCGGGCCCCCATGACTGGCTTGCCGACGAAGTTGCGCATATTGCCGACGCCCAAGCCCTTGCTGGCGCCGATACCGCCGCCGGAGCCGCCGCCGAAACCCTTCGACGAACTTCCGCTCAGCTTGGAGGCCATCGAATCAATCGACAGCGCGTTCGACTTCATATCGGGCAGCACCACCTGGGCGTTGAGGTTCTTGGAGGAGATTCGGGAGACTTTCTTCGTGAGGGCCTTCTGTTTCTTCAGCTGGAGATTGTGCTCCAAGATTTTGGCGCGCTCGCCGGACGCCCCGCCGCCGGAGCCGGTGGCGATAAACTCCGCCTGCTTGGGATTCTTTTCGCTGATGTTGGAGATGACCCAGACAATCGCCACCGTCATCAATATGAGGTGGATGAACAGCGAGACGACCAAGCCCCGGATGCCGAGTAGACGTTGGAAAAGATGCCGCACCATCCCGCCAAATCCAATCTGGGCCAACGTTGGCGCCGAAGGCCCGTCGGACGAACGTTCGCGAAGTAGCTTCTCCTTTTGTTCGCTCATCGCTCCCCCAGATTACTCTCCGCCGAAAGTCCCCATCAATCATCATGTCCCGCTGGCACTAAACCGTCACCTTTCTGCCATCTTTGAAATACGGTTCGTGCGTTTTTCCCGGCACCACTTCCGCTTATCGAGGGTGGGTCGAGCATCCCTGCTCGACCGCGGCCGACCAAGGATGGTCGGGCCCTACCCGCAACAGCTCCCCATACTGTATACTTTCACCTCGCGGCTCCGCCGCGCAACTCCCGCTCCACCGTCTCCACCGCCTCCTCCATACGCCCCATCGCATTGCGCAGCACGGCGTCGACGACTTCGCTATTCGGGATGCGCCGGTGCGAGGCGAGGATCGCCTCAATCGAGCAGATAAGCAGCGGTGTCGGCGCATCGACGAGAAAGAACTTTACTCCGCGGGTCTCGGCATTGAGCCGGGAGACCATCCGGTGGGAACGCCCCGCGTCTTCCTCGTCCAACGCGAACGGCAGCACGACCTGTAGGTTCATGATCTCGGGCGCCGCAGCTGCATCAAAGGATAAGGTGAACTCCCGGCGACCTTTCCGGAAGACCAGCCCGCCCCGATAGGGCCCTGAACGCGGCACGACCTGCGCCTCTTCCCAGGTGACCTCATGGATCGCGTGGCTGTAGAGAATTCGGAGCTCTTCGTAAGGAATCAGCATACCCTCACCCTAACTACCTGCTGAGCGCCTGCAATCCTGAGGGTAGGGTCGAGCATCCCTGCTCGACCGCGGCCGACCAAGGATGGTCGGCCCTACCCCAGCCAATCATCCTGTCTCCCTTTGAGGCCTGAGGCCCGCCACCTGCCACCCGGGGCTGCCACCCGCCACCTGAAATGGATGCATCTCTCCGTGCCCCCGTGTCACCTTGCCAACATGTCCCCTCGAAGGCGCAGCCTTCGCTTCACTTCTGCCCCGCCCTTATCTGGAGATTAGCCTCGGCGAACGCCTCGCCCATGAGCGCAAACGTCTTGGCGCAACCGAGATAATGATAGCCGCCGTTGGAGGCACCACGCTTCAGCATGGCGACTTCGTCTGCGGGGATCAGCTTGGCTTCGTAGTCCTTGAGATAAGCCTTCTGTTGCGGCTCGGTCATCTTGCCGTCGGCATTGGCTGAGCGCTTGCTCTTGTTCTTGAGCTCAAAGGCCATCTGGCGGACCTTTTCCTTCTTATCCTGGATGGCGCCCAGCTTCTCGTCCCAGAACGGTGCGGTGCGCACGGCAATCACGTTGCCTTTAAACTCAGGGAGCGAGGCCGGTGCGGCCATGGCTTCGCGGAAGGCGAGGTTATCTTCGCTGCCGGGGTCTTTGCCGCCGACGCCCATGACGCCGATGACAAACGGAAGCTTCGGCGCGCCGAGGTCCTTACGGACATCGCGAATCAGCGCGCTCATATATTCCGAATACAACGCGAACCGATTGCCCGCCGCACCCTTGGGCTGCTTGGGATAGAAGTTTCCGTCCACCATGTCGTTGAATCCCTGTAGCCAGATAAACCCAGCCAGCTCGTAACCTTCCTTTGGGTCGTAGGCCGGACAGACGCGGCCCGGATTAGCGAGCACCTGCTTGGCATGCGCCATCATGAGGCGATAGTAATGGCCGGAGTTGGCGAGCGGATGTTTGTCGGTCTCAAGGTCGCGGGCTGTCCGCGGATACGGACCCGCGCCCGGTGAACGGAAATCATAGTTCAGCGACTTGCCGCCCCAAGCAGCCTTGATGATCAAGACTGGGCCTTTACCGGCACGCTCCATCGCCAGGCCGAAAGTATACTCGGGACCAATCTTGCCGCCGTCTTTCGTCGGGTCCTGCCGCGAAACAAAACCCGTCGACAGCGGACCGAAGCCTTCGCCGTTCTTATCACCACTGCCGGTCAGATAGGTGATCCACACATTCTTCGCGGCCGCCGGTTTGCCGTCCGGACCGAGCATACGCTTCAGCAACGGCGCCGTCGCGGGGTCTTCGCCGATATAATCAATCGTCTCGACCTTCGCGTGGCCTTCCATGTTCGACTGCCCCACGAGGATATAGACCTGCAAGGGTTTCGCTTCAGCAACGGCTGCGGCCAGACCAAACCATACGAGTAGGGGGAATCTCATACCCCCCACCATACCTATCTCACCCCGCCCTGCAACCATGGGGTAGGGACAGCACCACGTGCTGTCCTGGCTGCATCTAGGTAGGGTCGAGCATCCCTGCTCGACCGCGGCCGACCAAGGATGGTCGGCCCTACCCGCAGCAGCTACCCCTGCCTCTCGCCATACTCTATACTCGATACTCCCTGCTCACCGCGGCTCCACCGCGCTACCACCCTGCCGCCCGACCTTCTCGCGAACGCGGATCATGCGCACCGACGAACGGACCATCCTTGGCCGGTTGGCCGACAGCCTGGGTCGAACCGATGGTCTCCACTTCGTTTAGTACATGGCCGCGACGACGGAGGTCAGCCTTCATCGCCTCGGGCATCGACTTCTCGACCCGCAGTTCATCCGGACTCCACTGCTGATGGAAGCGCGGACGCGCTAAGGCCTGCGCCGGGGTGTCGCCCTCGTCCAGGATGTGCAGCAGCGCCAGGAGGGTCTGCGAAATGATCGTCGGTCCGCCGGCTGCGCCAATCGCCAGCACAGGTCGCTCGCCTTCGAAGACGAGCGTGGGTGACATACTGGAGAGTGGGCGCTTACCGGGCGCAGGGAGATTAGCTTCCGCGCCGACCAGACCAAACGCGTTCGGGGCGCCAGGCTCGGAGGCGAAGTCGTCCATCTGGTTATTCAACACGACGCCCGTACCCGGGACGACAACCTTGGAGCCATAAGAGGTGTTGATGGTCGAAGTGCAGGCGACCCAGTTGCCCGCTGCGTCGGCCGCTGAAAAATGCGTGGTGTGCTTTTCAAAGACATGCTCATCCGCGCGCGCTGGCGTGCCGTGGTCCTTGACCTTCGTGACCTTGGTGACGTCGATCTTCGCGGCAAGGCTCTGGCCGTAATCCTTGTCGGCCAGCCCGCGCGGCACCTTGGTGAACGCGGGATCGCCCAACCAGAAAGCGCGATCGGCAAAAGCGAGTTTCATAGCTTCAGCGATGACGTGCGGGGCGTCCGCCGCGCGGATGGGGCCCTTGGCTTCGAGGATGTTCAGAATCTGCGCGACGTGCACGCCGCCGGAGCTGGGCGGAGGCATGCCGACGATGCGGCGGCCGTGGTAAGTGGTCTCGAGCGGGGTGCGGCGCTTGAAAGCGTAGGCCGCAAAATCGGCCTCAGTGATGAGACCGCCGTTCTCACGCATCCACTTGGCCGCGGCCTGGGCGAACGGGCCACGATAGAACCAATCAGGTCCGCCGGCCCCCAACGCACGCAAGGTCTTCGCAAGTTCGGGCTGCTTATGGATCTCGCCTTCCTTGAGCGGAGATCCGTCGGCATGCAGGAAGATCGCGCGGGATGATGGGAATGTGGCGAGGTCCTTGGCGACCGCGGCGATGCGCGACGCATAGGCGCGGGATAGGGGAAAACCGTCTTCGGCGATCTTGGCAGCCATCTCGCAATGCACCTTCCACGGCAGCTTGCCGTAACGCGTCACCGCTTCATGGAAGACTGCGGCCTGCCCGGGGACGCCGACCGCGAGGGCGCCGGTGCGACTGAGCTCGGGTACGGCATGGCCATTGCGCATGAACATATCGGGCGTCGAAGCCGCCGGCGCGGTCTCGCGTCCATCGAGGACGATAATCTCTCCAGAAGGAAGCCGGAGCAGCAGGAAGCAGCCCCCGCCGAGACCAGAGTTATGGCTATCGACCACGCCGAGCACGAGGCCCGTGACCACCGCGGCGTCGACCGCGTTGCCGCCTTGGCGCATGATCTCAACCCCCGCCTCGCTGGCCAGGTGATGCACCGCAGCGACCATACCACGACGTGCTTCTTCCGCCGCCTGACCGACGACGGTCAGCAGCATGATCACGAACAGGGGCAGTCGCTTCATGAGGATTTTCTACCCTCTGAAGCCGCCCCTGACCAATCCAAATCGGATTACTTCCCCGCGTGCTTCTGCGCGGTCTTACGGGCCTTGGTGATTTCTTCCTCGGTCAACGCATAGCCTTGCCTGCCTCCGCCCATCAGTCGGCCGACGGGGGATACCTCCGCTTTATCCGGATGCACCAAGCCTAGGTTGTGTCCCAGCTCATGGGCGATGGTGCGAGCCAAGGAACCTACCTTCATCGGCTCGGGTTCGACGAGCAAGGCCTTCACCGGCGGCTTCTCGGCACGCGATGCCTTGTCCGTCCAGACGCCGATGACGGCCTGATTGCCGCCGAGATTCGCATACCCCTGATAGGTGGCGCCGATATACGGCAACAGATACACGTTCATTGCAGTCCGGTGGCGCTGCGCTGGATCCAATAGCTTGCCGATGGCGGCGGTACGGCCTGAGCCGGCGACCTCTTCTTCGCCACGCTTCGAATTTTCAACTACCCTAATCAGCTCCGTGAAGTCGGATGGCTTGAGCAGCGCCTCGGCCTGGGCGCGCTCCACGACGAACTGAATCCCGGCTGGCTTCCAGATACGGTTCACTTCCGCGAGCACCGGTCCAGTTAAGTCCGCCGGCTGCACCCAGTTCTCCATTGCCTGTCCCTTCACCGTCATCTTGGCCCCTTGGGTAATATGGAAACGAATCGGCAACGTGATCGTCGTCTCCGCCGCCAACAAGCAGCCCCCGATCAGCATCACGAGCACGAGAGACAGCCGCTTCATGCGCTTACCTTACCTAAGCCCACCGCCCCCGCAACCCTGAGGGTGGGGCAGCCGTGTAGAGGGCTGAGTCGATGAATGCGTAGAGGACTGAATCGAGGGCTGAATGGGCTAGGGCCGGGGATAAAGCCAGGCCGCCGAATGGCGGCCGCATGGCAGTGGCGAGACGTCGTCGTTGCGAGCGGACGGACGCGCGGCAGTAAGCCCTTACCTCGGGACAGAGAGGCCGAGGCGCTTCGGCGTGAAGATCGGCCCGTCCAGGTAAGGCATCACGTTGTTCTCCGCCCCGGCCTTCATCACGAGGTCCTTGAATTCCTTATCCGGCTTGCCGACGAGGAAGACCGGCAGGATGCCGCCAGGCGGCAGGGAGCCGCCCTTATGCCAGGCCGCGGACTTATAATCGATGCAGAGGAAAGCCCCGTACTTGCCGCCGGTCTCGCCGAGGATGACGGTGATGTCGGTGGTGGAATTCGGGCCCATCTGGATCCAATCGCCGTAGATGAAGGGGAAGTTGTTCGTGGCCGGCCTCTGGACGGCGCCCGTCACGGGCGGCGTGGTCTGCTTCCAGTCCGCAGCATAGTAATGCTTCGCCGAAGCGCCAGGCGTATGCTTCAGGCTGCCGTCGAGCACGATCCGTCCATTGGCGATGACGACCAGGACGTTATCGCAACCGCCGACGAACCGGAAACTGTCCGCGAAAGGCGCGCTGATCTTGGCCTGGTACACGCCGAGCCAGAGCACCGGGGCGACCTCCTTCTCTACGCCGAACGCCTTGGGGGCTTCGCTCGCATCCATCGTGGGCTGGAAGATGCCGTTGGCGGACAGCATCGCGTCGGCGCGGAAATATTTTCCCAGCGCGACGCTCGGATCTCCACGGGTGATGACTGAGCGGATGGCCTTGAAATACTCGGAGATCTCCTGCTCGGTGTAACCATAGCCGCCCCTGCCCGAAGTGAGCTTGATCAGGGGAGGCATATTCGGGGCCTTCGGGCGCTTGATATCCCAGAACTGGCCGAGGAGAGCGTTGCCGGCGCCACCACGGCCGCCGAAGAGCGAGACGAAATTCCGGCCGCCGCCGACGCCGAGACCCTTGCCGGAACCGATGCCGCCGCCAGTCCCGCCGCCAAAGCCCTTCGAGGAGCCGCCGCCGATCGCGCCGGCGCTGAGCAGCGGGTTGGACAGGCTTGGCAGGCTGGCCACCGCCAGCGTGGCGTTGGCGTTCTTGCTCGTGATGCGCGTGTTGGTCTTGGCGAGCGACTTGATGTTCTTCGGGACGGCTTTGGTCTTAAACTCCTTGGCCTTAGTCCCGCCGGAGCCGCCGCCCGCGCCCGTGGCGAAGGTGTTCGGATCCTTCTTGCCGGCGCTGTTCGTGACCGTCGAGACGACCCAGATGACTGCGATCAGCACGAGTAAGCAGTGCAAGATGACCGACAAGGCCAAGCCCTCGCCCCCGAGGCGTTGCCATAGGGTACTCTTGGGGCGGGCCAAAGGCTCCGCCCCATTTTCACGGGGGGGCATGCCTTGGGGATCGGACACGGACTTATTCCACGGATTGCAGCGGGAATATCAATATGCGATTATTAGCCGAACGGACCACCCTTTGTCGAAATAATCATAAACACCCCGCCTTTCCATGGCCTTGGCCCGCCATTCCGTCGCCTCTCGCATAAGCGACGATATGGATCATCCCGAGGACATCCTGGCGGTTATACTCGATGAGGTTGGTCCAGTCGCGGCGGGCTTCATTGGTCAGCTCGCGATGCACGCCGTCGCGCTTGGCGAGCAGCTTACGCATCCGGCCGAGGATCGAGCCTGGCTGCACATCGAGTAGGTACTTCTTATATGAATAGCCTACCGCAGGCTGGATGAGGAAATCCTTCAGCCCAGGCTTGCGGTGTTCGCCCGCCGTGCGGCATGCCTCAGCATAAATCGCTGGGCGGTGGTTCTTGAACCACCTCGCCGCGTTCGCGTTCAGGTAGTTCTCCTTGATCCACTCGGCATGTTCCGGACAGGACTCCATCAGGAGGTCGCGTTCAGGGATGCTGTAGCCAGCGATGAGGCTGTCTGAAGCCATCGCCACGCGGACGATTTCTGCGGCCAGCTGTGCCCATGGCTGGAACTCCAGAGCACGTGCCTTGGCGGACTGGGCCAGGATCGCATCGTGGGCATAGGTCTTCAGGCCCTCGGCCCAATGCACTGACGTCAGCGCCGGCT
Source organism: Opitutus sp. GAS368 (assembly GCA_945866215.1). Classification (GTDB taxonomy): domain Bacteria; phylum Verrucomicrobiota; class Verrucomicrobiia; order Opitutales; family UBA953; genus UBA953. The sequence goes on along the minus strand of CAMBGQ010000034.1, from coordinate 9,701 downwards.
CCGGGTCGGCTTTGCGCCTCTCGACGTCGAGCCAGATGACCGGCCGGGTGTTCTTATGGAAGGCAGTGGATTGCAGGGTGTAGCGGGGCATGAGGTCGGCAGTATACCCCGACTTTTCGAAATCACCCCTCCCCCGAGCCCGCTCCCATACCGTTCCCCCCTACGGGGGGAAGATTCCTCATATTAATTCTCGACGCCCTCTGCCCGCCACCAGCCACCTGAAATTGAATCCCCGCAGCCAATCATCCGGTCTCCGGTTTCCCTTTGAGCGATGCGGTTTGTCCGGTCCACGTGCCCTCCGGCCCTCGTGTCCTCGATTAGCGTCTCCCTTGCCCCCTCTCGGCTCCGCCACATTATCTCCCCCATGCCCCCGATGACCGATCGCCGCTCCTTCCTGCGTACCCTCGCTGGCGCGACCGGCGCCGCCGCCCTCTCCGTTGGTTGCGCCAGCCGGCCGACGGCGAGTCGCATCATCGATACGCACACGCACTTCTACGACCCGACCCGCAGCCAAGGCGTGCCATGGCCGACGAAGGGCAGCTTCCTCGATCGCCCAGTGCTCCCGCCCGATTGGCAACGAGTCGCCTCCCCTCACGGGATTCGCGAGACGGTGGTGGTCGAAGCCAGCGCCTGGATAGAGGACAACGACTGGATCCTGCGCCTCGCCGATGAGCATCCATGCATCGTGGGCTTTATCGGTAACCTGCGTCCTGCGGAAGCGACTTTCCCCGACCATCTTCGCCGGCTCGGTGCCCATCCGCTCTTCCGTGGCATCCGCATCCCCGCGGGTAAACTGAGCGCTAATCTGGCCGACCCAATCTTCTCGCGCCATCTCGGGCTGCTGGCCGACCGCGGCCTCGCGCTCGATATCAATGGCCTCAGTGATTTCCCGGGAGCCGTGCGTCTTGCCCGCGACTTCCCTCGCCTGCGCATCGTCGTCGACCACGTCGGCAACGTCCGCGATCCGCATGCGCCGGACCTCGCCTGGCGCGAAGGTATGCGTCGCCTCGGCGCCGAACCGAACGTCTTCTGCAAACTCTCTGGACTCGTTGAACCCATGAAGACTCCGCACGGCGGCGCGCCGACGGACGTCGCTACCTATCGACCCACGCTCGATCACGTCACGACCTCATTTGGACCGACGCGCGTGTTCTATGGCAGCAACTGGCCCGTCTCGGATAAAGGCGCGCGCTATGCCGATGTCTTCGGGCTCGTGGCGGATTATTACGCCGACCGCACCACGGAAGAACGCGAACGGTTCTTCTGGCGCAATTCCCTCGACGCGTATCGCTGGGTCACCCGCAGCGCCGCAGTCTCGAGGTAGGGACGTGACAGCTGCATGGAGGGCTGAGTCGATGACTGCATTGAGGACTGAATCGAGGACTGGATGGATCAGAGGCAGAAACTCAAGGGGAGACCGGAAACCGGAACGGATGCTGTGGGCATAACCCATGACCCGCCAATCATCCGGTCTCCGGTTTCCCTTTGTGCCCTGCGGCTTATCCAGTCCACGTGCCCTCCGGCCCTCGTGTCCCCTCGCGGCCTTTGGCCGCGCCTCAAAACCTCCAGCGCGAGGAGAGACCGACAATCAGTCCCGGCGCGAGGTCATAGGTCGACTCGACGCCACCGACTTCGCGACGCGCTTCGGCACGGAAGGCCCAGCCCAAGGTGATCTCATCGATTCGTCCGTCGGCGTTACGACGCAGGCCGAAGAGCGCGGCGATCCGCTCGCTCTCGTAATCCTGACGCTGACCGGCGAGGTCCGCGAGGCGGGCTTCTTCCTGCTGGAAAGCGAGGGTCAGCGAGGCCCGCCAGGCTTCGTCGAGCTTGCGCTCGAGGACGAGAGACTTGCGGCCGGTGCCGAGCGACCAATCCGGCGCGAACTGCCAGCGAAAAGTCGGGACGACCAGGACCATCGGCGAACGGACCGCGCGCGTTTCGGCGAGGAAGAGGTAACCGAGGGTGAAAGTTTCCGAGCGACGCCAATCCGCGCCATAGAGAGCTTGGACCGTGAGGGCGTCGCCGAGGGAGACGCCTTCCGCGGCGTTACCGTTGACCTGCAGGACGGCATAACGGGAACGACCGGCTTCAGTGGAAGCGTAACCGCTCAGATTGAGCGAAGCGCCGCGGACGAGATCGAAGTCGACGGGGGCGGCGGTCCAATCGTGACGCGTCTGCGCATACCGGAAGCCCCAGTCGTATTGCCAGGAGCCAGTCTTCAGTAGCGGGAAATTACCCGTCACCTCGAAGCCCGTCGCGCGATCCTCGGCCTTACCACTACCGGAAGCCGAAGCGGAAGTGAACTGGACACCCACGCCTTCGAAGCCGGCCCGAGGGCGAGGCGCTTCGGCGAAAAGAGCGGCACCGAGGAGCAGAGGCAAAAGACGGGAGATCATGCTCTGAATCATCCTGATTCCCGGGGTATGTCAAATGAGGTCGGCGGACGGATAGAATCATTACATGGAATGACGTTTCGGGTGACAGGTGAAGGCCATCGGGGCATCAGCCTCTCTGGAGTCAGCCGTTCAGCCATCGGCTAATAGGAACCAGCCACCCGCGGCTGAATCCCGAATAGCCGGCACCTGAACTCCCGGCTCCCGTGCCCGTCACCCGTCACCTGGAATTGTATCTCCCCAGCCAATCCTCCGGTCTCCGGTTTCCCTTTGAGCGATACCTTTGTCTCCCCGGCCAACTGGCCCACTGGTCAACCGGTCAACTAACGTTACATCCTTCCGAGCCTCTGTGCCTCTGGTCTCGCGGCTTCGCCGCGCCTTCCCCTCACCTATCCCTGCCCCTTTGCGCCCATTTGCGCTTTCGTGCTTTCGCTTTAGATTTCTCCCTATGCCTAAGCCCGACAAGAATGACATCGAGCGACTCAGTCGCGGCGAGTCGACTCGCGGCAAGATCGGCAATCGAGGCGTCGGGCATCGGCTGACCCAGAAGGAGCGGATTCTTTTCGAAGCGGCCAAGCGCCAAGGCTTCTTGAAAATCCCAGTCGCCGGTATCCGGAAGAACGTGATCAATATCTATCGCCTTTGGTGCCAAGCCTCCGAGCGCGAATTCATCACCCGCTAAGCAACATAATGGGGTCAGACCCCATTAATAGGGTCTGACCCTATTATGAGTCATACGCTTTAGGACGCACCCTAACCCACGGCGACGCCTGGCCCACATTAAGACGTCACCCGCCTTAGCCGCCCATATGCACTATTTAAGCCATATCTGGGGTCTTGATCCAGAACAGACACATACGGGTATCCAGGAGAACCCTTCCGATATTTGACTCCGCCGAGGCTAGACGTATCTTCAAAACCAACTCCCCTTAACATGTTTAAAAAGTTCAACTTAACCGACCGTCTGCTGTTTATAGCGGTCTTTTTAGTCATCATCTTTTCGAAGATCCTTTATTTGTCGGACTACAAGTTGGAAGCAATCTTCGTTGGCCTTTGGGCCCCTTCTATCCTCGCCTTCGGTATTTACCTGAAGGCCATCGAGAATTCCAAAGATGAATGAATACGTCCCCTATTTCGCGGTCTTCATCTTCATACTGTTCGGTATCGCTTTTTTCGCCGCCATGCAGCGGTTCAAGAAAATGAATGACGACGACCGCGCTGACGGTAATAAAAAGTCCGGAGCTTAAGTCCTCTGTCTATTTATCTGAGGAGGCTCAAGAGCCGCAGCGGAAAATGAATCGAGGAGTAGTTTAGTCAGCAGGTACCGCCCAAAACGTGCTCTTAACGACCAGACATTTCTGCCCGACGCATGGGCATGGCGTCGATCAGGGCGAAGAGCGTCGGAACATCGACCGGCGCGCCACGGTCGAGCTTCACGCCGCCATCCTTGCCCACCAAGCGGACCCGGAAGACTTTCGCCGTCTGGGTGACGATCTGCACGTGACGCTCCTCTAGGCCCGCTGATGCGGCTTCTAGAACCGCGCTTTGTTGGAGATACTCGGAGGACTGCTGGGTCGGCGTATCGATGATTAAGACGCGGTGCCGCCACTGGTGGGTCGATAGATTGGGGAGGCCCGCTTCGGGCGACGACCAGCCGCCCGCGCAGCCCTGCCCTAAATAGGCCGTCAGCCCGGCGCAACTGAGCGTCAGCATTGTTTTCATTTTCTCCATGTTACGCATTCGCGGGACGTTGCAAATCCTCCGCCGCCTATCGGGAATCCGCCGGCCGAATCCAACCGGCCAAGCGCACTCTTTCAACCAAGACCATGTGGGGCACAGTCAACGCCGCGAGGCCGACAAAGACGATCTGAACCACACGCGCATCGAGCGGGGCATCCTTCAGGAAAACCCAGGCGGCCGCTGAAGCCAGCCCCACTCCGATCATGGGCAACAGGGCGACCAAGCCGAGGAAGCGCCAAGAATCGCGGCCGGAATACCGGAACGCGCGGAGGATGTGGCGCGCCCCGTGCATGCCGCAGAAGAACAAGGTGAAAGCGAGTAAGGGCGGTGCCACGAAAGCAAGGATACCGACCGCTGCGATTTCGAACGCGGTCAGACGGTCACGCACGCTGCGCTCGCCAACCGCCAAAAGCAGCCCCAGCGCCCACGGCCACACGAGCCAACCTAAGACCGGCATGATCGCTCCAGCCGCCTCCGGACCGACGAGCTGGCCGAATAAACCGCTCATCTCCTCCCGATGTTGCCAGACCGGCAAGACCAGCACGGCACCCCCATAGAGGATGCGCGATATCCAGGGCGTCCCCTCCGCAGGATCGCCGGAAAAATGCGCGACGGAGATGAGCAGGAAGCCCACCAAGAATCCCGTGGGCGCCCACACCCATGCCGCGACCACCAGGCCGGCGAGCGCCAAGTAGCCGACCGTGAAGCGCGTCCAATCCCACGCCGTCTTCAGGCCATAGAGCCGCTGCGCAAAAAGAGTGTCCATCGCCCCATGCGGGACGCCCAAGACGAGGATGAGCGAGGCGAGAACGATGAGTTCTAGCTGCGGCGGAAAGCGCCCTAGCGCGCCGGAGGCCGCCGTTGCCAAGCACGCGACGCACCCGAAGATCAGCCCTTGGCGACGCTCGGCGTTCACGATCGTACCACGCTAGGAGCGGGTCGAAAAAGTTCACGGAGAAACGGTCCCGGCGGCAAGGCGGCGATGATGGCGAGGTCGTCGAGCAAGGTGCCTTGGTCGCTCATGAAACGGGCGAGCCTCGCCGGCGCAACCTGGCGGAACATGGCGAGGAAGATCGTCGGCGCCAACTCTGGCCGGTGCCGGAGTACCTGCAGAAAGAGCGCGTCCATCTGGCGCAGGACCCATCCATCCGCCGCGTGCGCTTGGGGGCCGCGACCTTCGGCCAGACTTCGAGCGCAAGCCACCGCCCATCGTTGGATGCGCTGGAATGCGTAGCCACTGCTCGCCCGCGCTCCGCCCGCCATGAGGCCCGCCCGCACATAGGTCGTGTCGGCCAAAGGCGTCGGCGTCGGCAGCCCCATCGGCAGGATGCCATGCTCCTCGCGCCGAATCCGGTATGGCCGACCCTCGAGCCGCTGCTCGATAAAGCGCGTGAGCTCCGCGCGGAATACATCCGGCCCAGCTGGGGCTGGCGCGAAAGCGGTGACTTCCAACAAGGCCCGCGTGGGCGATAACGGGAGTAGGTAATGAAAAAGAATCTGCCCTGCCTCGACCGTCGTGAAGTGCATGATCTCGGCGACGGTCGGATCGAAGACCGGCCCGGTGCATTCGACTTCCACCCCGAGGAAAGACTGCCAAAGCACCGCCGCGCCCGCGGCGGGCGGCGCCGACGGACGAGTGTCGACAATCCAACGGGCGCGGTGGACACCGGTCGAGGTCTCTACCTCCCAGAGCCCGTCGACCTTGCGCGGTGCGCCGTGGACAGCGACGCCCAAGGCCAAGCGCACGCGCTCTGACTGGGCGAGGAGTTCGCGGCTCTCCTGATAGAATCCGCCCGAGGGCAGGAGCGCGTAAGGAAATTCCGCGCAATCCACCAGCACGCGCTCCGTCGAAGAAGCCAGAGAGACCTTCGCCCAACGGCGACGGACCAGATGGGTCAGCTGCGCCGAAGGGTGCATCCAGAAACACCATGTCCGGTCATCAGCGTAATCACTACGACCCTCGAGCACCAAGGTGCGCGGAACTGTCGCGCCCTGCTCAGCCAACCGCCGCGCGAGGCTGAGTCCAGCGGCGCCACCGCCCAAGATGAGCAGGTCATTCTCCATGACGTGCGGTGATGCCAGGTAGCCCGACGAGGGCCTGATGCAGAGAGACGGAATGCGCCTGAGGCCGCGACCAGAAGGCGCCGCGCAGCGGCTGCGTCGTCAAGGCAGTCAGGGTGATCGTGGCTTTCCGCCAGTCTGGCACGAACGCCCGGCCCTCCCAATAAGCGTGCTCGCACGCGGTCAGGCGATGGCCGATCGCGCGATAGACTCGGCCCGCGACGAGGATGCCTGCCCGCGCCCGCACTGGCAGGAACGGCAACCCGGCTTCGCCGCTGGCATAATAAGTTTCCGCCAAGGTGAGGAGCCGCGCCACGGCGGCGCGAAGCGTCGGCTGTAAAGCGGGCGACGGTTCGATGAGCGCGTCCGGCGCGATATCGCCGACGAGGCTCGCCGGCAGATAGCGCCGGCCCATCCGCGCGTCGGCGGCGACGTCGCGGCAGAGATTGGTGAGCTGCATGGCGATGCCGAGATCGACGGCGTGGGCCGCCGCCGCAGGTTCCGGCGCATCAAGGACCCGGCACATCATCAGGCCGACCGTGCCTGCCGCGCGGTAGCAATAACGCAGGAGCTCCGCTTCATCCGCCACGCGCACGGTCTCGGCGTCGGAGGCCATCCCCGCGATAAGCTCACGGACGATGCCCGGCTCGATCCCGCATTCGCGCATGAGCGCAAGCCCGTCGGATAAGACCGGATCGTCCGATCGTCCGATCGCAATAGCGCGATCCGCCGCGGCCAGCGCCACCCGCGCCTCCTCCGGCGAAGCGGCCTCGTCGACCAAGTCATCGAGACGACGGCAGAAAGCGTAGAGTCGCGTCGCCCGGTCGGCGTGCGTCGTTCCGAGCAGCCGACGCGCCCAATGGAAGCTCCGTCCCTGACGGGCCAAGGTCGCCTCGGCCGCGGCCGACGGGACGTGCGCGGCGGTCTGGCTCATGAGGCGGCCGGGATGAGGGCGTCGATGACCTTGGCGGAACAGAGTACGCCCGGAACGCCGGCGCCAGGATGCGTGCCCGCGCCGACCAGATAGAGATTCCGCACGGATTCGGACTTGTTGTGGAAGCGGAACCAGGCGGACTGACGGAAGATCGGCGCCACGGAAAAGCCCGCGCCGTGGACGCTGCGGTATTCATCGCGGAAATCCTCGGGGGTCTTATAAAAATCGGCAGTGATTGTCGCCTTAAGCCCGGGTAGCATCGTGCGTTCCAAGGCGTCGACGATCCGATCCCGCAGTCGCGGGCCTTCGGTGGCCCAATCGATATCGGCCTGCAAGTTAGGCACGGGGCAGAGCACGTAGAAACTATCTTGGCCGGGCGGAGCGAAGCTCGGGTCCGTGGCGGTCGGCCGGTGCACGTAGAGCGAGAAGTCCTCGGCAAGCTTCTGACGATGGAAGATGTCGTTGAGCAGCTCCTGGTAGCGCTCGCCCATCCAGATCGTGTGATGGGCGACATCGGGATACGTCCGCGTGGTGCCGAAATACATCACGAACAGTCCCATCGAATAATGGGCCTGCGATAGCTTCACGCGCGTGGCGAGGGCCTGCTCGGCGCGCGGGACGAGGTCCCGGTAGAGATGGGCCGCATCCGCATCGGAGACGACGATATCGGCGTCCACGTGGGTGCCGTCGGCGAGCACGACCCCGCGGGCGACGCCCTGCTCAATGCGGACACGCTCAACGGTCGTGCTCAGGCGCAGGGCTACTCCCTGCCGTTCCATCAGGCCGCCCAGCGCCTGGGTGACGGCCCCGGTGCCGCCCATGGCGAAGTGCACCCCATACGCGCGCTCGAGGAAATGGATCAGCCCATAGATACTGGTAGTGTCGAACGGATTGCCGCCCACGAGGAGGGGCTGGATGGAGAACGCCCGGCGGAGCTTATCGCTCACGAGATGGCGCGAGACCATCTGCCAGACGGTCTCGTAGTTGCGTAGGCCGAGCAGGTGCGGGACCTGTCGCAGCATCGTCCCGAGACGATGGAAAGGCTGGGCCGAGAGCTGGGTGAACCCGATATCGTAGATCCGGCGACTGTGCTCAAGCAGGGCGAGGTATCCCGCCCGGTCGCGCGGCTCGATGCGCTCGATCTCCGCCAACGTGGCCTCCAGGGTGCCGCCGTAATCGAAGGTATCGCCGTCGGCGAATTGGAACCGATACCACGGCGTCAGCGGGACGAGCTTCACATGGTCGGCGAAACGTTCGCCGAAGAGCGCGAACAGTTCTTCGAACAAGAAGGGGGCCGTGATGACCGTCGGGCCGGCGTCGTGTCGGAAGCCCTCGCGCTCATAGACTTGGGCGCGTCCACCCAGGGCCGCGCAGCGGTCGATGAGGGTCACGGCGTAGCCCTTGGCGCGGAGCCGCAAGGCGGCGGCGATGCCGCCGAATCCTGCGCCGATGACGATGGCTTTCACGCCTCCGACTTAAGCGGACTTCACGCGCTTCACGAGTGCGAAGGCGAATTCGGTCAGCAGCGCCCCCGCTTTATTCGGTAAAGCTCCGGCGTGCTCGATGGCCGCTTCAAGATGTCCGCGCGCCAGCTGCCGGGCTTGGTCGGCGGCGAGTTCGGTCGGGCGGCCCGCCGCGAGCAGCAAGACGATATTGAGGCTATGCTGGGCGGCGTCGCCCTGCACGTCCTCGAGGTCGTCGACCATCTGGTAACCGATACCGAAAGCGTGGGCGGCGGCGCGGATGCGCGGCAGCCACTGTTCCTGACGCGCGGCCAGGAAGGCGAGTTCGAGCGGCAGGCTCAGCAGGACGCCGGACTTGCCGACGACGATTTCTTCGTACCGAGATACCTCGGCGAGGGCGTAATCCTTGGTGGCCAGCTCAGAGCATTGGCCTTGGATCACCTCGGCTGTCCGGGCGTGCACGCAGCGGAGCAGAGCGGGTAGAGGAGTGGGGTCAGGGAGGTCCGCCAGGGCGCCATAGGCGGCCGAAAGTAGGAGGTCGCCGGTGCAGAGGGCGACATCGGGACCGAAAGCGGCGCACACGGTCGGAAGACCGCGGCGTAGTTTCTCCTTATCCTGCAGGTCATCATGGACGAGCGAGGCGTTGTGGAGGAGTTCGACGCAGGCGGCGAGGCGGACCGATTGGTCGACGACGACACCGAGGGCCTCGCAAGCATGCAAGGCCAGCCGGGCGCGCACTCTTTGGCCCCCGGCTTCGAGGTGATAGCGGGCGGCGCGCAGCGTGGCGGGCTCGCCGGCGGACACGCCGGTCCCCGCCGCCACCCGGACAAGCACGAGCATCAGCCGTTCGACCTCGAGGAGGGCGGTGTCGGTGGTGGTGTTCATCGGGTGGGGAGGGATACCGGGTGTGACCGTCAGGAAAATCCTAGGTGCAGGGTCCTAGGATGCGTAGATACAAAAATCGGACAATGGAGCACGAAGCCCCATTGTCCGATTTGCGAGGGGTGCTTATTTCTTGTCGGACTCGCTGACAGCGCACTGCCAGATGATCACGCCGAAGCCGATCTTGTTCACGAAGTCGGCCAAGTTGTAGACGATGTTCAGCATGTT
>CAMBGQ010000033.1 GCA_945866215.1 Opitutus sp. GAS368 | reverse complement strand
CGCCGAGCACTCCCGCCCGGCACCAAGCCACACCGCAAAACACCATGAAACAGAAACACTCCGTGACCATCGAAGAACTCGGTATCACGATCAACACGGGCTCCATCGCCCGCCTCGCCAACGGCGCGGTCACCATCAGCAAGGGCGAGACCACGCTCTTCGTGTCGGCCACCGCCGCTGAAGACCTGCGCTCCCCCGACCAGGACTTCTTCCCCCTGACTGTCGACTACCGCGAGAAGTTTGCGGCGGCCGGCCGTTTCCCGGGCAGTTACTTCCGTCGCGAAGGTAAGCCCTCCGACAAGGAAGTCTTAACCTCGCGTCTCTGCGATCGTCCCCTCCGCCCGCTCTTCCCTGAAGGCTTCCTCAACGAAGTCCAGGTGATCGGCCTGCTCCTCTCGGCGGACCAAATCAACGACGCCGACGTCCTTATGGTGAACGGCGCCTCCGCCGCGCTCCTTTGCTCCGATATCCCGTGGAACGGACCCATCGCGGGTATCCGCCTCGGTCGCGTCGCCGGCCAGTTCGTCGTCAACCCGACCCACGAACAGCAGTATGAGTCCGACCTGGATCTCATCTACGTCGGCAACGAGAGCGACATGATGATGATTGAAGGCTCGGCCGACCAGCTGCCGGAAGTCGATTTCATCGCCGCCCTCGAATACGCCCAGAAGGCCATCCAGCCGATCATCGCCGCCCAGCGCAAGCTCGCCGCGATGTACTCCAAGACCAAGCGCGTCTTCCCGCTCGTCGTCTGCGAACCCAAGGCCCTCGCCATCTGCGAACGCGTGGCCGCTGAAGGCGACCAACTCAAGAAGGCGATCTTCCTCGCCTCCAAGAAGGAACGTGGCGACGCCGTCAAGGCCGTGGTCGAAAAGTCCAAGGCCGCCTGCAAGGCCGAACTCGGCGACGTCTTCGACTCCCGCCAAATCAAGATGGCCTTCGAAAAGCTCCAAGAGAAGGTCTACCGCAACGCCATCATCCAGAGCGGCGAACGCGCCGACGGCCGCAAGCCGCTTGATCTCCGTGCCATCTCCTGCGAAGTCGACGTGCTTCCTCGCGTCCATGGTTCCTCGCTCTTCCAGCGCGGCGAAACCCAGGGTCTCGTTCTCGCGACCCTCGGTACCTCCAAGGATGCCCAGGAAGTCGACGCCATCACCGGTGGCCCGAGCAAGCGCTCGTTCCTCCTGCACTATAACTTCCCGCCCTTCTCGGTGGGTGAGACCGGCCGTTTCGGCATGACCTCCCGCCGCGAAACCGGCCACGGTAACCTCGCCGAGCGCTCGCTGCTCTCCGTCCTGCCTTCTGAGCAGGACTTCCCGTACTCCATCCGTCTCGTCTCCGAGATCATGGAATCCAACGGCTCCACCTCGATGGCTTCCGTCTGTGGTGGCACCCTCGCTCTCCTCGACGCTGGCGTGCCCATCAAGGCCCCGGTTGCCGGTATCTCCTGCGGTCTCGTGACCGAAGACGCCGCCGGTAAGATCGTGAAGCACCGCGTGCTGACCGACATCATCGGCGCCGAAGACCACTACGGCGACATGGACTTCAAGATCTGCGGGACCCGCGAAGGCATCACCGCCTTCCAGCTGGACCTCAAAATCCACGGTCTCCCGATGAGCATCGCCAAGGAAGCCATCGCCCAGAACAAGGTCTCCCGCGACGCGATCCTGGACATCATGGCTAAGACCATGCCGGCCACCCGCGCCGAACTGAAGCCCTGCGCCCCTCGCACCCACCGCATTAAGATTCCGTCCGATAAGATCGGCGCGCTCATCGGCCCGGGCGGCAAGAACATCAAGCGCATCACGGAATACACCGGTTGCCAGCTCGACATCGATCAGGACGACTCCGGCTGGGTCACGATCTTCGCGACCGACGGCGAGTCCCTCGCCCGCGCGGTCAACGAGGTCAACCTCCTCTCGGCGCAGATTGAAATCAACAAGACGTATAAGGGCATCATCCGCTCGGTGAAGGAATTCGGCGCTTTCGTCGAATGCCTCCCCGGTCAGGAAGGCCTCGTGCACGTCTCCGAACTGGCCGACCACCGCGTCGAGCGCGTCGAGGACATCTGCAAGCTCGGCGACGAGATCATCGTCAAGTGCGTCGGCATCGACGACAAGGGCCGCGTGCGCCTCTCGCGCCGCGCCGCCATCGCCGAGAAGGAAGGTCGCGACTACGCTCCCGCCCCGAAGCCGATGGATCGCCCCCGCGGCGACCGTCCGGACCGTCGCTAAGCCCCGGTTGAACGAACAGACAAGGCCTCGGCTTACCCCGAGGCCTTTTTTGTGCCCGCTTACTTTGCGGGCTTATCAGCCGCTGTCACGCGTTCGAACCACGCCCGCGCGGTCTGGGTCGCATCGCCGTCGCGCAAGGGCCAACGGTCGTTGTGCGGATGCTTCACGAGCTCGTTCGGGAATTTTCCGAAGAGCGCCCCCATGTCGACCGTGAGATAAGTGACGCCGCTCGGCGCGAGCGCATCGATGAACCGCCGGGTCTGGGCACCGGCCTGGCTGACGAGCAGGGGCCGGCCCTGCAGCCGGCGCAGGCGCGCCGTGGCTTCCTCCCGGTAACGGGCGAGGGGCGAGCCCCAAGCGTGCCCTTGCCATTCTTTCATGCCGTCGAAGTGGTCGTGGGCCCAGAGGCCGCACCAGAGCTTGGCGACCTCGTCGTCGTGCAGGCCGAGGAAGGAGACCCCGATGGCACCGCGGGAGAACCCGCAAAGGACGACCTTCTTGGGGTCGCCGCCGAACTCCGCGCAGATTCGGGGAATGTTGGTCTTAGCGTAGCCGACGGTGGCGTCGACGTCGCCCCACCAGGTGATCTCGTTCTTCCGATGGTCCTTGGCGACGTAAGGTAAGACGACCCAGATGGCCCGGCCGCGCGCCAAGCCGTAGCCGAGGGCGGCGCCTTCGACTTCTCCGGTCGAGCCAGAGGTGGGAAAATAGTTACCCGTGTATTCGGCGATGACTGGCCAGCTCTTACCGCGGGCCTGCCAGTCCGGCGTCCAGTCATCGGGTAACGCGATCAGGTGATGCACCTTTGTGCCGGAGTATTCCGTCGCAATCACGGTGGCGCGCTTGCCGGGCTGCGGGCCCTGTTCCGTCAGTGGCGGAAGCGCGAGGTCAGCGGCGCTGAGCGACGTCGCCAAGGTCAGGAGCAGCAGGGCGAGGCGCATCGGGCGATCAGACCGGCTTGTTGTCGACGACCTGCGTGCGCGTCCAGAGATCGTGCCAGGCGCGCTTGTCGCGGCGGAAGAGGGGCACGTGGAAGTTCACGATGCCCAGCAGCATGAAGAAAGGGTTGGGCAAAGTGAAGAACGCGGCCTTCCAGGCCGACCGGAGCAGCGAGGCCAGGAAGCCGGGCGGCGCGGCCTCAGGGAGGCTAATCGTTCGCAGGTTGAAGATGCGTTTGCCGAGGGTCCGGCCGGCGAGGAGCCATTCCTGCAAGGCCAGCGCAAGTAGCATCGTGACGAAGCTGACATTACCTTGGAAGGAATACCATGTCATGAAGGCCTGGAGGTCCGCCTCCTTCGGGTTGCGGGCCATTTCCAAGACCCGATCCAGGTCGCGCGGCGCGCCGGACTTGAAAGCCTCGACGTATTGGTCGCTGAACCGCTGCGACCAGGCATCGGCTCGTTGGCGGGCGGCGAGTTCTTCGGGTCCAGCCAGCATCCCAGCCAAGGCCCAGCCGAGGAACATCAACGGGATGACGTCTCCCAGACAGGCGAGCGTCCGCCACCAAAATCCCGCAGGCGGCGGCGGGATGGGGGGAGGGTTAGCCACGGGCTTGGGCGCGCTCGCAGGCATCGAGCGTGTTCTTCATCAGCATCGCGACGGTCATCGGGCCCACGCCGCCGGGGACGGGCGTGATGGCTTCGCAGAGAGGGGACACGGCGTCGAAGTCCACGTCGCCGACGATACGATAGCCGGTCTTCTTGGTGGCGTCCGGGACGCGGTTGATACCCACGTCGATGACGATGGCCCCTGGCTTGACCATGTCGGCGGTGATGAAGCGGGGTTTGCCGATCGCGGCGACGACGATGTCGGCCAGGCGGACGATGGCGGGTAGGTCCTTGGTGCGGGAATGGGCGATGGTCACGGTACAGTCGCAACCTTTGGCGAGGAGCAGGGCGGCGGCGGGCTTGCCGACGATGAGCGAGCGGCCGACGACGACGGCGTGCTTGCCGGCGGTCTCGACGCCGGAGCGGCGGAGGAGTTCGACGACGCCGGCGGGTGTGCAGGCGGCGAAGGCGCCGGGAACCTCTTGGACGAGGCGACCGATGCTTTGTGTGCCGAAGCCGTCGACATCCTTGTCGGGCGAGACGCGGTTGAAGACCTCGGTCTCAGGCAAGTGCTTGGGCAGCGGGGCTTGGATGAGGATGCCGTGCACCGAGGCGTCAGCGTTGAGGGCGTCGAGGTGGGCGAAGAGTTCGGCCTTGGTGACCGTCTCAGGGAAGAGTTGGAGCGAGGCCCTCATGCCGACCTCGGCGGCGGTCTTCTGCTTCTTAGTCACGTACGAGACCGAGGCGGGGTCGTCGCCGACGCGGACGAAGGCCACGTGGGGCACGACCGGGGCGAGCCTGCCCACGCGTTCCTTCACTTCGGCGAGGACCTGTTGGGCGATGGCGTTGCCGTCGATGAGGCGCATGGGCCTGATTAAGACGGACCCGCCGCCGAGGGCGAGAAAAGTCCTCCGGCGTCCGGCGGATGATTGTCTCGCCCTGCGCCGGCAAATACCTCAATCCCAAGGCGTGCCTTCCGAAGGACCCATGCGTATACATAAGTTCCTCGCCCAGGCGGGGGTCTGCTCCCGTCGTGAGGCGGAGCGGCTGGTCGTCTCGGGGTCCGTGATGATCAACGGCAAGCTGGCCGTGACCGGTCAGCCGGTCGACCCGGCCGTGGACACGGTCATCTGTGAGGGGCAGCACATCAAGCCGCTGGGCCGCACGGTGGTGCTGATGATGAACAAGCCCCGCGGCTACCTCTGCACCAACGACGATTCGCACGGTGGCCAGACGGTCTTCGACATGGTCCCTCCTGAATATGGTAAACTGCGCCTGTTCTGCGTCGGTCGCCTCGACAAGGATTCCGAAGGTCTGCTCATCCTGACCAACGACGGAGAATTGGCCAACAAGGTCATGCACCCCTCGGGTGGCGTCATTAAGCGCTACGAGATCATCCTGAATCGTGATTACGATCCGACCCTCACGCCGCGGCTGCTCAAAGGGGCGGTCGAGGAAGGGGAGCACCTGCGCTTCAAGAAAGTCATTCGTCACCCGGACAACGCTGCCCACCTCGAGATTCATCTCGACCAGGGTCGTAAGCGCGAGATCCGCCGCCTCTTTGAAATCTTCGGCTTTCACGTGAAGACCCTCCGCCGCTTCCAGATTGGCGGCCTGGTTATCCGGAAGATGCCCTTGGGCGATTGTCGCCCACTTTCCCGCAAGGAAATCGACTCGATTTTTGAGAACTGAGCGGGGGCGTTGCATCTAGGGCTTGCACCCACGGTCTGGGGCTTTTTCCTAGGGGAGACCCCTTATTGCCGTGCACCCCTCACGCCTGCTCGCTCTTCTCCTCTGTCTCTGCTCTCTCTGGGCCGGACCGGAGACCAGTCTCAAACTCGTCTGGTCCGACGAGTTCAACGACAAGGAGATCGACAAGAAGAAGTGGAACATCGACAACGCTGATGGCGTCCGGATTGTAGACGGGCAACTTTCCCTTGAGATTACGCCCGGCTCGAAGCCGATGTTCTGGCGCGGCTCCAGTGTCAATACGGACGGCAAGTACGAATCGAAATACGGGTATATCGAGGCTTCAATCCTGTTCATGCAGACGGGCGGTCATGGCGGTGGCTTCGGCATTGGTAACCGGGACCGTCGTCACCCTGCCGCGAGTATGGGTTTCAGCAATGGTGGCGGCGACTCGGTCGGTCTTGCCCTAGGGATCGTCAACGAGGAGCGCGGTCGCACCCTCAGTCCGAAGGAGAACCCAGTTCCAAGAGACAAAAGCTACAGCCAGAAATTCCATAAGTTCGGCTTTCAGTGGAGTGCCGCCGACTACCGTTGGTATGTCGACGGCCGGCTGGTTTACACCTTGCGGACGCCGACCGTCCCCTCGACGCCGAAGCCGATGACCATATACTTCGACCATAGCCGGCTGGGGGAAGCCGGCCTGATGAAGAACTATAAGGACCCCAAGATGGGCCCGGAGCCCATGCGGATCGACTGGGTCAGGGTCTACCAGTAATCCGAGCAGGCTTGCGTCCCTTAGGTTACTGGATTTACTCGATATAAGCCCCTTCCATGAAAGCCACCCCGCTTTTCTCCCTGCTGCTCGCCCTGACGTTGGGCGCCGCTCCTAACGCCGGCCTGAAGCCAGTCTGGGAGGATGATTTTAACGCCAAGGAACTCGACCCCAAGAAGTGGAGTATCAACGGGTCCGCCCGCATCGTCGATGGTAAGCTGCAGCTGGAGGTCACTCCCAAGGAAAAGGCCGGTTTCTGGAACGGCAGTAACGCGAATACTTCCAAGCATTTCACCCACGGTCAGGGTTACTTCGAAGCCTCCATCCGCGCCGTTCAGAGCAAGAACCGCGGCTGGACCGTCTTCGGTATCCGTAATCAGGATATGTCCAAGGTGCCTTCCGCCTCGTTGCACCTAGTCTTCACCGGAGACGACCGCATCGACCCGACCCTGCACCTCGTCGAAGATGCTGGCCAGGAGCGCCTGAGCCCGAAGGACAGGGTCATTGCGATGGCTGGCGGGAAATCGTACAAAAAATTCCTGACCTACGGGCTGCAGTGGACCGCCACTTCCTACATCTGGTATGTCGAGGGTCGTCAGGTGCATAAGCTCTCTCGCCCGATTCCCAAGGAGCCGATGTACATCGAATTCTACCAGCACTTGCCCGAAGGCGGCCTGCTCAAGGATTTCATGAACCCAAAGCTCGGTCCCGAGCCGATGCAGATCGACTGGGTCAAGGTCTTCAAGATTCCGTGAGCTAAACCTCTTTATCCTTAAAACCCCATGAAACAAGTCCTCAGCCTTCTCGCCCTGACGGCCTCCCTGAGTGCCGTCAACCCGGCTTCGAACATGAAGCTGGCTTTCTCCGACGAGTTTGACGGCCCGGCGCTTGATGCGGCCAAGTGGGGTACCATCGGCGAGCCTACCGCGATGAGCTTCGTCACCGTCGTTAAGTCCAAGGCGCTCCGTATCGCGCTCATCACGAAGGAGGATATGATTCAGTCCAACGGAATCAGCACGCGTGGAAAATTCGAGCAGAAGCTGGGCTATTTCGAAGCGTCCATCCGGATGAACAAAAATCTGGGGCATACCGGGCATATGTCGCTCCGCGGCCATGACGAGAAAGTGCCGCCTCACATCAATGCTCTTTGGGAGGGGCACGGTGATGATCACCTTACCCCCTGGGCCCGCTACACCGATGACGTCGGCCAGAAAGACCTCCGGTCTGACTCCTCCGGCAAGAAGATCCTCAAGGGCGGAGAGCCTTCCAAGAAGTTCAATACCTACGGTATCCTTTGGACGGAGAAAGCTTTCACTTGGTACGTCAACGGCAAGCAGTTTCATAAGGTCGAACGTACGCCCATCACCCAGCCCATGAGCCTGCAATTCAGCCACCGCATCGGGGAGTGGGAACGCCCGAAACTCGTGCTTAAGGAGCTGCCGGACGACGTCGATATTGACTGGGTCAAGATTTGGAAATGAATCCCATGCGCCTGCTCGCCTTACTCTGTCTGGTCACTTCGGCTTTTGCTCTCGACCCCACCATCGGTAAGAAGCTCGTCTTCTCAGATGACTTCAACTCCGGTAAGATTGATGACACGAAGTGGATGGTGATCGGCGGCGGCGACCTCTTCACGTTCGTCAAGGCCGGTAAGGAGAATGTCCTGCGGATTGGTCTCAAGATGGGGCCTGATATGATTCAGTCCAACTCCGTCAGCACGCGGGGCAAGTTCAGTCAGCAGTATGGTTATTTTGAGGCTTCGATGCGCATGAACGCCTCCGACGGTCATACGGGAATTTTTCGCATCGCCTCCGACGATGAGAAGGCCGCACCGAGCATCATCATCGCTTTCCATGCAACGGGCAAGGAGCGTGTCAACCCCTGGGCCCGTGCCTCGCTCGAATCCGGCCAGCAGGACTTCCGGCCGGACAAGCCGCTGCCGCCGATGAAATCCGGCGATCTCTCCAAGAAGTTCCACACCTACGGCATCCTCTGGAGCGAGCGGACCTTCACGTGGGTCATCGATGGTAAAATCGTCCATAAGCTGGATCGCAAGGAGTTCGTCCGACCGATGAACATCACGCTCACGCATCGCATCTTGGAAGAGAATCGGCCGAATCTCAACGTGAAGACCCTGCCCGACGACGTCGACATCGACTGGGTGAAGGTCTGGAAGTAGGCCTGCGTTCAAAAGAGGTTTGCATCAGCGTCCCGCTCGGCATCCTGCGGGGTACTTTCATGTCCGCTCCCTACGACAAGAACCATCCTTTCCCGGCTCGCCTCGTCGACCGGCGTCGCCTGAGCTCCCCAGCCAGCCAGAAGGATACCCAGCATTACTCGGTCTCCCTTGCCGGCAGTGGCCTGACCTACAAGTGCGGGGATAGCCTCGGCGTCTTCCCGACCAATAACCCTAAGGCGGTCGTTGCCTTGCTCCAGGCCGCCGGCTTCACGGGCGAGGAGCCGGTGACCATCCCGAAGGATCTGGCTCCGATCTCGCTCCGTCAGGCGCTGTCGACCCGTCTGGCCCTCAACGGTCCGACCTACAAGTTCGCCCAGCTTCTACATGACCGTGCGACCGATGCCGCCGACCAGGCCCGCCTCGCTGCCGCCATCGGCGAAGCCGACCCAGAAAAGAAGAAGGCCTGGATGGAACAGCGCGAATTCCTCGACCTCTTCCTGGAGCATCCTTCCGCCCGTCCGTCCGCCCAGGAAGTCATCGAACTGATGCGTAAACTGATGCCACGCCTGTACTCGATCTCCTCCGCCCCCTCGAAGTACCCGCAGGAAATCCACCTCACGGTGGCCGTCGTCCGCTACGAGACCAATGGTCGTCCGCGCGAAGGCGTCTGCTCCAGTTACCTCGCCGATCGCGCCCGGATGAACGAGCCGGACCTCCCCGTTTTCGTCGCCGACTCGCACTTCGGTCTCCCGGCCGACGACAATATTCCTGTCATCATGGTCGGCCCTGGTACCGGCGTCGCGCCTTTCCGTAGCTTCGTCATGGACCGCGCCACCCGGGGCGCCAAGGGTCCGAACTGGCTCTTCTTCGGCGAGCAGCGCAAGGACCACGATTTCCTCTACGCCGACGAATGGGCGGAGTATCAGCAGTCCGGGGTGCTCACGCGCCTCGACACCGCTTTCTCCCGCGACCAGGCCGCCAAGGTCTACGTCCAGGACCGCATGCGCGAGCACGCCGCCGAGCTCTGGAAGTGGATCCAGCAGGGTGCTTATTTCTACGTCTGCGGCGACGCCAAGCGCATGGCTAAGGACGTCGACGCCGCGCTCCACGCCATCGTAGCCGAGCAGGGTGGTCTGACGCCTGAGGCCGCCGTGGACTGGGTGAAGCAGTTCAAGAAGGACGGCCGCTACCAGCGCGACATCTACTGAGCGCGAGGGCGGGGCCGGGCGCTGTCGGCGGGGCATTAGCCACTTGCCACCGGAGGGGTTTGCTTCCAGAAAAAACCCGATGCATCTCACGCACCATCCCCGCGTCGCCCTCGTCACTGGAGCCGGCCGCGGTATCGGCAAGGCCATTGCGGAACGGCTCGCCGCCCATGGTCACACCATGCTCTGCGTCTCGAAGTCCGACACCTGCGTGCAGGTCGCCAATGACATCCTCGCCAAGGGCCAGAAGGCCAAGGCCTATCAGGTCGACGTCTCTGACGCCGCCGCGGTCGCCCAGGCCTGCGAGCAAATCAACGCCGAATTTGGCGCCGTCGAAATCCTCGTCAACAACGCCGGCATCACCCGCGATAAGCTGGTCATGGCGATGTCGGAGCAAGATTGGAACGACGTGATCTCCACCAATCTTTCCTCGGCGTTCTATTGGACGAAGGGCCTCGTGCGTCCGATGACCAAGAAGCGCTGGGGTCGCATCATCAGCATTTCTTCCGTCACCGGCGTGCAGGGCAATGCCGGCCAGGCCAACTACGCCGCCGCCAAGGCCGGCCTTCATGGCCTCACGATGACGCTCGCGCGTGAACTCTCCGGCCGTACGATCACTGCGAACGCCGTCGCCCCCGGGTTCATCACCACCGACATGACCGGTGAGCTCTCTGACGAGGTGAAGCAGAAGATCCTCGGGGTCATTCCTCTGGGCCGGTTCGGCACGGTCACCGACATTGCTGCCATGGTCGACTATCTCGCCTCGGAAGAGGGGGGTTATATCACTGGACAGGTCTTTTCGGTTGACGGAGGTATGGCTATCTGACACCCCAAATCCTGCTAAAACACCCTTTATTATGCCCGAAAACATCGAACAACGCGTCAAGGACATCATCGTCAAACAACTCTCCGTCACCCCCGAGCAGCTTACCCCTGGTGCCACGTTTCAAGGCGACCTGAAGGCTGACTCGCTTGACCTCGTCGAAATCATCATGGCCTTCGAAGATGAGTTCGGCCTGACGATTCCGGAAGATAAGGCCGCCGGTATCAAGACCCTTGGTGATGCCATCGAGCACATCAAGGCCCACGCCACTAAGTAAGTCGTTCGGGCTTCTCGCGTAGGCCCGCCCCCTTTGAGCTCCGACCGCAAATCTCGCCGCGTAGTCGTCACCGGCATCGGCTCCGTGACGGCCCTCGGTCACGATAACGCGACTTTCTGGGACGCCCTCATCAAGGGTCGTTCCGGGATTTCCCGTGTCACCCGCTTCGACCCCACGGACTTTCCGTCCAAGGTTGGCGCTGAAGTTCGTGATTTCGATCCGGCCAAGTTCATGGACGCCAAGGAGGCCAAGCGTAACGATCGCTACACACAGTATGCCGTTGCCGCCTCTCGCCTGGCCATCCAGGACGCCGGCGTCGACGTCACCAAGGTGGATTCCGACCGCTTCGGTGTGATCATCGGTTCGGGCATCGGCGGCATGGAGACCATCGAGAACCAGGCCCGCATCCTCATTGAGCGTGGTCCCTCGCGCGTCTCTCCTTTCACCATCCCCTCGCTCATCGCCAACATCGCCTCCGGCGTCGTGGCCATCGAGTTCCAGGCCAAGTCCGTCAACTTCGGCGTCGTCTCGGCCTGCGCCTCCGGCTCCCACGCGCTCGGCGAAGCCCTCCGCCATATCCGCGATGGCCACGCCGACATCATGCTGTCCGGCGGCTCCGAAGCGGCGATCACGCGTCTCGGCTACGCCGGCTTCTGCAACATGAAGGCGATGTCGACCGACTTCAACGACACGCCCGAGAAGGCCTCCCGTCCGTTCGACAAGCTCCGCGACGGCTTCGTGATGGGTGAAGGCTCCGGCGTCTTGGTCATCGAGTCACTCGAGCACGCCCAAGCCCGCGGCGCCCGCATCTATTGCGAGCTCGCCGGTTATGGCGCCACCTGCGACGCGTATCATATCACCGGTCAGGACCAGGAAGGGAAGGGCCTCGCGCTTTGCCTCAATCGCGCTCTCGCCGAGGCCGGTATCGAGAAGTCCGAAGTGGGCTACATCAACGCTCACGGCACTTCGACCCCGATCAACGATCGCTGCGAGACCCTCGCGATTAAGCGTACGTTCGGTGATCTCGCCCCTAAGATTTCCATCTCTTCGACCAAATCCATGACCGGCCACCTTCTGGGCGCCGCCGGTGGCGTCGAGGCGGCGGCGTGCGTGATGGCCATCCACACGGGCATGATCCCGCCGACCATCAATTACGAGAACCCGGACCCCGATTGCGACCTCGACTACACGCCGAACGTCGCCAAGGCCCGCAAGGTGGACGTGGCGATCTCGAACAACCTCGGCTTTGGCGGACACAACGCCTCGCTGATCTTCAAGCGTCTCTGAGGTTTCGGTGGTCTGCAGTGCAACCTTTTGCCTCGCGATGGGGTATAAGGGAAATAGAACTATGCCGTCCCCCATGGCTCCCCGTCTCCTCCTGCTTACGCTCGGCGTCCTGACGTCCCTCGGCCTGTCCGCCCAGACTCCGGCCCCGACCGCACCTCCACCCACCGTCACGGTGCGCGGTTCGGTCTCGTACCTCGATCCGAAGACAGGGAAGTCGGATACTATGAGCTTCCCGACTGTCACGGTCATCTCCGGCTCCGAAGCCCGTGTCTCCGTGGCGGGTCGCCCTGATCCCAAGGACCCGAGGGGTAAGCCGGAGGCCTCGATGGATTTGGTCATCACCCCGACGGTCCAACCCGATGGGATGATCAGCATCTCCGCCCGCGTCTCGATCAGCCATAAGGCGGAAGTGGTCGATCCCAAGGCCGCCAAACGCGAAAGCAAGCGGGACGCCAAGGCACATGACGGCACGTTGGTCTTTTACTCGGTGCTCGCGAAGGAGCGCCTCTTTTCCATCCAGGATAGCCGCAACGCTCGACGCTGGTATAAACTGGGTGCGGTCATCGAAGGGTGGAAACTGGAGGCCTTTGACGTCGGGACGAACATCTTGACGGTCTCGCAAGGGCCCACGCAGCAGGAGCTGCAACTCTACAAGTCCTCGGTCGAGGCCTCGGCCAGCGAGCTCAGTACGGTCGTGACTGTCCGGCCAGGTGAGACCGGCAGAGTCCCTGGCGTCGGCGGCCTCGAACTTTCCGTGAGCGGTACGGTCTCCGCCACGCCGGTCGCCCGTTAAGCCATGCTTCGCCTGCTGCTGCTTGTCCTGTCGGCCACCACGACCTACGCGGCTGATGAGGCGGTGCCGACGCACCTGAAGGTGAAAGCCACTTTTACCCGCCTCGATAAGGACGGTAAGTCGGAAGTCTATGCTGAGCCCACGGTGATCACCGTCGATGGCAAGCAGACGACGATTCGCGTTGGTTCGGCTGAGGAGGGTGTGGTCTTCACGGTCACCCCGAAGGTTAATAAGGACGGCACGCTCACCCTTGATGCCGATGTGGAAACCCGCGAAACACCGCCCGCCGCACCCGCCGCTCCCGCGACCAAAGGAACGGTGCCGGCTCCGCGCGCCAAGAGCAACCTGCCTTTCTTCCATGGCGTGCTGACGAAGGATAAGCTGTTCTCGATCGAAGACGCCGCGGGCAAGCGCCAGTGGGTCCCGCTCGGCCGTCGCATCGACGGTTGGACCTTACGTTCCTACGACGAGAAGCGCGAAGCCCTGACGCTTTCGCGTCTGGGTCAGTCCGTCGAACTGGTCTTGCACAAAGGTGTCATCCTGGATGCGCCCACTCCGCAGGTCTCTGTCTCCCGGGCCAACATGACGATTCCCCTCAAGCCGGGCGCTAAAGCGCTGATTGTTGGCGCCAACGGCCGCACCATCTCGCTCGAGGCGGAGATCCTGGACCTGTCGAAGTGACGGTTTAGGCCACGTCTAAGTGGCCGACCTTCACGAGAATGGTTGCGCCTTCCGGTCCGGTGAAGGGGCGATGGTTACTCATGTGCGGGCTACGAATCCAGGTGCCGGCGGGGTAGCTGCCGTGCTCGTCGCGGAAGATGCCCTCGAGCACGAGGATCTCCTCGCCGCCGACGTGAGTATGCGGGTTGAAGCGCGTCTCGGGCGCCCAGCGCACCAAGGCGGTATGTTTCGTGAGGCCTTGGTGGAGCGAAGTGACCTTGAGTCCTGGCACCATGCCTTGGCGCCAGTCCAGCTCTTCGCCGCGTAGCGCGTAAGAATCCTTTTCCGGCTCCGTCGGGGTTCGCTCATTCAGGTAGACCATGCTGGCCTCGGTCGACGTGAACGTGGCGGATACGCCGGGCGCCAGGCGGGCGTAAGAAGCCGGGCCGAGGGCTTCGCCGTTCAGGCTCAGCAGTCCACGCACGACAAGCACTTCAAGCAACTTGCCTCCGTCATGAGTCATCGACTCGCCGGCCTTGAGCGATCGGAGGGTGATCCGGCTATCGGCTGGGGCGGCTCGCTGTTCCAGCGGACGTTCCCCCGCTTGGCCTGCGTATAGGTCGGTCGCGTCTACGACGATGCGGAGGGAATGGTCAGAGTGGAGAGTCATATCGAAATGGAAGAGTGGTTTTAGTCGGTGAGCGCCTTGCGCCACTCGGCGATCTCGCTGGCGAGTCCGTGGGTCCGTAAGCCGTCTTCGATCTCTACGTGCGTGGGCTCGGTGACGATGTGCTTGGGGTCGCCTTCAAGGTCTGGGCGCGCGATGCGTGAGATAGCCCAGGCGGCCCAAGCCCGCCACTTCTTGAGGTCGGCCTGTTCGCCGCGCACACGATCCGCCAGATGCTGATAGTGCACGCGCGCGTTGCCGGCGAAGTTATCGCTGGGCTGCTTCACCATCCAGCCGATGGCGCGGTAGGGCATGGCGTACTCTTTAAGGGCGACGTCGCCTTCCGGTACGTCGCAATAGAGGGCACGGTCGACGGCGAGGAGCGCCCGCGCCGGAAGGTCGTCCAGCCAGAGCTGCTGGCCGTATTCGAGGCAGAGGCGGTAAAGCTCCGGTCCTTGGTCGTCACGCAGGGCATTGAGGTCGCGCCACGTGAGCGGGCGCCCGCAGGACGGCAGGAAAGGGCAGGGAGTGGGCACGCGACTCAAGGCTTAGCGTACGGGTTCGTCTGCTTCTCGTAACCGACCGTCGTGCGCCCGCCATGGCCGGGGTAGAGCACGGTCTCGTTTGGCAGGGTGTAGATGCGCGCGCGGATCGAGCTGAGGAGCTGGTTCCAGTCGCCGTTGGGGAGGTCGGTCCGGCCGACAGAGCCTTTGAAGATGGCGTCACCCGTGAAGGCGATCTTCTGGTCGGCGGCGTAGAAGAGGATGCTGCCCGGGCAGTGGCCGGGGACGTGGCGGATCTCGAACTTGAATCCGCAGGCTTCGACGATGTCGCCGTCGTCCACCCAGCGGTCGACCTTCACCGAGCGGAAATCGTCATCGGAGAGCGACGGGATCATTGACTGGTAGCGGGTACGGTAGGCTTCGATATTCTCGATCAGCTGCTGGTCGTCCTTATGCGCGATCACCTTGGCGCCAGCCTCGGCGAAATAGCGGCCGTCGCACATATGGTCCCAATGACCGTGGGTGATGAGCAGGTGCGTGAGGTTGAGGCCTTGCTTTTTGATCTCCGCGAGCAGCAGAGGCCCGGCGTCCTTCGGGGCGTCGACCACGCAGCAGTCCTGGCCGTTCTCGGCGACGATGAGAAAGGCGTTGGTCTCGAAAGGTCCGAGCGGAGCGGCGGCGATCTTCATGAAATCAGGCTCCAAAGGCGCGGCGCAGCGCGGCCTCGACTTTTTCAGGCGGGCGCACGGCCTTGAATTCGCGGTTCACGAAGGCGTGAATCGTGAAGCCTTCGACGAGCAGTTCGCCGTCGCGCTCGACCTTGTAGGTGAGTCTCAGGCGTGCCATGGGCTTTTCAGCCAAGGTCACCGTGATGCGGACGCGGTCGTCGAAGCGGGAAGGGCGGTGATAAGTGAGACCGGTTTCCAGGACGGGCAGGAGGAAGCCTTCCTGCTCGAGCTGGCGATAGGGGGTGCCCAGCTGGTCGAGCAGGGCGACGCGGGCCATCTCGAACCAAGGCAGGTAGTTCCCGTGGTAGGTCACGCCCATCGCATCGGTCTCGGCGAAGCGGACGCGGGTCTCGACGGTGGCTTGGAGCATGGTCTTGTTCTGGCGGCCGGCCGCGAATTTCCAACGCCAAACGCCATCGCGGAGGCTTCTCCTTGCTCCGGGCGGTTTCCTTCGCTGATGTCGGGCATGGGTCAAACCGAGCGTTTCATCATCTTTCTGGTCGGCGCCATGCTGGGCATCGTGCTCTTGGTCGGCGGAAAGTCATGCGGCGGTGAAAAGCAGCAACAACTCCGGCTCGTCCGTTCATCGCTGAGCATGGCGCCGATGATGTATGATTACGGCGTCATGCAGAAAGGCTTCTACGGCAAATACGTCCTTTTCGAGCAGGTCTCCGAGCAGCCGGGCGGGGCAAAGATCCGCACGCTCGTCACGGGTGGGACGCGGCGCTACTCCCCAGAGGGCAAGGAACTCCCCGAGGAGCATATCCTTATCAAGGAGACCTACGCCGCTGGTGTCGCCTTGGCTGAGCCGGGTCCGGTGCAAGCCTACGCGTTCGCGTTCGCCGACCGGATTGCGATCAAGCTCAAGCCAGGCCGTCAGGCGGCCGAGGTGACGATTCCGGCGGGCGATACCGCTGCGGCATGGGCGGGTCACGAGGAAGTCCTGCTGCGTCTCGATGCTTGGCGCAAGCTCCCTGGCGGCGCCCCTTGGGGTAAGCTGGAAGCCTTGGTCGAAGAATTAAAAGACCATCCGTCCGTCGCGGCGGCACGTCTGGTCCGAATCGACTGGCAGGCCGAAGCGGAGCTGATTAAGGCTAATTCACCCAAATGAGCACGACTTTGCAGCGCGAAGGAGGTCTGACCGTTGCGCTCAGTTTGGCGGTCAATGTCCTCCTCGCGGTCGCGAAGCTCAGCGTCGGCGTCCTCGCCTCCTCGCAGGCGCTCGTCGCTGATGGCATCCACTCGCTGGTCGACATCGCCAGCGACATCGCGGCCATCATCGGCCTGAAGTTCGCCCACCTTCCGAAGGACGACGACCATCCTTACGGGCATCATCGTTTCTCGACCCTCGCGACGATGCTCATCTCGGCGCTCGTGCTGCTCTTCTGCCTCGGACTGGCCTGGCAGTCGCTTGCCGCGCTCGTCAGCGGTGCCGACGTCACCCAACCTGGCCTTGCCGCGGCGTGGGTCGCCGGCGGAGCTTTATTAATCAAGGAAGGTTTCTACCAGTATGCGCGCCGTCAGGCCGAGCGCCTCGGTTCGCGCCTGCTGATGGCCAACGCTACTGATCATCGCGCCGACGCCATCGCCTCGCTGCTCGCGCTCATCGCCGTCGTTGTGGCTAACGTTAATCCCGAATGGCGTGCGCTCGATAAGGTCGTCGGCCTCGTGCTCGCCGGTTGGCTCGGGGCCGAGGGCATCAAGTTATTCAAAGGCGCTTGCGAAGATCTCCTCGACACGGCGCCGGCCGCGCACGTCCTCAAGGACCTCAGCGAGCATATCCTCGCCGCCCCCGGTGCCAAAGGCTTCCACGCCTTCCGGGCCCGTCGTCTGGGCGACCGCTTCGAGATAGATTTTCACCTGCAGGTCGCCGAAGGGGCCACCGTCGCCGAAGGCCATGCCATCGCGGGCCGGATCAAGTCGGACATCCTTCGTTCGCATCCTGAGGTCATCTCCGTGCTGGTCCATGTCGAGCCGGACGCCCCTGAGCATCGCAAACAGGACGGACATCATGGTTTCAATGCCTGAAGTCGGATTGCCTTCTGTGGCACATGGGGTTGGATAGGGCTATGAGCTTGCCCCGTCTCCTGTCCGCGCTTCTGGCCGTGACCGTCTGCCTGTCCGCCGCACCGGCGCCCAACATCGTCTTCATCTTCGCCGATGACCAGCGGGCCGACACCATCGCGGCGCTGGGTAATCCGGTCATCAAGACTCCGAACATCGACCGCCTCGTGAAGCGCGGCGTCGCCTTCAATCGGGCTTACATGCAGGGCGGCAATGGCGGCGCGACGTGCGTGCCCTCTCGGGCTATGCTCCTATCCGGACGGTCGCTGGCTCAGATTGACGAGAAGCTATTGAAGCATCAGACCTGGCCCCACGCCTTCGGTGCGGCCGGCTACGCCACCTTCGCCACGGGCAAATGGCATAATGGACCGCCCTCGATATCCAAGTCCTTCCAGCAGGCCAAGGCGCTCTTCGTCGGGGGTATGGCCAATCCGCTCAAGGCGCCGACCAGCGATATGCTGCCGACGGGTAAGCTGACCCCATCAAAGATCTCGCCGAAGCATCTGTGCGAAGAGGCAACCGACGAGACCCTGGCGTTCCTGAAGTCGCAGGACGGCAAGAAGCCGTTCTTCTCCTATCTGGCTTTTGATGGCCCGCATGACCCGCACATCGTGCCTGACGGCTTCCCAATCCAGTATGATATCGCTTCGATTCCGCTGCCGCCGAACTTCCTCCCCCAACATCCGTTCGACAACGGCGAGATGATCGTCCGTGACGAGCAGTTGATGAAGTGGCCGCGTCCCGAGGTGGATGTGAAGACGATGCTGTCGGAGTATTATCGCTACGTGAGCTTCCTCGACGTCCAGGTCGGCCGCGTTCTCGATGCCGTGGATGCGTCGCCCTTCGCCGCCAATACTATCATCATCTACTCCGCCGACTCCGGTGTGGCTCGCGGTTCGCATGGCCTCATCGGTAAACAGAACCTCTACGAGCACTCCATGCGTGTGCCGCTCATCATTGCTGGTCCTGGTGTCGCCACCGACCAGCGCAGTGACGCGATGTGCTACCTCTTCGACGTCATGCCCACGCTTGGGAAACTCTGTGGCGTAGCGGCGCCAAAGGATTCCCAAGGCCGCGAGTTCTCGGCTGTCCTCAAGGATCCGTCCCAGTCTGCCCGTCCGTTCCTGATGTTCGGTTATAAGAGCATCCAGAAGGCGCTCAACGACGGCCGCTGGAAGCTGATCCGTTACCCGCATATCGACCGCACGCAGCTCTTCGATCTGCAGTCCGACCCGTTCGAGACCAAGGACCTATCCGGCGAACCCGCCCAGGCGGAGCGCATCAAGGCCATGCTCGAAAAACTGGCCACCGAGATGAAGGCCGATGGAGATAACGACCCGCTGACCGCCGCTAAGGTCTTGCCTGCCGAGTGGAAGGCTCCGATTAAGGTGCCCAAGCCAGGCCAGAAGGGATTTTGAGTGGAGGGCCGGAGGGCCTGAGGGCACGAGGGTTGGGCAAGGCCTTTGAACTTACGGAATACCTCCACCCACGGACACGATGGTGATCGCCTCCCTGCCTCCGGAAGCATGGCTCCCCCGATTTTCCCAGCCGCCAACCGCTAACCGCCAACCGCTTAAACCTACTACGCGGGCATCAGGTACGGCTTGCGACCAAACTTCTTGGCGAGCCATTCCTTGAGTTCGAGGAAGTCCTTCGGCGGCTCGACGGTGATCGTGAGCGGCTTGCCGGTCTGCGGGTGCGTCAGGGTCAGCTTATGGGCGTGGAGCATCACGCGGGGCATCGGCCAGCCGGTGTAGCTCGGGACATCGAACTTGCCGTAAGTGCGGTCGCCCAGGATCGGATGCGTGATGTGCGCGAGGTGGACGCGGATCTGGTGCGTGCGGCCGGTGTGCGGGAAGGCGCGGACGAGTGCGGATTCGACACCGTATTTCTCCTCGACGCGCCAGTCGGTGATAGCTTCGCGTCCGTCATCGCGAACGGCCATGCGCACGCGGACGGTGCGGTGGCGGTCGATGTTGGCGTTGATGACGCCGGAGAGCAGGCGCGGGGCCTTATCGACGAGCGCGAGGTATTCCTTCTTGGCCGTGCGCGCGGCGAACTGGGCGACGAGTGCGTGGTAGGCCTTATCGGTCTTCGCGAGCACGATCACGCCAGAGGTCTCGCGGTCGAGGCGATGGACGACGCCAGGGCGGGGTGCGCCGCCGGCCGGGGCGAGCTTGCCCTTGGTGTAATGGAGCAGGCCGTGGACGATCGAGACTTCGTCGGAACCCTGGACGGGGTGCGTGAGGAGACCGGCGGGCTTGTTGACGGCGATGATGTGCGCGTCTTCGAAGAGGACTTCGAGGGACATTTTCACCGGGCGGGCGGTGGGCTCGCCGGGGGAGGGCAGGGCGACTTCGATGGCGTCGCCGGGGTTGAGCACCGTGCGGCGGTCGGCGGGCTGGCCGTTGACCTTCACCATGCCGAGATCGAGCGCCTTTTGCACGCGCGAGCGGCTGACGCCTTCGAGGAGCGTGGCGACGACCTTATCGGCGCGCGCGGGTTCGAACTCGCTCGGGATGCGTGTCTTGACGATCTCATCCGGGCGGAGCTCCTCGATGGGGGCCTTGGCGGGCCGCGCCGCGTAGGGCACGTGCGGCGCTGGCTTATGCTTGCGCTTCAGCGCTTTCGCCGTGCGGGCTTGCGGGCGCGATCCGAGGCGCTTGGGCTGGGCCTTCTTCGGCTTTTTGGGTTGAGCCATCTTATTTGGCCTTACCGAGGAGGTATGCGGGATTCAATTTTTGGAGGGGCTTGGGAAGGAAAAGGCCGTCTTTACGGATCACCTGGCCGTCGAAACGGATCTCACCGCCGCCGTATTCGGGGCGCTGGATGCAGACCATGTCCCAGTGG
>CAMBGQ010000032.1 GCA_945866215.1 Opitutus sp. GAS368 | reverse complement strand
CGCGTCCGCCAGCAGCTCCCGCCCCTCGGGCCGTGTGATCTCTGGTGGATGTATGACCCCACCGTCGAATTCGTCCTCCGCTAATTTAAAACCAAAAACATCCTCATGCATCTCCGCACCTCCCTCCGCGTTCTCGCCCTCGCCGTCCTCGCGACCACGCCCGTGTTCGCCCAGCAGACCAAGGCCAAGCGCGTCGCCGCTCCGGCCGCCGACGCCCCGACCGCGGCTCCCGCGGCTCCCGCCGCCGCGCCGACCACCATCGCTCCAGGCGCCCCGATTCCGCGCGATGAGCTCACGCCCGAGCAGAAGGCTTCCATGAAGGAAGCGGATCGCATGCGCGGCGAGAAGGCCCGCATCGACGCCGAACTCGCCCTCGCTGATGCCAAGCGCACCGAAGAACTTGCTCCGCTCAACGCTGAGGTCGCCCGCCTAACCACCGAACGCTCGCTCCGCCTCGCTAAGGCTTCCGCTGAAGCCGCCGCCCTCGAAGACGAGCGCGCCAAGCTCGAGCGCCAGGCTGCTCTCGAGGCTGCCCGTTCCGGCGCCCGCCTGACGGAGCGTTCCAACAAGATCCGCGAACTCGAAGCCGAGGCCAAGCAGCTCCAGCTCGAAGCCGCTAATACCATCGCCCGACTTTCCAATGAGATCCAGCGCTTCCAGAAGGAAGACGAGGCTCGCAAAATCGCCAGCAAGGCCAAGCCGAAGTATCTCAAGGACCCGCTCGTCGACGGTGTGCTCTACATCAGCGATCGCCGCATCTCCTTCAACGGCGCCGTGACCGAGCAGCTCGCCGACTACGTCTGCACGCGCATCTCCTTCTATAATAACCAGTCGTCCGAGTTCCCGATCTTCATCGTCGTCGATAACTCGCCCGGCGGTTCCGTCGCCGCGGGTTACCAGATCCAGAAGGCCATGGCCGCTTCCAAGGCCCCAGTGCACGTCGTCGTCAAGGGCTTCGCCGCCTCGATGACCGCCGTGATTTGCACACTCGCCGAGCGCTCCTATTGCTACCCGAACACGATCCTCCTGCATCACCAAGCTTCGAACGTTGTCCGCGGCAACATGACCGTCCTCAAGGAGCAGATCGATTTCACCAACCAGTGGTTCGACCGCCTCGCGACCCCCGTCGCGAAGAAGATGGGTATTACGCTCCCGGAATTCGTGAAGCAGATGTATGCCAACGATTCCAGTGGCGACTGGCAGGCCTTTGGCGACAAGGCCAAGGAACTCAAGTGGGTCGACAACGTCATCGAGCGCATCGAAGAGACCGCTATCCTCGATCTCCTTCCCGTACCGGTCGCGCCGCCCGCCATCATGCCCATGCCGCTGCCGCAGCCGCCCACCCGCACCGAGATCTCGGGCGTGACCTCGCGCGTCGACGATAAGGGCCGTCCGTATTTCGAACTCCCCGCTCTCGCCAATCCCTTCGACGCCTGGTGGCTCTACGATCCGCAGGGATTGTATCGGGCACGGTAAGTGCAGCGCGGCAGAGCCGCGTGGGGACATGCTGGCACGCTGGCATGCTGCGAAGCAGAGGCATCCTAAGGTAGGGCTGGCCATCCTTGGCCGGCCGCGGCCGAGCAGGGATGCTCGGCCCTACCCAAGACAGGCGGATGCGATGTCATCGCATCCCTACCCAAGGCACCTGCCACCCGGGGCTGCCACCCGCCACCCGAAACGGATTCAACTAGGACAGCACGTGGTGCTGTCCCTACCTCCCGAGCCTATCCGACTTGCACCGTCTGAAATAGGCGGCTTGATGGTCAGATACCCCTCTTATGCGCACCCCGTCGCTCCTCGCCCTTCTGGCTTCGCTTGTCTTCGTGACGGCGGCTGAAGATGGCGCCCAAGTCTATAACACCCTCTGCGTCGCCTGCCACGGCCCCGACGGCAAAGGACTCAATGGCCTGCCGCCCCTGGTCGGCAGCGACTGGCCCAAGGGCCCGGCCGCGCGCTCAATCAAGATCGTGCTCAGTGGCATGGAAGGTCCGGTCGAAGTCGCCGGCAAGACCTACAACATCGTCATGCCCCCGCAGGGCGCCGTGCTCAGCGACGAGAAGATTGCCGCTGCGCTGACGTATGTCCGTAAAGCCTTCGCGGGCGGCGCTGGTGCCGTCACGCCCGACGAGGTCAAGGTCGTGCGCGCCGCGACCGCCCAGCGCACCACGCCCTGGACCGCCGAAGAGCTCCTGAAGGACCATCCGTTCCCGCCCGCCAAGACGGCACTCAAGAATCTCGTCGGCACGATGTACAAGGGCGAGTGGAAGGTCATGCCTGACTTCTCCACGCTTAAGCCTGCGCTGATCGAAGATTTCAACGTCGGCGTAATCGACCCCGACCAGTCCGGACTGAAGGACGCTTTCGCGATGGTCTGGACCGGCCAGTTCGATGCCCCGGCGGATGGTAAGTATACCTTCCTCTTCGACTGCGACGATTTCGGCGCCCTCTATGTCGGCGGCGAACGTATCGCCGAAGTGAAGGGCATCGGACCCGTCGGCGGCCGTGCCAAGGAAGTCCCGGTCATCCTCAAGAAGGGTCTGACCCCGCTGCGCGTCGAGTATGTCGAGTTCGCTGGCCAGGAAGTCGTCGTGCTCGGCTACAAGGGCCCGAAGGACAAGGACTACAAGTGGCTCTCCAAGGCCAAGGGCGGCAAGGCCGGCAAGCCCGCCAAGGTGAGGGTCTTCATCCCGATCCAGCCCAAGGACGGTGTCGCTGCAATCTACCGTAACTTCATCGATAACATCTCCCCGCGCGCCATCGGCATCGGTTTCCCGAACGGGCTGAACCTCGCCTACAGCGCCGACAACCTCGCCGCCGAGCTCGTCTGGAATGGCAAGTTCATGGACGGCGGCCACCACTGGACCGACCGCGGCGCCGGCAACGAGCCGCCCGCGGGCACGAACATCATCAAGCTCTCCGATGGCCAGGGCGTCCTGCTCGAAGGCGTCGCTGGCGATGTCGTTCGCTTCGTCCGCGAGAAGGAAGAAAAGGAATTCAAGTTCTCCGCGGTCAAGGTTGCGGCCGAGTTCAAGGGCTATGACCTCGATAAGGCCGGCAACCCGACCTTCCGCTCTGCGGGTGAAGGCTTCGCGCTCACCGACGCCTGGCTGCCCGAAGAACATTCCGGTAAGGCCGCACTCACGCGCTCGCTCAAGGTGACCGGCGCTAAGGCCGTCACGATTGTGCTCGCCCGCGACCTCGCGGTCAGCGGTCCGAGCGACGGTGTCTCCGAAATCGCCGGTGGCCTGCTGGTGCGCGCCGTCAGCGGCCCGGCCCCGAAGGCTAACGCCAACGACAAGAGCCTCACGCTCACCCTCAAGCCCGGCGAGACCGCTGTGCTGGGTTACTCCTTCCGCTAATCCTTACCACTGGAACCCACCTTTATGAAGAAGCTCTCCCTTATCCTCGCCCTCGCCGGACTCGCTGTCGGCGTGTCCGCCGCTCCGGCCGCACCGGCTAAGGCCGCCAAGGCTGCCAAGTCTGGCAAGCTCGCGACGGTTGACTCCATTCGTGTCGCCGAGGCCCGCCAGAACGATTTCTACGAACGCGTCGAGATCCCCACGCCCGCGGGCGAAGTAACCGAAGTGTCGTCAATCGCGCTGCTTCCCGGCAAGAAGGTCGCCATCGGCACCCGTCGCGGCGACATCTGGGTCGCCGAAGGTGCCTACGATGCCGACCTCTCCAAAATCAAGTGGACCAAGTACGCTTCCAACCAGCACGAGCCCCTCGGCATGTTCTGGAAGGAAGGCTCGATGTATGCGATGCAGCGTCCGGAGCTCACGCGTCTGACCGACCGCGATGGCGATGGCCGCGCGGACAGCTTCGACACCGTCAGCTCCCAGTGGGGCGTCAGCGGCGATTACCATGAATACGCCTTCGGTTCCGATCCGGATAAGAACGGCGACGTCTGGATGGTCCTCTGCCTGACTGGTTCGTTCCACGCCCACGCTCCTTGGCGCGGCTGGGCAGCCAAGATCACGCCCGAAGGTAAGTTCATCCCCGTGGCCTCCGGCATCCGCTCTCCAGGCGGCATCGGCGCCAATGATAAGGGCGATTTCTTCTACACCGATAATCAGGGTGTCTGGAACGGCTCCTCTTCGCTCAAGTGGCTCCGCGCTGGCTCGTTCCAGGGTAACCCCACCGGTAACAAGTCGGCCGCTCTCGCCAACTTCCCCACGCCGCCCGAGCCCACCAGCGGCTCGCGCACCCTCGCCGAGCGCTTGAAGTTCCCCGAGTATGTGCCGCCGGCGCTCATCTTGCCGCACGGTAAGGTCGGTAATTCTCCGTCCGGCGTCGCGTGCGATATGTCCAAGGGCAAGTTCGGCCCTTGGGAAAGCCACATGCTCATCGGCGAGCAGACCGCATCGCAGGTCCAGCGCGCCAATCTCGAGGTCGTCAATGGCCTCTATCAGGGCGCGGTCTTCCACTTCCTCGGCGGTTTCGAAGCCGGCCTGATCCCGGTCCGCATGGACCAGGAAGACGGCACGCTCTTCGTCGGTGGTTCCAATCGCGGCTGGGGTTCGCGCGGCTCGAAGAACTTCACCTTCGAGCGTGTGCGCTTCAAGGGCAAGGTCCCGTTCGAGATGCATGCTATCTCCGCCCGTAATGATGGCTTCGAAGTGACGTTCACGCACCCCGTCGACGCTGCTGCGGCCGCCGACGTTGCGAACTACTCCATGGATACCTTCACCTATATCTATCAGTCGAGCTACGGCAGCCCCGAGGTCGATCAGACCACGCCCACTATCAAGTCCGCCACCGTGTCCGCCGATGGACTCAAGGTGCGCCTCATCGTCGACGCTCTCGTCCGC
The DNA here is from genome assembly GCA_945866215.1 of Opitutus sp. GAS368. Classification (GTDB taxonomy): domain Bacteria; phylum Verrucomicrobiota; class Verrucomicrobiia; order Opitutales; family UBA953; genus UBA953. The sequence continues at coordinate 15,588 of CAMBGQ010000032.1, read as the reverse complement.
GGTAACGTCCACCACCTCGTCCTCGGCGACATTAAGTCGAAGTCTGGCGATACCCTCTGGCACAGCGAAGGGTGGTATACGCTGAACGAGATTCCGGCGAAATAAGGGAGGACACGAGGGCCTGAGGTCTGTAGGTAAAAGAGCGGCGCCGAGCGGCGCCCTTTTTTGTTTGAGTCAGGGACGCGTCGGCGAACGCGTCCGCTGTATCGAGGTAGGGCCAACTATCCTTGGTTGGCCGCGGCCGAGCAGGGATGCTCGGCCCTACCCAAGACAGATGCATGAACTCAACGGGGGGACCGGGAACCGGGAGGATGCTGCGGGCATGTCTTTAGGTAGGGGCGCCACTGCGTGGCGTCCGTGGGCGGACGGAGTTCATGCGGTCGGATGACTTGTCCGGCTCCTCGATGATCTCTCGGCGAACGGACGCGACGCAGTCGCGCCCCTACCTATGCCAAGACACAACAAGGGGCAGCACGCGTTGCTGGGCGTACCGCATGCACTAATGCTCCGAAGTGGTCATATCAGCGTGGGGAACGCGGTTGCCACGCAGGGCAGGGTGAAACAGAAATAGGTAACCCCCGCGTCTCGCCATGCATATTACCTGGATTGATTGGGTCATCGTCGTCGCTTCGATCCTGATCTGCTTCGTCCCGGCGCTTTTCCTCGCCAAGCGCTCGAGCAGTAGCACCGCCGAGTTCTTTGCCTCTGGTCGCTCGGTGCCGTGGTGGCTCGCCGGCCTCTCGATGGTGGCGACGACGTTCTCGTCCGACACCCCGAATTGGGTGACCGAGCAGGTCCGCAAATATGGCGTCGCTGGCAACTGGCAGTGGTGGGCCTTCGTGCTCACCGGCGTGGCCACGGTTTTCTTCTTCGCCCGCCTCTGGCGCCGCTCCGGCGTCATGACCGACCTCGAGTTCTACGAGCATCGCTATTCCGGCACCGCCGCCTCGTTAGTCCGCGGCTTCCGCGCGGTCTACCTCGGGTTCTTCTTCAACTGCTTCATTATGGGCATGGTGACTTTGGCCGCCTGTAAGATTGCCAACATCCTCTTCGGGATGCCTGCCTGGCAGACCATCGTCGTCTGTGGCGTCCTGAATGTCGTCTTCGCCGCGCACTCCGGCCTCTGGGGCGTGCTGGTCATCGATATGATTCAGTTCTTCATCAAGATGACCGCCGTCTTCGCCGCGGCCTGGTTTTCGCTCGTCGAGGTCGGTGAGCGACTCGTCGGCAAAGGTGCGGGTGGCTGGGCCGGCCTGAAGGCCTTGGTGGAGAAGCTTTCCACCCAGCAGGTAGTCACGACAGCGGGTGTGCCGGTGATGTCGGCTTCGGATGGTAAGGGTCAGCCGATTCTCGACATGCTCCCTAACTTCACCATGTCGGAACTGGCGTTGATGATCTTCATCCTGCCGATCGCCATCAGCTGGTGGGCTAACTGGTATCCTGGCGCCGAGCCGGGCGGCGGTTCGTATATCGCGCAGCGCATGCTGGCCTCGAAGTCCGAGAAGGATTCCCTCGGCGGCACGCTCTTCTTCAACATCGCCCACTACGTGCTCCGTCCATGGCCGTGGATCATCACCGCTCTCTGCTCCATCATCGTCTACCCTGACTTGGCCTCGATCAAGGCCGCCTTCCCGACGGCGGATCCCACGTTGATCGGACACGACTCCGCCTTCCCGGCGATGCTCATGTTCCTGCCGGTCGGCTTTGTTGGCCTGATGATCGGCGGCCTCATTGCCGCGAACTCTTCGACGATCCTGACGCATTTGAATTGGGGTTCGTCGTACCTCGTGCACGACTTCTACCGTCGCTTCATCAATAAGGATGCTACCGAAGGCCATTACATCAACGTGGGGCGGCTCTCCACGGTTGGCCTCTATGTCTTCGCCGCGGTGCTCAGCCTCTTTATGACGTCTGCCCAGCAGGCGTTCGAGGTGCTTCTCTCCATCGGCGCAGGTACGGGCCTGATCTACATCGCCCGCTGGTTCTGGTGGCGCGTCTCCGCTTGGTGCGAAATTGTGGCCATGGTGATGTCCTTGCTCACCTCTTTGGCGGTACCGCTGCTGATGCCTGACACCGACTTCGCCACCCGTACCATCGTGCAGGTGAGTATCACGACCCTGGCTTGGTTGATCACGGCCTATGTCGGCCCAGAGACGGATCGAGCGACGCTCATTGCGTTCTACCGTAAGGTGAAGCCGGTCGGTCCAGGCTGGACCGATATCCGGGCGGAAGCGGGCGTGACGGATGCGGAAGTTGCCCAAGAGAACCGCATTGGCTCCGCCTTCGTCGGCTGGATTGCCGGCTGCGTGCTGATCTGGGCGTCGCTTTTCGCCATCGGTAATTTCCTTTATGCACCCGGCGATCCGCAGCGTCTGCCGATGGCTTGGGTGCTCACGGCGGTCACCCTCGTGAGCGGCTACATCCTCCTCAAGGTCACCCAGCAGCTCTGGGCGGATAGTACCGCTTCGCAGGAACGCGAAGAGGCGAAGAAGGTGTAACGTGCCTGCGTGCCGCCGGCGCGTGGGGAACTGCTGGCATGGTGAACTGCTGCGAGGCAGGCCGCCCTGCGACGGCCTTGATGCATCGGGTAGGGCTGGCCATCCTTGGCCGGCTGCGGCCGAGCAAGGATGCTCGGCCCTACCTTTAAGAGGCAAAGGCGACTAGGTCAGCACGCAGTGCTGACCCTACCTCATCACGCCGAAGCGGAAGATGAGCTTCTGCGTGTAGGCTTCGCCGGGGCGCAGGATGCCGCTGGGGTAGCCGAGGCGATGGAAGGCGAGCTGGTTGGGTGAGTCCGGGAAGAGCCCGGGCTCGAGGCAGAAGCCTTGGCGGAAAGCGAAGGGCTTCGCCCAGCGGCCTTGCACGGTCCCGGTGAGGAAGTTACCGGTGTAGAACTGTAGGCCTGGGGCGTCGGTGAGGACTTCGAGTGTGCGGCCGCTGGTGGGCTCGCTGACGAAGGCGGCCGACTTGAGCGTCTGGTCCGGACCGAGCACGTAGCAGTGATCGTAGCCGCGGGCGCGGCGGAGCTGGTCGTGCGGGGCGCCGATGCGCTCGCCGATGGGGTGCGGGCGACGGAAGTCGAAGGGCGTGCCGCTGACGGCCATGAGCTCGCCCGTCGGGATGAGCGCGGGGCTGACCGGCACGAGCTGGTCGGCGCGGAGCGTCACCTGGTGGTCGAGGATGCTACCTTGGCCGGCGAGGTTGAAGAACACGTGGTTCGTCAGGTTGCACGCCGTCGGGGCGTCGGTGGTCGCCGCGAAGTCGATGGACAGTTCATCGGCATCGTCGGGCAGGGTGTAGGTGACCGTCACGCTGAGCGTGCCCGGGTAGCCCTCTTCGCCGGCGGGGCTGATGTAGGTGAAGCGGACGGACGAAGCGGACTCCGTGCGCACGGCTTCGGAGGACCAGACGCGCTTGTCGAGTCCGCACAGCCCGCCGTGCAGGGCGTTGCCGTTATTATTCTGGGCGAGCGCGATGGTCTGTCCATCGATCGTGAGTCGGCCGCCGGCGAGACGGTTGGCGTAGCGACCGACGGTGCTACCGAGGAACGGATTACCGGCGACGTAGTCTTCGAGGGAGCGCAGGCCGAGGGTGACTTCGCCGAGGCGGCCATGCACATCGGGGACGCGGATTGAGGTCAGGGTCGCGCCGTATTCGCAGACCGAGACCTCCATGCCACGCGCGTTGGTGAGCGTATGGAGCTGGACTGGGCGTCCTTCAATGACGCCGAACTGACGACGGAGCGCAAGGCCGGCGCGCCGCGAGCGACGGAGAATCAGGAAGCCCGTCACCAGGAGGGTGCCGTAGACCAGTGCTTCAGGGGAGAGCATGGCGGTAGGTTGTCGGGCGGGAAGCAGGTCGGCAAATCAAACAGGATGCCATGCCAGCGGACCCCCATCGCAGGCTTATTTCTTCTTCGTCTCGGCGGCGGCGGCGACCGAGCCGGCGTTGAGCGTGTTCCAGTCGGCGGCGATACGCAGGGCCTCTTGGAGCTGGATATCGTATTCCGGCCAGTCTTCATCTTCGAGTGGATCGCGCATGCGGCTGGACCGCTTGCTCTTCGCGGCGGCGCCGGGTCCATCTTTCTTCTCCTGTTCGATGGCGGCGTCGAGCTTCACCTCGCTCGCCTTGAAGGCCGTCTTCGCGTAATCGGTCAGTTCGCGCCGGACCTGCTCACGGAACTCGAGGTCGTCCTTGCGCTCGGTGCTGCGCTGGTCGAGCGAGAGGGACACGTCCTTGCGGACTTGGCGGCTCTTCGTCCAGTCAATCGTGCGAGAGAGCGTCAGAAATTCCGGAAGCTCGGCTTGGCGGCGGGCGGAGCCTTCGGCGAGCTGCTTGATCAGGTCGTCGGAAAGTTTGGCCTTCAGCCAGTCGCCCTCGTCGGCCTTGGTGAGCGTCGGCGTGACGAAATCCCAAGCCAGCGGCCGGTCGAGGTCGGATTCCGAGACCGGCAGGACGGAGTAGACGGACGGCACGACGATGTCGGCCGGCACACCCTTGAGCTGGATGGAGGAGCCGCTTGGGGCATACCACTTCTGGATGGTCACCTTCACCGCGGACTTCAGGTTCTTGTCGAAGCGGCTCAGCTCGATGATGTTCTGGACCGAGCCCTTGCCGTGGGTAGTTGTGTCGCCCACGACAATCCCGCGACGATGGTCGCGCATGGCGCCCGCGAAGATCTCGGAGGCTGAGGCGGAGAGTTTGGAGGTCAGCACGATGAGCGCGCCGTTCCAAGCCACCTTTGCGTCCTCATCGCGATAGTCTTCGGAGCGTCCTTGGCTATCGCGGACCTGGAGGACGGAGCCTTTCGGGATGAACAGGCCGGAGATGTCGACCGCCTCGGTGAGCAGGCCGCCGCCGTTTTTGCGGAGGTCCATGATGAGAGCCTTCATGCCCATCGCCTTCAGTTTCACGATCAGCTGCTCGATGTCGTCGGACGGACTGGAGCCGGACCCATCCTGGTTCTTGCCATAGAAGGAGGGCAGCTCGATGACGCCGAGTAGGGCGGTGCCGCCCGCGCTGGGGACCTCGATGGCCTTGGCTGAGGCCATCTGGCCGACGAGCTTAATCTGGTCGCGCTTGAGCGTGATGGTCTTGCGGCCGCCGCCGGCCAGGTCCACGAGGAGGCGGACGGTCGTGCCTTGCTTACCGCGGATTCGGCTGATGGCCTTTGAGAGACGGAGGCCGATGATGTCTTCCATCTCACCCTCGGCGCCTTGGCCGACCGCGATGATCTTGTCGCCCGGCTTGGCCTGGCGGGAGAGGTCGAGCGGGCCGCCCGGCAGGATGTCCTTGATGACGCAGACCCCATCTTCGTCGGAGAGTGTGGCGCCGATGCCCACGAGTGAATTACGCATCGCGATCTCGAACTCTTCCAGCGACTGCTGGGAGAAGAAGGTCGAGTGCGGGTCATACTGGGTTGAGTAGGAGTTCAGGAAGAGCTCCTCGACCTCATGTTGGTCGAAGTTGAGGAAGGTGCGGGTCTTCTCGTAGCGCTTCTTCAGGCGGCTAATGGCTTCCTCGGTCTTCGCGGGCGTGATTTCCGGGAGGACATTATCCTTGGGAGTTTTGGCGCTGCCGGAGCGGTCTTCGCCGAGGAGTTCGGAGAGCAGGTCGAGGCGGAGGCGACGTTCCCACAGGGCGTCGGCGGCTTCTGGGTCGGCGGGCCAGTCGGCTTTCTTGCGGTCGACTGGGAACGTCCCCGGCTGGGCGAGGTCGATCGACTTGCCGAGGGCGACCAAGTTGGCGTCCGTCCGTTGGTCGACCTTCTTCTTGAACAGGGCGTAGATCTCGAAGGCCGGGGTCAGGTTGCCGCGCTGCAGGTAGAGATCGAGCGTCTTGCCGTAGCGGTTGACGAACTCTTCTACTTCCACGGCGGTGAAATACATCTTCGCGCCGTCGAGATTCTCGCAATACGTCATCACCACCGAGTTCATATCGATGGAGCCCATGTCTTTCTTACTGATGTGCAGCTTCTCGAGGAGGGCGGCGGTGGCGCGCGTCTCGTTCTGCATCGCTTGAGTGGTGGTGAAACCGCCGGTCTGGGCGGAGACCAGCGCTGCCAGGAGGATTGGCAGGAGGAAAAAGTAGCTTCGCATAAAAGTGGGGAGAGGTTTCAGCGTAGGCGGGCGCTGAGTTCTTCAAGCCTACGTTTCTCGTCAGCAGTGAGCGAGCCGAATCCCCCGGACGAGATTTTATCCAACAGCTTGTCCATTTCCGCGCGGGCTTGGCCCGGGGTGGGCGGGCTACCCGAGGGAAAACCCTCAGTCTCGGGCACGATGGCAGGGCTCGGCGCATTGGTCGACATGGGTTCTTGGACCTGAGCGTAAAACGGCGCCTGACTTGTCCGGTTGAGGTAACGCCAAGCCAGCCAGCCGAAGACCAGGCCGCCGAGGTGGGCCGAGTGGGCGAGGGAGTCGGTCCAGGCGGCTTTCCAGCCGAGCCAGTCGTGACGGCCGGGAAGTTCTGAGAAGGCCCAGCCGAGCAGGGCGAAGAGCCAGAGGGCGGTGAGGAGCCAACGCACCTTAAGCGTGACCGGGAGGAAAAAGAACAGCAGTAGCGTGATCTGGTGCTCGAGTTTATCGAGTAGCGCCACGAGCATCAGTGCGTAGACGCCGGCGGAGAGGCCGATTAGGACGCCCTCCTGCCGGCCGCCGAGGCCGGTGAGATACCAGGCGAGCGCGCCGATGAGCGAGCCGCCAACGAGGACCTTCAGGAAAATAACCGGGCCCTGTTCCTTCTCCACTGTTGCGCCGGTCCACCAGAGCACGAGGCAGTTGCCGAGGAGATGCCAGAAGCCACCGTGGAGCAGCGCATACGACAGCCACTGCCAGACGGCGGGCTTGTTTTCAGTGAGCGGCATCCAGCCGAGGAAGTCCGCCTTGGCGGATTCCTGGACTAGGGTGAGGATGAAAAAACCGACAAGGATGCCGACGGTCCAAGCGGTGACCGAAATCGGATCGCGCGCGAGGCGCTGGTTCCGCATGTAGGCCCGGTCGCCGATACCCATGCGCGTGCGGACCGACTTAGAGCTTCTTCACGATCGCGTCAGCGAGGCCATACTCGATGGCCTCCTCGGCGGTCATGTAGAAGTCGCGGTCGGTGTCCTTGGTGACTTTTTCGATCTTCTGCTTCGAGGCCTTAGCGAGGATCTCGTTGAGCTCGGAGCGGAGGCGTTCCATTTCTTGGGCCTGGATGTGGATGTCCACAGCGGTGGCCTGGATGCGGCCCATGATGAGCGGCTGGTGGATCATCACGCGGGAATGGGGGAAGAGGAGGCGGTTGCCCTTTTCCTTGGGGGCTTGGAGGAGGATGGAGCCCATCGAGGCAGCCATACCGGTGACGACGACCTTCACGGGGGAGGCGATCATGCGGATGGTGTCATAGACGGCCATACCGGAGGTGATGGAGCCACCGGGGGTGTTGATGTAGAAGGTGATCTCTTTGCCGGGGTCGATGCCGTCCAGATACAAGAGTTTTTCGACGATGTCGCGGGCGGACGCGTCTTCGACGGCGCCCCAGAGGAAGATCTTCCGCTGTTCGAGGAACTTCTTTTGGATGAGCATCGCGCTCGGACCGCCATCCTTGGGGGCGGCTGGGGTCTTCTCGTCCTCGTCTTCGTCGTCGTTACGCATGGGAGAAGTGAAGTTGCCGGAATCCCGGCCCGTGGCAAGCGTGGTAAGGCGAAGCAGTCGGGGAAATCATTCACAAAAGGAGGGGGGCGTGAGGGGTGAATCCCGCTGGAGCGACGCCCCCGGCCCGCTTTTCAGGAACAAGTGGGTGGACGGGGAGGTCAGTTTGTAAACCATCGACTAACCCCCCATGAAACTCCGCCTCCTCACCGTCGGCCTCCTCGGCCTTTGCGCCCTGGCTTCCGCCGCCGGCCTCATCGACAACAAGAACCAGGCCTCGATCTCCTCGGGCGCCGACAAGCCTGAGAACGCCAAGAAACCGAAGGTGCTCATTATCATCGGCGACGCCACCGAGCTGCTCGATACGATGTATCCGGTCTATCGCCTGCAGGAAGCCGGCTTCCAGCCGATCTTCGCTACGCCCGAGAAGCGCGTCTACCAGACCGTACTGCACGAGGTGAAGCCGGGTTGGACGATCACCAAGGAGTGGGAGGGCTACACCATCAACTCCGACATCGCCTTCAAGGACATCAAGCCCGAGGAATACGTCGGCATCTTCTTCAGCGGTGGCCGCGCCCCCGAATACCTCCGCGAGGACGAGGCGCTTCTCGCCGCTACACGCTGGTTCTGGGAGCATAAGAAGCCGATGATGAGTGTCTGCCACGGTGTCGAGATTGTCGCCCGCGCCGGTATCGTGAAGGGCCTACGCATGGCCACCGTGCCGAAGTGCAAGTTCGACCTCGAGGTCTGCGGTGGCATCTTCGTCAACGCCCCGGTCGTCATCGATCGCCACATGGTCAGCGGCCGTACCTTCCATGATAATGGTGCGTTCGTCGGCCCGTGGATCAAAATGCTCGAGGCCGAAGTCGCCAAAAAGTAAGCCCATGCTTTCCCGTCGCGATTTCCTCCGCTCCGCCGGACTCGCTGCCGCCGCCGTCGCCGCCGCACCTGCTCTCCGGGCGCAGAGCGCGGAGGCCTTCCGTCTTCGCTACGTCCTCTCCTCTGCCATGTATGGCTACGCGCCGCTCGCCGAGATCCTACCGGAGGTCGCCAAGACCGGCAGTGAGTCCATTGATATCTGGTGCAAGGTGCACGGCGACCAGCGCGAGCAGGCCGCGGCGCTCGGCGACGTGGCCTTTGCGGCTCTGCTGAAGAAGCATGGCGTGAAGGTGGGCGTCAGCACCCGTTACCCACTCGGACCGTTCAAACTCCAGGACGAGATGGCTTGGGTGAAGCAGCACGGCGGTACGACGGTCGTCTGCGGCAGCACTGGACCGAAGAATCCCTCCGGAGCCGCTGCCAAGGCGTCCATCGCCAAGTTCCTCGAGGACATGAAGCCCCACGCCGCCAAGGCGGAGGAGCTGGGCATGCGGATTGCGATCGAGAACCATTCGAACCAGGCGCTGCATCACCCCGACTCGATTCGGGCCTTCGCCGAATTGAACAAGTCGCCCGCCCTTGGCGTGGCCTTCGCTCCGCACCACCTGCATGAGTGGACCGACCAGATTCCGGCGCTGCTCCGTGATCTTGGGGCGCGCAATCTGCCCTTCATGTATTTCCAGGAGCACTCCGAAGGTATTTTTAAGAAGGCCTCCAAGGAAGAAGAGCTCCGGCAGATGGCCGGCCGCGGCAAGCTCGACTACCGCCCCATTGTGAAGGCGTTGCGGGATATCCGTTTCACCGGTCAGGTGGAGCTGTTCATGCACCCCACGCCTCGCGGCATCCCGGTCATGCCGACGACCCCTGAGGTCACCGCCCTCATCAACGAGTCTCGCGCCTACGTGGAGAAGTGCATCCGCGAGACGGCATGATACTGCGCCTCGCGATCCTGCTCGGTGCGGCCGGGCTGAGTGCCGAACCTCTCGTCACGGGGTTTGAGCGCTTCCATGCGTCGGCACCGACGGCCGAAGGCGGACGTCTGCTTTACAACGAGCTCGGTTGTGTGAACTGCCACGGCGGCGCGACCGGCCTACCGGCGATGCGCGGCCCCGCGCTTGCGACGGTGACCCAGCGCGTCCGTTCCGAATGGCTCCGCAAGTTCATTGCTGATCCGGCGGCGGTCCATCCTGGCACGGTCATGCCGCAGGTCCTGGCCAAGGCTGATGACAAGACCCTCGTCGCAATCGAGCATTACCTCGCCTCGCTCAGGCCCCAGGCTGCCGCCAAGGGGCCGGCCAAAATCATGCACGTCAACGGTGCCCGCGGTGGCGAACTGTTTAACACGCTCGGCTGTGTCGCCTGCCACGCTCCCGGCCAGGGCTTCGTCCCGCCCGAAGGATTGCCCAAGGCCTCGGAGTTCACGCACCGCAGTGTCGCCTTCGGCGACCTCAACGCCAAGTACAGCCTCGAAAGCCTCGGCGCGTTCATCCTCGATCCACTTAAAGTCCGGACCGATGGACGTATGCCCAAGACGGCGATGGAGAAGCAGGACGCCACCGACATCGCTGGCTACCTCTTGGAATTCCAAGGAAGCGACGGACGTGTGGATAAGCCGGTGGTGTCGCTTGTCGCCACCGGGGATCTCGCGATTGCTGGCCGCAAGGCGGTCATCGCCGGCCAGTGTGCCGCCTGTCACGACCTCCCCAAGGATGCCGCAGCGAAGCCTGTCGCCTTGAAGCAGAACGAAGGGGGCTGTCTTAAGGCTGACCATGCCAAGGGCCCGCGCTACGCGCTATCCGATGCGCAGCGTGCCTCACTGAAGCTCTACCTCGCAAAGAAGGACGAGGTCGCTTCGCCCAAGCTCGCCGCTGATCTCACGCTCCACGCGCTCAACTGCGTCGCTTGTCATGAGCGCGACGGCAAGGGAGGCCCTGATGCCGCGCGTAAGCCTTATTTCCAGGGCGATCACAATCTCGGCGACACCGGTCGCTACCCGCCGCCCCTCACCGGCATCGGCGGCAAGCTCCGCCCTGAATGGCTCGCCAAGGTGCTCGCCCCGCCCGTCCCGACTAAGGGAGCCGAACTTTTCACGAGCCATTATAGCGGAGACCCGACCCGCGTCCGTCCCTACCTCAAGACCAAGATGCCCCAGTATGGCGCGTCCGTCGCAGATCTGGCCAAGCTCCTCGGCGTCGCTGACGCGCGGCCGCCCTTGAAGTTCGAAGGCGGCGACGACACTGCTGGCCGTAAGCTGCTCGGTACGCAGGGCGGGGCGGGTTGCATCACCTGCCATCGCTGGGGCGATCGCCCATCGCTCGGCGTCCAAGGGCCCGACCTCAGCAACATCGCCGCACGCCTGCAAGAAAGCTGGTTGCGCGAGTACCTCATCAATCCCGCTGGTTATCGACCGGGCACGCTGATGCCGTCCTTCTGGCCAGGCGGAAAATCCTTTAATCAGGAAATCCTCGGCGGGGACACCGACAAGCAGATCGCCGCGATCTATAAGTTTGCCGAGAGCGCGAACGGGGAGCCCGAGGGTTTCCCCCAGAATCGTAACGGCGAGTTTGAGATCGTGCCCAAGGACCGTCCCGTCGTGCAACGTGCCTTTACTGATGGCGTGGGCGTCCACGCGATCCTCGTAGGCTTCCCGTCTGGCGTACACCTCGCCTACGACGGCGACAAGGGCGGCCCCGGCCTCGCGTGGAAGGGCCGTTTCTTCGACGCCTACCTCACCTGGTTTTCGCGCTTCCCGACGTTTGAGAAACCCATCGGCGAACAAGTCGTCGCTTGGCCTAAGCCCTCCGGCCGATTCCTCGGCTACCGTCTCGATGCGAAGGGTAACCCCACGTTCCTGAACGAACAGGGCGGCGTGAAGGTCGAAGAGACTTACGAAGGTATCGAGGGCGGACTTCGCCGCACCATCACCTGGGCCCCCACGCCTGACTTCATCCCGACGATCACGCATCCTGCGGGGATGATCGTCGACATGAAGGAATCCTCCGCGCAAGGCCGTCGCGTCTTCACCTATCTCTGGAAATGAAAGCCACCGTCGCAGTCTTCCTCGCCGCCGCTTCGCTTTCCGCGGCGTCCTATGACATCGCCGACATCCTCACGGCGAGCACCGCTGCCGATACGCGCGCCAAGGATTGGAAGCCCGGTGACGGCCTCGCGCTTGAGGTCAGTGGCATGGACTGGACCGCCGACGGTAAACTCGCCCTCTCGATTCGCAAGGGTGAGGTCTGGGTGCTCGATGGCGTCCTCGATCCCAAGCCCGATAAAGTCGACTACAAGCTCTTCGCCTCTGGTCTGCATGAGCCGCTCGGCCTGCTGCGCGACGGTAAGGACCTGCTCGTCACCCAGCGCACCGAGACTACGCGTCTGCGCGATACCAACGCCGACGGCGTCGCTGACGAGTATCTCACCGCCGGTGCGGGTTGGAATGTCTCTGGCGCCTATCACGGTTATGCTTACGGGCCCAAGCGCGACGGCTTGGGACAGCTCTGGGTCACGCTCAACGTCGACATGGGCGACCACGCCGACAACAAGGCCCCGTGGCGCGGTTGGGGTGGCGTCCTCGGTCAGGACGGAAAATTCATCCCCATGGCGGCCGGTATGCGTTCGCCTTGCGGCCTCGGCACCAATCTCGCCGGCGACATGTTCTGCGTCGACCAGCAGGGTACCTGGATTCCGACCACGCCGATCTACCACCTGCGTAAAGGCGCGTTCTTCCTGAACCCCGAAGGTATCGCCTCCGAGAACCTTCCCGAGTCGCCGCTCAAGCTATCCGCCAAGATTCCCGAGAAGCGTCCGTATCCCGAAGCGCTCAAGGCTTTGCCCGAGATGCGCCCGCCCGCAGTGTGGATGCCTTATAACAAAGTGGGCCGCAGCGGTACCGACCTCGCCTCGTGCGATGCCGGCGGTAAGTTCGGGCCGTTTGACGGGCAGATGTTCGTGGCCGAGTTCACCGACGCTAAGATCAGCCGCGTCTTCATGGAGAAGGTCGAAGGCGAGTACCAGGGTGCCTGCTTCCCGTTCGTCGGCGGCTTCGCCTCCGGCATTGTGCGTCTCAGTTTCGCCCCGGACGGCTCGCTCATGGTCGGCATGACCAGCCGAGGCTGGTCGTCGCTGGGCACCAAGGCCTACGGCCTGCAACGGTTACGTTACAACGGCACCTTGCCCTTCGCCATCAAGGAGATGAAGGCCAAGCCGGATGGCTTCGAGCTCACCTTCACTAAGCCGGTCGATGTCGCCCGCGCCAGGGACATCGCGTCCTACCGCATGAAAAACTATACGCTCTTCTATTCGAGCGCTTATGGCAGCGACGAGATCCAGGCCGCCCCGAACGGCATCATCTCCGCCAAGGTTGCCTCGGACGGGCTCAGCGTCCACCTCAAGGTCGACGGCCGCCGTGAACTTTACATCCATGAGCTGCAGGCCGACGGACTCCGTTCGGCTGGCGGCGAAGTGCTGGACCATGCGGATGCGTATTATACCTTGAACCGTATTCCCAAGAACTGACTCGCAACGGAGAGGTAATCCTTTCCTCTTGGGGGCTTGGATAATACGCCGACCATCCGCGCCGAAATCGGCCCCACGCTCAAGCTGGCGATTCCGATCATGCTGGGGATGCTTGGCTACGGACTCATGTTCGTCGTCGACGTCGCTATGGCTGGCCACCTCGGTGAGACCGCGCTGGCGGCGTCGGCCTTGGCTTCGAATCTCAATTATATCCCTTATGTCTTTGGCATCGGGGTCGTCGGGGCCATCGCTGTGTATCAGTCGCAGGATAACGGAGCCGGCGTCGAGGAATCGTCGCCGGCCATCTTGCGGCACGGCATGGTGCTGGCCGTCGCTATCAGCGTCGTCGCCGCAATCGTTTCGCATTGGGCCGCCCAGTTTATCCCGCTGCTTGGCTCGTCGCCCGCCGTATCCGCCGAGGCCCAAGAGTTTTTCATCCTCATGTCGTGGGCCATGGTGCCCGGACTGGTCTTCCATGCCTTGCGCGGCCATCGCGATTCGCAGCACCAGCCATGGATCTCGCTTGCGTGGCTGAGTCTCGGCATCCTCGCCAACATCTTCTTCAACTGGTTGTGGATGTTCGGTAACTGGGGCTTCCCCGCGATGGGACTTGCTGGCGCCGGCTGGGCCACGCTCGTCGCCCGCCTCGTGATGCTCATCGGCCTATGGTATACGCCGGGTCGAGGTGAAGTGCGCTGGGCGGACGGCCTGCAGCTGGCCGTATTCCAGCGCCTCATGAAGACCGGCTGGCCGGCGGGGCTGCATAGTCTCAGTGAAGTCGGTATCTTCGCCGTCGTCCCCGTCATGGCGGGTTGGATCAACGCCACCGCGCAGGCGGCGCACCAAGTCGCCATCAGCACCGCTTCGGCCGCGTTCATGTTGCCGCTCGGCCTCGGCATCGCCGCGGGTATCCGCGTGGGCGAAGCTTATGGCGCCAAGGACCCGCGCAAGGTACAGGCCATTGGACTCGGTGCCTTGATCATGGGCGGCTTCATCATGGCAGTCTATGGCCTCGGCATGATTCTCCTGCGTCCGTTGCTCATGGCCACCTATGGCGTCGCCGGCACCGAGACCGCCGCCCTCGCTTCCACCTTACTCATCTTCGCCGCCGTGTGGGCGCCCTTCGACGGTGTACAGGTCGTGGCGGCCTACCTGCTCCGGTCGGTTAATCGGGCTGCGTGGGCCTCCTGGAGTGTCTTCATTGTCTACTGGTTGTTCTGCCTCCCGTTAGCTCTCGCCTTGGCGTTCCCGGCTGGCTTCCGGCTCTTCGGCATTCCGGTCGGTTATTGGGGCCTGGGCGCCTCGGGCATCTGGATTGCCTTAGCGACCGGACTTGTCCTCGTCTCGTTGGTGTTGGGCTGGAAGTTCTGGCGTTCCGCCCAGACCGCGGTGGATGCCTGAGGCCGTCACCTCGTTGGCACGGGTAGGGTGGCGAATCTTAACATCGCGGGGCTTTGCTTAGCTGGGCGGGGGCTTACCCTGAAGGAGCACCCCAATGCACCTCACCCCAATCATCACCCTTCGCCGGGAGATGGATGAAGATCCGGAATACGGTTTCCGCGAGGAAACCGAAGTCGACGTCACGCTCATGTCCCTGGAAAAACTTCAATTGCTCGTAGTCGAACTACGCGCATGCGGAACGTATCCTCAGGCCATGGAGCGCGTCTGTGATTACGTCGTCCACGACCGCGTGTACGACGATTCCACCCGATCGCTTTTCCAGTCTACGCTGGAAATCATCCGCTGCCGAGCCGGCTAGGCGCTGGCCCAAAGGCCGACGTCAGACCTGGGCCACTCCCGGGGGAGGGGAGCGTTGGCGGGTGGTCCGTAAAACAAAGAAGCCGACCAGCAGGTCGGCTTCTTGGGAGGCTGGCGAAGCAGCTTACTTAATCGAGCAAGCGGAGGAGGTCGTCGGAACGATCTCAACCTTACGGTGCTCGGCGTCCCACTTGACGAGGCCATCGGCCTTAGCGAAGAGGGTGTGGTCGCGGCCCATACCGACGTTGCGGCCGGCATTCATGCGGGTACCGCGCTGGCGGATGATGATCGAACCGGCGGTGGCGAATTCGCCGCCGTAAAGCTTCACGCCGAGGCGCTTGGAGGTGGAATCGCGGCCGTTGGAGGAAGTGCCGCCGCCTTTCTTGGTTGCCATGGTGGGAGAACGTTAAGGGTTAAGCAGAAATGGACTCGACCTTGATCACCGACAGCTCTTGGCGGTGGCCGCGACGGCGGTAGTAACCCTTACGACGGCGGTGCTTGAAGATGTCGATCTTGTCGCCGCGCTTGTTTTCAAGAATCTTGGCGGTGACCTTCGCGCCGGCGACGGTCGGGGTGCCGATTTTGGCGTCCGCGCCTTCGCCCACGAGGAGGACTTGGTCGAAGGTGAGGACATCGCCCTCGTTCTTACCAGGGTACTGGTTGACGATGAGGATGTCGCCCGGGGTGACGGTGAATTGGCGACCGGAGGTGATAAATGTGGCCTTCATGGCTGTCGGAAGGTCGGAGCAAACGGAGTGAGGGGGCGTTGGCAAGGGGAATTGTAGGGTTAATGCGGGCAGGG
>CAMBGQ010000031.1 GCA_945866215.1 Opitutus sp. GAS368 | reverse complement strand
CCACCCGCCACCCGGGGCTGCCACCCGCCACCTGATGTTTGCATCGTCCGCCTTTCTCTCCTTACTTCCTTCATGGATCTCGTCCGCGAATTAATCGATTACGTGAAGCACCCGAGCGTGTCCACCGACCCGTCCTTCAAGGCAGGCATGGATGGCGCGCGTGAACACATCTGCGGACTGCTCAAGCAAGCCGGCCTCGAGGTCGAAGTCATCCCGACACCTCTCCACCCAATCGTGCTCGGCCGTCGCCGCGGCCCGAAGGAATGGCCGCACATCGTCCTCTACGGACACTACGACGTGCAGCCGGCCGACCCGCTGAATCTTTGGACTTCCCCGGCCTTCGAACCCGTCGTGCGTGATGGTAAGATCTGGGGCCGTGGTACCGCCGACAACAAGGGCCCGCACCTGGTGGCGGTCGTCGCCCTGGCCCGCCTACTCAAGCGCTGCCCGAACCTGCCTCTGCGCATCACCTTCCTGATTGAAGGCGAAGAAGAGATTGGCTCCCCGAGCTTCCCGGAGTTTCTGCACAACCATAAGGCCGAACTCGCTGAAGCCGATTGCGTCATCCTTTCCGACACCGCCTCGCCGTCGTCTGACCAGATTGTCATCACGACGGCTCTGCGTGGCATCGTCGGCCTCGAAGTCGGCCTGACCGGGCCGAAGTCTGACCTGCATTCCGGCCTCCACGGCGGCGCGGTTTATAATCCCATTCAGGCCTTGGCTGAACTCTGCGCCTCGCTGCATGACGCTGATAACGCCGTGACGGTCGAGGGTTTCTACGATGGCGTCGAACAGCCAACCCGCTGGGAGCGCGAAGAACTGCGCAAGCTGCCGCTCAGCGAAGATGGTTATCGCCGCGCCCTCGGCGTCGACGAACTCCATCCCGCACCCGGCCTCGATGGCCTCGAAGCCGTGCGCTTTGCGCCGACGCTGGAGTTCAACGGCATCGGTGGCGGCTACCAGGGCAAGGGCTCCAAGACCGTCATCCCCTCGAAGGTCTTCGCCAAGATTACCTGCCGCCTCGTCCCGGGCCAGGATCCGGTCGACGTGCATCGCAAGGTTGCCGCGGCCCTCCATGCCCGTGCTCCCAAAGGCGTGCGTGTGGACCTCATCGAGATGCAGGGCAATGCGGCCTATTTCGTCTGCCCGCCCGATCGCCCGAACACCCCGGCCGGCCAGAATCCTGTCTTGGCCAAGGCCTTCCGCGAGGCCGACAAGGCCATCGGCGAAGCCTTCGGTAAGCGGCCCCTTTATCTCCGCGAAGGAGGCAGCGTGCCCATCATCGGAGACATCCGTCGCGAGACCGGCCTCGATTCTGTCATGATCGGCCTGTTCACGCCCGAGTCGCATCTGCACGCCCCGAACGAGAACTTCGAGCTCGTGATGGCCGAGCGCGCCGTGAACGCCTACGAGAAACTCCTCGAGCGTCTCGCCGGCACCGACCGCGGCCCGCGCTAAGCCGGAGTCATTGGGCTAAACGCTGATTTCCATCTGTTTTCCCGGGTTTCAGGGTAGGTTTACCCTTCCGCTTTCGCGGATAACGCTTCAATCTTCGGGCATTCACCATGGCCGTCTTCCGCAAGCGCACGCACACCCCGACTCCGAAGAAGAAGGATATCCCGGCGGGTCTCTGGACCAAGTGCCCCCAGTCGGGCGAGATGGTCTACACCAAGGACCTGGAGGCCAATTGGAACGTCTTTCCGGTTAGCGGCTACCACGAGCGTCTGTCCACCAAGCGCCGCATCGCCCTCCTGATTGACGACGGCTCCTGGAAGGAGACCGACAGTAAGCTGGTCTCCAAGGACCCCCTCAAATTCACCGCCGGTGGTTCCTACCCCGAGCGCCTCGCCCAGCACCAGAAAAAGTCCGGCCTCCGCGACTCGGTCGTCTGCGGCCACGGCCTGATGGACGGCCTCCCAGTCTCGCTCGCGATCATGGACTTCTCGTTCATGGGCGCCTCGATGGGCTCCGTCGCCGGCGAGAAGGTCACCCGCGCCATCGAGCGCGCGATCAAGCTGAAGTGCCCCTGCGTCGTCGTCTGCGCCTCTGGCGGCGCCCGCATGCAGGAAGGCATCCTTTCCCTGATGCAGATGGCCAAGACCAGCGCCGCCCTCGCGAAGCTCCGCGCGGCCGGCCTGCCTTATATCGCCGTCCTCACGCATCCCACCATGGCCGGCGTCATGGCCAGCTACGCGACCCTCGGTGACGTCATCGTCGCCGAGCCCGGTGCGCTCATCGGCTTCGCCGGCGCCCGCGTGATCAAGGAGACGACCAACCAAGACCTGCCCGAAGGATTCCAGACCTCGGAGTTCCTCCTGAAGCGCGGCCTCATCGACATGATCATCCACCGTAAGGAGATGAAGTCGAAGCTCGCCAGCCTCCTCCGCGCCCTCGCCCACCGTAAGGTGAAGGTGAAGGCCGTGAAGAGCCGCGCCTGAGCGCGACCCTGCGGAGATGACTCCCGCCGAGACGCTCCGCTGGCTGACGGGACTACGTAACCTCGGTTCGCGCCTTGGCGTGGACCGTATGCGCCTGCTCTCCGCGCGCATCGGCAACCCCGAGCACGCCCAGCCGTGTTTCCATATCGCTGGTACCAACGGCAAAGGCTCGACCTCCGCGATGATCGAAGCGATCCAGCGCGCTCAAGGCCGCCGCACAGGTCTGTATACAAGCCCGCACCTCGTTGCCATCGGTGAACGGATCCAAGTCGACCGCGCCCCGCTGAGCGACACCGCAGTCGTGGCCCTCGCCGAACGCCTGCGCC
The DNA here is from genome assembly GCA_945866215.1 of Opitutus sp. GAS368. GTDB lineage: Bacteria > Verrucomicrobiota > Verrucomicrobiia > Opitutales > UBA953 > UBA953. The sequence goes on along the minus strand of CAMBGQ010000031.1, from coordinate 17,778 downwards.
CGCATTACGAAGCCATCCGCGCTGAGGATTCGGAAAACGCACCGACGTTCTTCGAGCTCATCTCCGCCGCGGCGCTGCTGGAATTCGCTGAGCGTAAGGTCGACGTCGCGATTCTCGAGACTGGCCTCGGCGGCCGACTCGACGCCACCAACGTCTGCGCCCCCGAAGTCTGCGTGATCACGTCCATCGGCCTCGATCACCAGGAATACCTCGGCCCGACGCTTGCCGCCATCGCCGCGGAGAAGGCGGGTATTATTAAGCCCGGTGTACCCTGTGTCGTGGGTGACATTCCGCTCGAAGCCGAAGCGGTCATCGTCGCCCGCGCCCGTGAAGTCGGTGCGCCGCTCCATTTCGTCCGTGATCGTTTTGCGTCCGGCCTACCTGAGACCAACCTCGTCGGTGCGCACCAGTGCCGCAATGCCGGTGCAGCCCTGCTCGCCTGCGAACTCGCGGCTCGTCTGCCGATTGACGACGCCAAGGCGCGCACCGCGCTCCGCGCCGTCGAGTGGGCTGGCCGCTGGCAGGAATTCCGCCTCATCGACGGACGCCGACTCATCGTCGACGGCTCGCACAATGAAGAAGGCATCCGCGCCGTCGCCCCTCTGCTCGCCGCGCTGAGCGCTCCGACCGTCATCGTCGGCGCGCTCGGTGTCGACCGTGCCCGTCCGCTGGTGGCCGCCGCTGCGAAGGCCGCCGGTCGACTCGTACTCGTCCGGCCCGACAACGAACGGGCGTGCTCCGTCGAGGAACTTGCTGCGCTCGTGCCGGCGGATTTCCGTGGCGACGTCCGCCGTGCCACGGTGGCCGAACTCTTCCCGTCGGTGGCCACGTGCGTCGCCGAAGGTGAGACCGTTGTCGTGCTCGGGTCACTTTACCTCGTCGGTGAAGTCCTCGCGCGCCTGCGCGGCCACGGACTCCCCGATGCCTGGCAGGATCGCCTGCCTTCTGCGCGATGACCGACTATTCCTTCGTCCCACCGAGTAGCACCACGCCCAAGGTCGATCCCGCCGAGTTGCCGAAGTGGCTGATCCAGGAAGACGACGATTATATGGTCTTCGATAAGCCGGGTTGGCTCGTCTGCCACCCTTCAAAGGACGGCCCGTGGTCCTCGCTCGTTGGCGCGGTCAAAGAATGGAAGCAGATGGACGTCTCGCACCTCGTCAGCCGGCTCGATCGCGAGACCAGCGGCGTGATCCTCATCGCCAAGCATTACGATGCCGCCTCCGCCGCCCAGACCGCGATGGAGCGCCGCATGGTGATCAAAACCTACTACGCTTTGCTCAAGGGCGAGCTCAAGCAGCCCGTCATGGTCGACCAGCCGCTCGGGCCCGATGAGACCAGCCAGGTCGTCGTGAAGACCGCCGTGCGCGAAGGCCCGGGCACGCTGCCCGCCGCGACGTTCTTTGAGCCCGTGCTCGTGCGACATGGCTATACCCTCGCGCGCGTGCAGCCGCACACCGGCCGCAAGCACCAGATCCGTGCACATGCCTTCTGGCTCGGGTATCCCGTCATCGGCGATAAGCTCTACGGCGGCGACGATTCGCTCTACATGGAATTCGTCGCGCATGGCTGGACGCCGCGTCTCGGCGCCGCGCTCGAGATGGGACGTCAAGCGCTGCATGCCGCTAAGCTCGAGTTTCGTTTCCCGCCGCGCATCACGCGGACTTTTACCGCGCCGCTCGCGCTGGATATGAGGGAGTTTGTGGTGAAGAAGATGGGATTCAGCGAGGTGGAGTTGGATGCAGCGCTCGGAAACTAGAGGCTCACGAAAAGTTTCAGGTGGCGGGTGGCGGCCCCGGGTGGCAGGTGGCGGGACAAGCAAGACACTCAAAGGGAAACCGGAGACCGGATGATTGGCTGGGGCCATTAATTATGCCCGCAGCATCCTTCCCGGTTTCCGGTCTCCCCTTGAGTTAAATCTATCCTGCCACCCGGGCCCCGGGGCTGCCACCTGCCACCCGGAGCTGGTTCTATTCACCCATGCGCCAGCGCCGCCGCATCCACCAATATCGCGCCGGCTTTTCGTAACGTGAGCGCGCAGGCATGCAAGGTCGCCCCGGTGGTCAGCACATCATCGATGACGACATAGCGCGTCGCGGGGTCGACGGGCCTCCCTTCGGCGATGATGAATGCGCCAGCGACATTGCGGCGGCGTTCTTGGCGACCGAGTTTGGTCTGCGAGGGGGTCTCGTGCTGCTTACGCAGGAGCGGATCGGCGCGGCACCCGGCGACCAGCGAGGCCAGTCGCCCGGCGATCCGTTCGGCCTGATTATACCCGCGGTCGCGGCGACGGGAGGCGTGGAGCGGTACCGGAACCAAGACCGACCCCGCAAGGTGGCGACGGAACACCTCGTCTTCGACGGCGGCGGCGGCCAGGTCGTCGGCGAGGAAGGGGCAACGTCCGTATTTAATGCGGTGGATAATCCAGCGGGCGGGACCGCGGGCGCGGAAGGCGCAGACTGCACGACCAAAGGCGGGGTGCAGGTCGAGGCAGTGGGGGCAGGCCCGGTCGCCTTCAAGGAGGCCTTCAAAAGGGTGGCCACAGCTCAGGCAGCGGGGGTCGTGAATCCGGAGGAGCCGGGCTGCGCCGGCAGGGGAGAGATGCCGCCGGGCCTCCTCGTCCATCGGCTCCTGCGTGACCGCGCAATCCCGGGGAAAGACCAGATCGAAAAACCCACGGTCAAGGTCGGTCAGCCAGCGAGTCATAAGACGGCGGCAGATTGCGTTTGCCCGTCGTGAGGTTCAATCCAAGGTTTACCTCAGACTATGGCTTTCAATTTTGACAGCTGTCCGGAACGCTCCGGGACCGACAGCACCAAGTGGCACAGGTATGCCGACAAGGATATCATCCCTTGTTGGATCGCGGACATGGACTTTACGGCGCCGCCCGCCGTCGTCGAAGCCGTCCAGGCTCGTGCCGCGCATGGCGTGTACGGTTACCCCGCGCAGCGCGATGCCGTCCTCGCTTCCATCGTCAACCATCTCCGCCGCCGTCATGGCTGGGAGATCAAGCCTGAGTGGATCACGTTCATGTGCTCGCTCGTACCCGGCATCCATGCCGCTATCCGCTGCGCCAGCAAGCCCGGCGAATCCGTCGTCACGACCGTCCCCGTCTACCCGCCGTTCATGAGCGCGCCGGTCCTGTCCGAGCGCAATCCGTTGAAACTCGAGATGGTGTTTGTCGACGGTCGCTGGACGTTCGACTGGGCCAAGCTCGAGGCTGCCTGCGCGCAGCCGCACGCCAAGGTGCTCCTGCTCTGCAATCCTTACAACCCGCTCGCCCGCGTCTTCGATCGCGGGGAGCTCGACCGCCTCGCCGCGCTTGTGCGCAAGTATGAGCTCACCGTCTGCTCCGACGAGATTCACTGCGACCTCGTGCTGGACCCCGCCGCGCAGCACACCATCTTCGCTGCAATGGGCGAGGACCTCGCCGCCCGCACCGTCACGCTCATGGCCGCGAGCAAGACCTTCAATATCGCCGGCTTGACCTGCGGCTTCGCGATTATCTCCGACGCCGGCCTGCGCACGCGCTTCCGCCGAATCATCCAGGGCCTATCGCTCGATCAGAATGTTTTCGGCCTCGCCGCCACCCAAGCCGCGTTCGACCACGGTGAGCCGTGGCGTCTCGAGTGCGTGGAATATCTCCGCGGTAACCTCGACCTGATTGAACAGGAACTCAAGTCCATGCCCGGCGTCGTACTCCGTCAGCGCCCGCAGGCCAGCTTCCTCGTGTGGTTCGATATCACTGCGCTCGGCTTCGAGGATGCGCACGCCGAGTTCGAAAAGGGCGGCATCGGTTTCGGCAACGGCGCCGATTTTGGCGGACCCGGTCACGTGCGCCTCAATTTCGGTTGTCCGCGCGAACGGCTCCGCGAGATTTTACGCCGAATGAAGGCGGTCGTGGCGAGGGCGCCGGGACAAGTGAAGTAAGCGAGACTCTTCGTTCCGGGTGGCAGGTGGCGGCCCCGGGGTTCAGTTGGCAGGATGGGTTTCCCTTCGCGTGCCGTGATTCGCCCGCCACCCGCCACCTGGGGCCGCCACCTGCCACCCGAAGCGGGAATCGGCTTTTTCCGCCATTTTTCGCCTCTCCTTTCTTTTTGACGAACGGCCGAGGAGTCCCATCGTCAGACGACTCAGGACAGTCCGATGGTGTAATGGTAGCACAGGAGATTCTGATTCTCCTTGTCTAGGTTCAAATCCTAGTCGGACTATTTCCTGAAACCCAATAAACGAAAAGAGTCGTGGTTGCGCCACGCGGTCGAGCGGGCATACTGTCCCAATGAGCGACCCCGAGGCAGAGAGCAAAAACGACCCCCCTCTCCCTCAGAAAGAAAAGAGTTCACACTGGTTGAAGTGGGTTGGTGGTTGTGCTCTAGGCTTTTCTATCGCGTTGTGTGCGTTTGCGTATTTGTGGTGGTTATTTATTTTTTGGCTGTTCGAGTTACCTTTTAAGTGGATTGGCGCAAATTGGAGGAGTTGAAGTAAACCCCTCGGGTAGTTGACCCTATTGGCCACGGCTTGTGCAACGCCTGGCCTAAGCTGAGTAGCCGTCTATCGTGGTTGTGCCACTCGATCGGCCGGGCATACTATCCCAATGAACGACCCCAACCCCGGCAAGGCCGAGACGCTCCTCCGCAAGTCATCTTGGGCGGGCTTTGTGATAGGTGCGGGGTTTGTAATCTTGCCCGCGATCTACGAGATTATGAGGCGGGCAAAACTCGTAGATCGCTTGAACACACTCCGCCCCGAGGAGGCCGTTGATGGCACTTATGTAGCCATCCTGCGAGACATCATGGAGTTGGAAAATAACAGACTGCTCGGCGTCTTCCCGGGGTATTGGCGCGCAGGAGGCCTGGCCTTAATCTTGGTCGGTCTTGGTTGCTCCCTCTACGCGAACAAACTCCGCAAGGCGCGGACAGGCGGGTAAGCGGTGTTGCGGTCGGTCGGCCTCGGGCGTTCAATGGCGGTCTTATGAATGCCCTATCAAAAGTGCTATTGGCGTTTTTAGCCGTGTTGGCGTTTTTAGCCGTGTTGGCGTTAGTGTTGTTGTATTTGGTGGTGGTGGCGTTCGGCGGCGATGGCGGCGATGTGGTGGAGGTTTTAGAACTTTGGATGGAGGCATTATTGAAGTAATCCCCTCGGGGAGTTGACCCAATCGCTTAGCCCGGTGTTGCGCGGGGTTAGGCCTGGCCTTGGTTCAAATCCTAGTCGGACTATTTCCTGAAAGCAAAAAGCCCTCTCACGAGGGCTTTTTCATGCCTATCCGGGACGCCTTAGCGGGCGTTCCAGAAGATCATGAGGTTCTTGGTCTGGCGGCCGGCGACAATGAGGTCGGGCTTGCCGTCGCCATCGAGGTCGGCGGCCTTGAAGTCTTCGACGGAGATCTCCTTGGTCGAGATCACGCTCGTGCGCCAAGCCTTACCGGCGTCGTCGAGCGGGGTGAGCAGACGGACGCCGGGGTCGACGCCGCGCCAGCCGACCATGACTTGGTCGGAGCCAGTACCGAGGAAGTCAGCGCAGGCGACCGCATGGCCATCCTTGAAGCCATCGAGGACCTGATTGCGCTGCCAGGCGCCGGTGCCGTCACGGGTATAGATGGCCGACTTCGTGCCGTGGAAAGGCTCGACCGTTGCGATGAAGTTACCCGAAGGCAGGCGGCCGCCACGGAGTTCGCCGATGGGCTCGGTGGTTAGCAGGGTTTTTTGCCAAGCGCCGTCGGCGTAGGCATTAAGCCAGATGCCTTCTTTAGAGCCAGCCAGGATCTGCTGCCCGATATGTCTCTGCCAGCGCACCGGGTCGAGATTGTGCGTGATGTGGCCGGCGTCGTTGATGAGCTCGGTCTTCCACTCGTCCTTCGGGTTGGCCGGCTTGCGGTAGGCGAGGAGCTTGGCGCCAGCGCCGACGCCGGCCTTGTTGCCAAGGCCATGGAGGGGCTGCACGACGAGGTCCCAGCGGCTGGTGGCGACTTCCACCCACTGCATGCGGTGGACGGTCGGTTCGTGGTGGAGCTTCACCGCTTCCCACTTCTGGGTACGGTCGGCGGGCGGGATGAGATAAAAGACCGCGCCGCTCTTCACCGTGTCGCTCGGGTTCCAGCCCGCACCGATGGCGATCTCGGCCTTGCCGTCGCCGTCAAGATCCTGCGCCGCGACGCAGACGTTATCTTCCTTCGTGAGATTCGTAGCGATGACGTGCTTTTTCCAAGTGGGGTTTTGATACCACTGCACTGTGGACTTGTCGGCTAGGACGATGTCGGGCTTACCGTCGCCATCAACGTCGGCGATGGCGAGGCCGTAGCCGATCTCGACCTTGTCGATCTCCTGTAGGCGGAACTTCGGTTCCGGCGCGGCGAACGCGACGGAAGCAAGCAAGAGGGCGAGGAGCGGGGTCGGCTTCATGGAGATGGTCTAAGCCGTCCGACCCCACCTGTCCATCGCGGTTCCCTCCTCGGGTAGGGACGTGATTGCCATCACGTCCGTGGGCGGACGGACGTCGACGGGTCTGTTGAGGTGCCCGGCGATCGGCACATGCCGTGGCGAACGGCGGCGATGGCAATCGCCGCCCTACCTCAGCCCTCTGGTCCTCGTGATTATCTTACGAAGTCAGGCGTTCGAGGCACTCCGCGTAGAGCGCCTGCGTCTTCTGCACCACCTCGGCCGGTAAGGTTGGGCCTGGTGCGGTCTTATTCCACGGCTGGGTCTCGAGCCAATCGCGGACGAACTGCTTATCGTAAGAGGGCTGCGCACGGCCAGGCTGCCAAGTGGTGGCGGGCCAGTAGCGGGAAGAGTCGGGCGTCAGGACTTCGTCGATGAGCACCAGCGAACCGTCGGGGGCGCTGCCGAATTCGAACTTCGTATCCGCCAGAATGACGCCGGCCTTGGCGGCGCGTTCGGCGCCCATGCGGTAGAGCGCAAGCGAGGTTTCCTGAATGGTGCGGAAGACTTTCTCGCCAAGCACTTCGCCGCAACGAGCGCGCGTGATGGCCTCGTCATGGCCTTCGGCGGCCTTGGTGGAAGGGGTAAAGATCGGCTGCGGCAGCTTCGAGCCGTCGAGCAAGCCTTCGGGCAACGGGTGGTCCAGGATGCCGCCGGTCTTCTGGTATTCTTTGAAGCCGCTGCCGGCGAGGTAACCGCGGACGACTGCTTCGACCGGGAGGGGCTTGAGCTTGCGCACGAGCATCGAGCGCGGGATCAGGTCTTCGTGGCCATGCAGGGCCTTGGCCAGCGCGTTGGCGTGGTCGGGCACCAGGTGCGTCGGGAAGACGAGGCGAGCCGGGTCGAACCACCAGAGGCTAATCTGCGTGAGGAGGATACCTTTGCCGGGGACGCCGTTGGGCATCACGACGTCGAAGGCGGAGAGACGGTCCGTCGCCACGATCAGGTAATGCGTGCCGAGGTCGAAGACTTCACGGACCTTACCCTTCGCTTGGAGCGGGTAGGGCAGGCCGGTGACGGTCATCAGCGCTTCGGCGGGCAAGGGCGGCGTCTTCATCCTGCCACGGAGATAGGGCAGGGCGGGGCGGCAGGGCAAGGTGGTTCGTCGTTGAGGCGGCGACCCGCACGGGCAGGATGCGAGTCGCCTGATGGAACTCCGCGACGCGCATTGTCATTATCAGTTTGCCGAGGTGCCTTACGCCGCGGTCGGGCAGGCCCGGGCGGACGGCGTGGGCTTGGCGATGATCAATGGCAGCGCGCCCTCCGACTGGGAGGACGTGGCGGCCCTCGGCCGGCGCGATCCGCGTAACCGCATGTCCTTCGGCCTTCATCCGTGGGATGTCCTGACCGCACCGGAAGGCTGGGCGGAAACGCTGCGGGCCTTTCTCCTCGCTCATCCTTCGGCCGGCGTCGGCGAGATGGGCCTCGACCGCTGGGTGAAGGATCACGATCCCGTCGCCCAAGAGGCAGCCTTTCGTACGCAGCTCGCGCTGGCCGCCGAGCTCGACCGCGCGCTCACCATCCACTGCGTCAAGGCCATCGGGCCGCTGATGGATATCCTGCGCGCGACCGCGCTCCCCCGCCGTGGCTTTCTGCTGCATAGCTGGAACGGCCCGGTCGAGCTCGTGCCGGAGCTCGCCAAACTCGGGGCGTATTTTTCTTTTAGCGCGCACCATCTCATTCCGCGCAAGGCCGACCTGCGTATTCAGTTCACCGCGGCCATCCCGCGCGAGCGAATCCTCGTCGAGACCGATGCACCCGCATTGTGCCCGTCGCCGGAGTTCCGCGTGCGCGAGCTTGCGCCCGACGCGGAAGGTACCGAGCAGAACCATCCGTCGAACCTCGTGCGGAACAATGAAGAGCTCGCCTGGACCATGGGCCTCACGCCTCAGGAGTCGGCCGCGCTGACCTGCGCAAACTTCGCGCGCCTATTCGGGGCGTAGGAGCGAGAGGCGGAGTGCTTCGCCAGCGGCGGCGAGGCCAAAAGCGCCGGCCACGTGGGCGGCGGTGCCGTAGCCCCATTCGCAGTTCGGGCGCAGATCTTCGCCTTCGGGAATCTCGCCGCCGGGGAGCCCTTCGCAATCCGTCGGCTGCGTGAAAGGTTCGTCGGACCAGACGCACGATACGCCGAAGGGCGTCTTGCCGCGGGGGAAGTCGAAGTTCTGGCGCAGGCGCTTGCGCACGAGCATCATCAGCGGATCGTCGCGCGAATCGCGTAGGTCGGTGATCTGGAGGCGCGTGCCATCAAGGCGCCCGGCGCACCCGCCGACCGAGACCACGGGCAGCTTACGGCTCACCGCCTCGGCGATGAGCCCGCACTTCGGCGACAGCGCGTCCATCGCGTCGATCACCACACCATCGAATTCCGCGAGCACTTCGTGCGGATTGAAGCGCGACAGGAAGCGCTGGTGGAGGGTCGTGCGGATTCCTGGGTGGATCGCGCGGACGCGCTCAGCGACGGCCTCGGTCTTCGGCCGGCCCTCATTGCCGGCCACCGCGTGGAGCTGGCGGTTGGTGTTCGAGACGCAGACGGCGTCGCCGTCGACGAGGGCGAGGTGGCCTACGCCGGAGCGCGCGAGGGCTTCCGCTGTCCAGGAGCCCACGCCGCCGAGTCCGACGACGAGGAAGGACGAGCGGGCCAGCCGTTCCATGCCCGCGCGGCCATACAGGCGGCCGATGCCGGCGAAGCGTTGGAGGTGTTCCGCGTCCATGGCCTCTATCAAGGTGGAAAGCGGCTTCCCTCCAAGGAGCAAAGATCACGCCTCCGTGCTTGATGGTCGGCCCGGGTGGGGCATCCTCCCCATCGATGTCCGCCGACGACGCCGTCAACACTTCGCCGATCCTGCGCCCCTTGGCTGAGCCCACCTGGTCGGCCGCAGGCAAGCTGGCGCTCTTCGGAGCAGGTCTCGGTTTGGTCTATGTGGCGACCCTCTTCATCAACGATCAGACCAAGGCCTATTCCGTCTCCCCTGTCTTCGCGAAGGCGCGCACTTTGCTGCTCTTCTATCAGGCCGAGAAGGGCGCCTGGCCCAAGGATTTCGACCTCACCCGCGCCGAGGCCGCCCTGCCGGGCTTCAATCTTGCTGCGCTGAACGAGGCGTTGGCCCAGTGCGAGCTCCCGGGCACATGGACTTTCGTCACCCAGACTCCGGAAGGCTGGCCGGCGGTCGTGTTCACCCCGGCCGAGGGAGGAGCTCCCTTCGAGCGGACGCTCGGCGTGGTCGACGGGTGGGTTGACGACGGCAATCTGGCCAGCGGCGACCTGCGCGTGCGCGCGGACGTCGCCCAGTTCAAGCTGACGGCCGAGTGATCGCCTCGGCGCGCGCCCGCAAATCCGCTTCGAAAAGCGCGTCCACCAGCTGGTCGAGGTTTCCCTCGAGTACTTGCTCGATGCCGTGGACCGTCAGGTCGATGCGGTGGTCCGTGATGCGGTTCTGGGGGAAATTGTAGGTCCGGATGCGTTCGGAGCGATCGCCTGAGCCGACCTGGGACTTACGGGCGTCGGCGCGGGCTTCGCGCTCTTTGGCCCGCGTCAGATCGAGGAGGCGGGAGCGCAGGACGCGCAGGGCCTTGACGCGATTGCGTAGCTGGGAGCGCTCATCGGCGCAGTAGACCATGAGCCCCGTCGGCTTATGGATGATCTGCACCGCAGACTCTGTCTTATTGACGTGCTGACCGCCGGCACCGCTCGCGCGGGCAACGGACATGTCGAGATCTTCGGGCTTCAGGACGACTTCAGCTTCTTCGGCTTCGGGGAGCACCGCGACCGTGGCGGCGGAAGTGTGGACGCGGCCAGAGGCTTCGGTGGCCGGCACGCGCTGGACGCGGTGGACGCCGGCCTCGTGGCGGAGGAGGGCGGTGGCCCCTTCGCCTTCGATGAGCAGGACCGCGTCGCGGATGCCGCCGAGGTCGGAATGGGAAAGGGACATCAGCTCATGCTTCCAGCCTTTCTTCTCGGCGAAGCGGGTGTAGGCGCGGAGCAGTTCGCCGGCGAACAGTGAGGCCTCCTCGCCGCCCGTCCCGGCACGTATTTCTACAAGAGCATTACGAGAATCGTCGGGGTCGGGCGGGATGATGGCCCGGATGAGCAGTTCGCGGGCCGCCTCGACGGCCGGCGTCAGGCGGACGACCTCTTCGGCGGCCATCGCCCGGATCTCGGGGTCGGCCTCGGCGGCGAGGGCGTGGGACTCGGCCAGCTCCCTTTCCAGGGCGGTCAGGATATCGTCGGCCTTGACGGCCTTGGAGGTCACGCGGAGTTCGGCGCCCAGGGCGGCGGCCCGGCGGTTATCCGCGAAGGTGGCCGGGTCGGCCAGCAGGCCTTCGAGCTCCGCCAAGCGGCGGCGGAAGCCGGTCAGGTCGGGGCGGAGGGGGAGGGCGGACATCTTTTAGGGGGGTTAATCGGGCTTGGACAGGAGACGTCCGTTCGTTATTCAATGGAGTGCGGTGGGCTCCCCTCCGCAAGCCCGACCTTCATCCCTTTTCCGACCGATATGCAGCCCAAGGAACCCGCGCTTCGCGGCACCCACGTCCTCACCTGTGTGTGGGATTTCGACAAGACCCTCTGTCCGGGCTACATGCAGACCCCACTGTTCAAGGCGTTCGGGGTCGACGAGGAGCAGTTCTGGAAGGAAACGAACCAGCTGCCGGCCCTTTACGCCCGCAAAGGCATCCGGACCCCCAAGGACTCCGTCTACCTCAATCATCTCCTCAGCTACGTGAAATCCGGCCTCATGAAGGGCCTGACTAACGCCCGCCTCCGGGAGCTGGGTGCGGACATCGCGCTCTGCCCGGGCCTCCCGCAGTTCTTCCCGGCGCTCAAGGAGCATGTCCGTGAGCTCGGCCGGAAGCATAACGTCGAGGTCGTCCTTGAGCACTACGTCATCAGCACCGGCCTCGCCGAGATGATCCGCGGTACCGCGCTCGCGGCGCATTGCGAAGGCATCTACGGCTGCGAATTCCTCGAGCACCCGCTCCCGCCACATTTCACCAAGCAGGACGAACTCTCGCTCGACCTGCCGACCGAGATCACCCAAGTCGCCGCGATGGTCGATAACACAATCAAGACGCGTTTCCTTTTCGAGATCAACAAAGGCTCGAACAAGAACGCTGACATCGACGTCAACGCGGTCGTCCAGCCCGAAGACCGGCGCGTGCCCTTCGAGAATATGATCTACGTCGCCGACGGTCCGAGTGACGTCCCGGTCTTCTCGCTCCTCCGCAAGAACGGCGGCAAGGCCTTCGCCGTCTACGTGCCCGAGAGCGAAGCCGAGTTCGCGCAAAATGACGCGCTCCTCCAAGCTGGCCGCGTGCATGGCTACGGTCCGTGCGACTATTCCGCCGCTGCCTTCACACCGAAGTGGATCCGCCACGCCCTCGCGGGCATGGTCGAACGCCTCGCGCAGGAGCGCACGCGCGCCCTTGCGGCCCGCGTCACGCGTCCGCCCCGCCATCTGCATGCCGACACCTCGCCGCCCAGCGCCGCGGATGCCGCCTCGCAGGGAACCCTCTTCGGCGAATAACCATGCCCGCCCCCGCCCGTAAACGGTCCGCCACGCTCGCCCGCCCAGCCAGCGAGAGTCGTCCTCTCCTGGCTGTCGTGCTCGCGCTCGTCGCCTCCTTCTTGCTCGTCGCAATGCTCTTCCACTCCGCGGCCGACCAGAACCTCATCCCTGAGTGGCTGGAAAAGACCTTCGGCCTCCCGGCCGCCTCCGACGCGAAACTGGAGAGCAATCCGTGCGGCGCTTTCGGCGCCACTGTGGCCGTGATCCTTTTCAGCTTGTTCGGCTACGCCGGCTTCCTCATCCCGGTCTTCCTCTTCGCTGCGGCCTGGTTCGCACTCAATCAGCGCGCGCACACTCTGTGGCCCTTCAAGGTCACGCTGATGGCGCTCTGCGTCATCTTGTTTGCCCCGATTCTCACGCACTGGCTCGGCACGGCCAAGGACATCTCGGTCGCCTTCGACCCGCGCGGCGCTGGCGGCGTGCTGGGCAATATGCTCCATGGCTCGATCTTCCATCCGGTCTTGGGCGATTACGGCACCTGGATCCTCGTGTTCCCTTACGGCTTCTGCCTGTTGGGCGCGCTCGCCGACGACCCGAAGGCCACGCTGGCTTCCTGGATTACCGAGATTCGCGACGGCTTTGGCGCTTGGAACGCCGAGCGCAAGGCCGCTGCCGCGAGCGCGGCTGAGCAGCAGCGCAGCCGTACCAACACCGCCGCCGAGCTGCGTCGCAAGCAGCAGGAAGTCGTCGGCGTGGCGATGCCCGTCCCGACGCCAAAGGAGGCCCCCCAGCCGGCCCCCGAACTCGTCGAGGTGACGTCCGGGCCCGTCCTCGTCGAGCCGGACAACGTCACCATCACGCCGGAGCCGGCCAAGGTGGAAACACCGGCCCGCGAGGCCAAGCCACCGCGGAAAACCCCGGAGCCGCTTGGTCCCGACGCCGGCAAGGTGCTCGTCGTCCAGCCCGACAAGATTGAGAAGGCCCGCGCCAGTCAGGTTATCAAGAAGCGCGGCGACTATGTGTTCCCCGAGATTCGCATGCTCAATGAGCCGGCGGCCAACTCGCGGGCCGAGCCCGAGGATTTCCGGAAGCGTGCCGCCGACCTCATTGAGACCCTCAAGCAGTTCAAGGTCGACTGCGTGCCGGTCGACCCCGCCAACGGCGTGGACGTCGGGATCCAGCAGGGGCCGTCGATCACGCGTTACGAAATCAAGCCCGCGCCGGGCGTGCGCGTGGAAAAGATTGCCAACCTCTCGAACAATATCGCGATGAATCTCGAAGCCGAGGCCGTGCGCATCCTCGCGCCCGTCCCGGGCAAGGGTACCGTCGGTATCGAGATCCCCAACAAGCACCGCAAGGACGTGCTCTTGCGCGAGATCATCGAGTCTAAAGCCTGGGCGGAGTCCGCGATGGAGCTCCCCGTGGTGCTCGGCGTAGACAGCGTCACGAACCGACCCGTCATCCAGGATCTGGCCAAGATGCCGCACGCGCTCATCGCCGGTGCCACCGGCCAGGGTAAGTCCGTCTGCATCAACGCAATCATCGTCTCGCTCCTTTACCGCTGCACGCCGCAAGACCTGCGTTTCATCATGGTCGACCCCAAGGTCGTCGAGTTGCAGATCTACAATAACCTTCCGCACCTGCTGATTCCCGTCGAGACGGATGCCAAGCGCGTGCCGGCCGCCCTAAAGTGGCTGATCGCGGAGATGGCGCAGCGCTACAAGATTTTCGCCAAGAACGGCGTGAAGAACATCACCGGCTTCAACGCTAAGATCGCCAAAGACGCCGGCGCGCCCAAGCAGGAGGAGCTGGCGCTCAGCCCGGATGAGCTGGCCGCGGCCGCCGCGGCTGCCGAGGAACTTGTCGACGACGGCGTCCGCGCCCAGACCGAGAAGCTACCTTACATTGTCTGCATCATCGACGAGATGGCGGACCTCATGATGGCCGCTCCGCAGGATATCGAGATCTCGGTCGCGCGCATCGCCCAGCTGGCCCGCGCCGCGGGGATCCACCTTGTCCTGGCCACCCAGCGTCCGTCGACGGATGTCATCACCGGCCTGATCAAGGCCAACCTGCCCACGCGCATCGGCTTCAAAGTCTCCTCCCAGATCGACTCCCGCACCATCCTCGACCGCGGCGGCGCGGAGACCCTCGTCGGCCGGGGCGACATGCTTTTCGTCCCGCCGGGCAGCGCCGCGCTCAATCGCGTGCAGGGCGCCTTCGTCGGCGAGCAGGAAGTCGCCGCCATCGTCGAGTTCCTCGCGGAGAAGAACGGCAAGCCGGACTTCGCCCAGGATGTGGTCGCCGCCATCAAGGCCGGCGCCGAGGGCGACGAAAACGGCGAAGAAGGGGACGACGGCGATGATCCGCTCGTCGCGCAGAGCTGGGCGATTATCAAGGAGACCCGGCGTGCTTCGGTCTCGATGCTGCAGCGCCGCCTCAAGCTCGGGTATAATCGTGCCGCCCGCATCATGGATACCCTCCATGACAAGGGTTACGTCGGTCCGGAGAACGGCTCCAGCCCGCGCGAGATTCTGGTCGACTGAGCAGGAATCGAGGGCACGAGAGCACGAGGCAGGTGCCATTTTCAGGTGGCAGGTGGCGGCCCCGGGTTACGGGTGGCAGGAATTGAAATGTCCGCCACCCGCCATACGTGGCCATCTTGGGTAGGGCGGCCATTGCCATGGCCGCCGTTCGCCGCGGCACGTGCGATTCACCGGGCAGGCTATTTCGTAGACCAATCTCCGTCCGCCCACGGACGTGATGGCAATCACGTCCCTACCCTGGGCCAGCTTACTTCTTCTTCTCCTTTTTCTTCTTCTTATCAGGCACGACGGTCTGCTTCTTTTCTGGTGTCGGGATTGAAGGCTCCGGTACGGGCTGCGTCGGATCGACCGTCGGGGCCGGCGCGTTGGGATCAAAGAAAGGCTTGGGGGCCGGCGCGGCCGGGGTTTCCTTGGCGGGCTCTGCGGCCGAGGCGAGACCGGCGGCCAGGAGGAGGGTGAGCGTGAAGAACTTCATGGTTCAAGGGTGATACAGCGAAAGGCCGGGGAAGTTTCAGGCGAGAGTAGGGAAAATAAAAAAGCCCCGACGGGCGGGGCTTTTTTGATAACTACCGCCGCTTAGGGGGCGGTAGTTTCCTTGGCGGGCTTCTTCGCGGTCGGCTTGGCGGCCGGCTTCGCCGTCTCGGCCTCGGGCTTCTTTGCCTCGGGCTTTTCGGCGCTCTCCGCATCGACTTCCTTCTTGGCCTTCTTCAGTTCCTTGGCGGCGGTGACGCCGGCGACGACCGCAGCTTCGGCGAGTTTAGCGCTGGCCGGTGAGGCGATCGTGTCGGTGCCGATGGCGGCGAGCTTGGCGGCTTCGGCCTGGGCGAGCTTGGCGGCTTCCAGCGCGATCTGCGTGGCGGCGTCGACGGAATCGGCGACGAGGGAGACTGGAGCGACGTATTCGACTGGGGCGGCGACCTTCTTCGTCGATTTCTTCTTGTCGGTCGAGGCCTTGGGTTTGTCCACGACGACGGTGCCGGTGGTGGAATTCGGGGTCGGCGTCTTGGTGGGACCCTCCTTGGCGGGCGGGTTGGCGGCCGATGCGAGCACGGTGGCGGCGAGCAGGGCGAGGAGGGTAGTTTTCATGACATTCATAATACACCATGACTTCGGCGCAGTTTCAACCTTTGCCCGTCGGAAGATACCGAAGGTCGTCGATGAGCCCGGAAAAAGACCACAAACCAGCCCTTTTCACTTCATCGGTGGAGCGAGCCCAGAATAACGTGCGGGGATTCGCGGTCTCGGGTCCGGGAGCCGGCCGCGGGCTGGTTCCTGACCGGGCTTTCGGCTGATCACCTCGTATTCGCTTGCCCGCACCAACTTTTCCGCAATCTGACTCTCTTCGATGTCCTCAATCGAAACCTTGTTCGGAAAAAACCGCGAGTGGTCCAAGGGCGTCCGTCAGCGCGACCCCGCGTTCTTCGAAACGCTTTCCAAGCAGCAGTCTCCTCGTTACCTCTGGATTGGTTGCTCGGACAGCCGAGTCCCGGCCAACGAGATTGTCGGCCTGCTACCCGGTGAGCTCTTCGTGCACCGCAACGTCGCCAATGTCGTCGTGCACACCGACCTCAACTGCCTCTCCGTGCTGCAATACGCGGTCGACGTCCTCAAGGTCGAGCACGTCATCGTCTGTGGTCACTATGGCTGCGGGGGCGTGCAGGCCTCGCTCGAGCGCCGCCAGATGGGCCTCGTCGATAACTGGTTACGCCACGTGCGCGACGTGCACCACAAGCACGCCCTCACCGTCGAAGCCATCCTCGGTCCGGCCAAGTTGGATACCCTGTGCGAACTCAACGCCATCGAACAAGCGGCCAATGTCTGCCATAGCACCGTCATGCAGGATGCGTGGGCACGCGGCCAGAAGGTCGAGGTGCATGCCTGGATCTACGGCTTGCGCGACGGACTGCTCCAAGACCTCGGCCTGAACGTCTCCTCCCTCGAGGGGCTCACGCCAGCTTACGGCAAAGCCCTCGCGCGCTACCGCCGCCTGGGTGGAACCGCTGGGTGATAGGTCCGCTTGAAGGTGGCTGGCACGGCGCCAACGTGGCGGGATGATTTCCCAAGATCGTCCGCGTGAGCGACTGGTACGGCTCGGCCCGCGCGCCTTACTTGACGCCGAGCTCATCGAGCTGCTCATCGGCGCTGGTTCCAAGGGGGCGCCGGCATCGGGGGTCGCCGCGGCCTTGCTGGCGGAGTCTGGGTCGCTGGGCGCGCTGGCCACTTGGGACACCCACGACTTCGGTCGGGTGCATGGGCTCGGGCCGGCGAAGGCGGCGGAGCTCGCGGCCGCGATGGAACTGGCCCGACGGATTCGCGAGCGCGCGCAGGATCCTGGCGAGAAGCTCGACGCTCCGGCCAAGGTCTGGGCGCGGCTTGAGCCCTTCGCGGCCGGGCTCGCCGTGGAGAAATGTTGGGTACTTTGCCTTAACCGACGCAATCGTCTGCTCGCCCTGCATGAGGTCAGCTCGGGCACCGCCACGAGTTCGCTCCTGCATCCGCGTGAGGTCTTCCGGCATGCCCTCAAGCACGCTGCCTCGGCGGCCATCGTCGCCCACAACCACCCCAGCGGCGACCCCACGCCGAGTCCGGCCGACCGGGCGGTAACGCGGCAACTCGCCGACGCGGGGAGGGTAGTGGGCGTCGAACTGCTGGACCATGTGGTGGTGGGCCGTCCAGAGGCGGATCCAGCGGGCAAAGGCTGGTTTAGTTTTGGCGAGGCGGGGTTGATTTAACGGAACTTTCGGCTGACTCCGATCTCAACCCCCGCCTCTTCGCATGTCTATTGCCAAGGACTTCGGTCATCCGAGCCTCTGCAAAGGCGGTCAGCTGAATCTGGGATGAAGGTAGGCTAGCAAGGGTAGGGACGTGATTGCTATCACGTCCGTTCGCGGACGGAC
The DNA here is from genome assembly GCA_945866215.1 of Opitutus sp. GAS368. GTDB lineage: Bacteria > Verrucomicrobiota > Verrucomicrobiia > Opitutales > UBA953 > UBA953. The sequence continues at coordinate 400 of CAMBGQ010000031.1, read as the reverse complement.
GCTGAATGGCGACTATCCTGGCTAAGACCCGACGACTTGCTTCCTTCGGCTTCGAACGGCGGCGATAGCAATCGCCGCCCTACCCAAGGCAGCCGAGGACAGCACGTGGTGCTGTCCCGCCCTAAGTCAGGCGGATTCGATGTCATCGCATCCCTACCCGTCTGCCATCCGTCATCTTACCTCTGTCATCACCGCTTTAAAGGGTCCCCGCCTGTGCCGATTCCGATTGGAGCTCCACTTTGTCCTGGATTTAGGTGGGCGGTACGTTGCCACGGCTCGGACGAGGCCGGTCGGGTCGCACCTCCCTTATATTATGTTCGTAGGGAAGGGAGGCTGCCGCGGGTGTCGAACACTGCAGGGGATAGTCAACATGACGACATTCTCGGAAAAAAGCAAGCAG
>CAMBGQ010000030.1 GCA_945866215.1 Opitutus sp. GAS368 | reverse complement strand
CGGGCGAAGAATATGATTTCGGCCTCGAAGCCGGTTCGAAGCCCGAACTCATCATCGCCCTCGCCCTCCTCGAGAACCGCAAGGCCCTCCTGATCTGCAACGGTTACAAGGACGAGGAATACATCGAGCTCGCTCTGATGGGTCGCCGCCTCGGCAAGCAGACCATCATCGTCGTCGAACAGCTCTCCGAGATCGACGCGATCATCCGCATCGCCCGTCGCATGGGCGTGCAGCCCCAGATCGGCCTGCGCGTCAAGCTCACCACCGCCGGCGAAGGCAAGTGGGCCGACAGCACCGGCGAGAACGCCAAGTTCGGCCTGACGGCTTCCGAAATTGTCGAAGTCGCCGGCCGCCTCGCCAAGGCTAAGATGAAGGACTCCCTTCGCCTCGTGCACTTCCACATCGGCTCCCAGGTCCCAAATATCGGCACGATTAAGAAGGCCGTGGTCGAAGCCACCCGTTTCTACTGCGAACTAAAGCGCATGGGCTTCCCGATGGGTCTCCTCGACGTCGGCGGCGGCCTCGGCATCGACTACGATGGCAGCCGCTCAGCCTACGAATCCTCCATGAATTACAGCATGGAAGGCTACGCCCGCGACGTCGTCGCCAACGTCAAACAAATCTGCGAAGAGAGCAACGTGGAGCTCCCCGATATCGTCTCGGAATCCGGCCGCGCCCTCGTCGCCCCCCACTCAATCCTGATCTTCGAAGCCGTCGACCGCATCACCCGCGACGACGGTCAGGTCGACCTCTCCAAAGGCAAGACCCACCAGCTGGTCAAGGAGCTCGAATCCATCCGTAAGAACAAGCGGAAGTTCGACCCGCTCGAGCGCTACCACGACGCCAAGGAAAAGCGCGAAGAAGCCCACGCCCGTTTCAGCCTCGGTAATCTCCGCCTCGAAGAGCGCGCCGCCGCCGACCGTCTCTTCTGGGACATCTGCCGTCAGATCCGCGATGACCTCAAGGACTCTTCCGATGTCCCGGACGAACTCGCCCGCCTCGACTCGATGCTGGCCGAACAGTACGTCTGTAACTTCTCGGTCTTCCAATCCCTGCTCGACCACTGGGCCCTCGACCAGCTCTTCCCGATCGCCCCGATTCACCGCCTCAACGAACGCCCGACGGTCCAGGCGACCCTCGTCGACATCACGTGCGACTCCGACGGCAAGGTCGACGACTTCATCGACCTCGAGGACGTCCGCAAGACGCTCGCCCTCCACCCTTTCAAGGAGGGTCAGCCCTACTACATCGGCGCCTTCATGGTCGGCGCTTACCAGGATATCATGGGTGACCTGCATAATCTCTTCGGTCGCGTCAACGAGGCCCACGTCTTCCTCGAGGACGACGAGGCCGATGGCTTCTACATCGAGGAGAGCATCCCCGGCTACTCGGTCGAACGCATCCTCGGCATGATCCAGTATAACGCCGAAGACCTCTGCCGCATGCTCAAGCGCCAGGTGGACCGCGCTACCAAGGCCGACTCGGTCCGCCCCCGCGAGGGCGTGGCGATGGTCGATCTCTACGAACGCCTCATCCGCGGCCGCACTTACCTAATCCCGCAGCGCGATGAGCCGAAGCCGAAGCGGGCTTCGAAGAAGAAGTAAGCGCGGCCAAGAGGTAGGGACGCCACGGCGTGGCGTCCGCTCCTTCCCCGTGCCCCCTTGCCCACGTGCCAGCGTGCCCCCTCTTGGCCTTTAGGCCAAGATCAGCTTCAACTTCTTCAGTTCGTCCAACGTCAGCGGCGGTGCTTCGCGCAGGTTCTCGTAGGAGTCGACATGCGCCAACCACGCCCAGTGGTCTCCGCAATCCATTCGCTCCAGGAACCTTAGCCGCAAGGTGGCGATGGCTCCTTTGAGCAGAAACAATCCGTCGCCGACATGCTCAATTTTGTCGCCCAGCTTGGCGATCTTGTCGATGGAATGGCCAGACTTTTTGCCCAGCAACCGAATGTGGTCGGCTTGGTCCTTGGCCATGAAGTTCAGCAACCCAATCGGGTTGGCTTCGAGGTTAGCCAAGGTCTTGGTATCCTTGTACACGCCGATGATGAAACGCTTGGGCTTCATCGAGATCGGGGTGACATAACTACAGATGTTTAAATTGCCTTTGCCGTCCGCCGAGGTGGCGAGGCTGTAGACAGGACCGTCGACACGGTTCCACGGTTTAATGCGAATGCCAGGCATAGTCGGGGGTGATACTTCTACCCTAAAATAAGACGCTTGTTCCCGATTTATTCTGTCCCCCGGGGCCGCCCCAGCCTACAACCTCGCCATGGCCAACCCGGTCACCCTGCCGCCTCCCCTATGAACCCTATCGTCGCCTTACATGGGTTCACCGGCCAAGGGGCAGATTTCGAGCCCCTTCGCGCCTTCCTGCCCCCCGACACGAGCCTTTCGGCCCCTGATCTGCCGGGACATGGGTCTAAAAGCCTGCAGAGAGACCTCCGGGCCTATTCCCTTGGGGCACATCTCGCCGTCGTCTCCGAAGCCGCCACGGCCCCCCAGATCACGCTCGTGGGCTATTCCATGGGCGCCCGCTTAGCCCTCCACTGGGCCATCGCCCACCCGGAACGCATCCGGCGCCTGGTCCTGGTCGGCGGCAGCCCCGGCTTGGCCACCCCGGAGGAACGCGACGAGCGACGCCTCAGCGATGCCACCCTGGCCGAGTTCATCCGCACCCGTGGCCTAGAAGCCTTCTTCAAGTATTGGCATAACCAGACGTTCTTCCAGCCGATGTTGCACCTGCCGAAGGAACGTCTCGACCCCATTCTGGCCCGCCGTGCCCAAAACGACCCGGAGGGTCTGGCCCTGAGCTTGGAAAATATCGGCACCGGTACGCTCCCCTCCCTCTGGCATCGCCTGAAGGAGATTCGCTTCCCGGTCGACTTAGTAACGGGCGAACACGACGCGAAGTTCATCCGTCTTGCCCACGAGATGGGCGCCCATCTTCCGAAGGCGCGTCACAGCCTGATCGAAGGTGCCGGCCACGCGGTGCACCTCGAAAAGCCCGCGGACCTCGCGATGCTGTTCTCATAAGAAAGCCGCCAGGTCAGGCGGCTTTCGTGGAGCAAACTGGAGTCGCGCTTAAGCGAAGATGGCCGTCTGCGGGGCGGCTTTGTTGCCGACCTGCATCGGGCGACCGGCCGGGGTGATGATGTCCGTCTGCACGGGCAGACCGGCCGCATGGGCGATGGTCGCATGCAGGCTGCCAGGCGAAACGCCGTTGGCGGCCGGCGCATACCCCTTCTCGTCGCTGGCGCCGAAGACGAAACCGCGCTTGACGCCCCCGCCAGCGAGAACGGTCGAAAACACGAGCGGGTGGTGACCACGTCCACCGCCTTCAAAGGTCGGCTTGCGGCCAAACTCGGAGGCGACGACAACCAAGGTGGAGTCCAGCAGTCCTCGGGAGTCGAGGTCTTGGAGCAAGGCGGCGTAGACGCGGTCGAAGTCGCCGCCGACTTCTTCCATCCGGTCGTCCAGCGTGGCGTGCATGTCCCAGCCCCCATGGGCGACCTCGACGAAGCGCACGCCGTTCTCAACCAGCCGACGGGCCAGCAGGCAACCTTGCCCGAACTTGCTCTTGCCATAGCGAGCTTTGGTCTCGGCCGTCTCGGCCGCGAGATCGAAGGCCTTAAGGTCCCTGCTCTGCATCAGCTGAAATGTCGCTTCGTAGAACTCATTGTAGGCCTTGACGCTCTCGTCCGCGACCTTTCCGCCGAAGCCCGCATCGAGCTGCGCCAACAGGCCGGTCCGCTTGGCGACGGTCTCCTCGCTGACGGGGCTCTTGGTGTCCAATAGCCCGTCGGTCGGGTTCAGGATCGGCAGCGGGGAGTAAGCCGCCGGGAACCATCCGTTGCCGTGGTTCGCCGTCCGGTTGACCGTGACGGAGGACGGCAAGGTCTTGTGGCTCGTGCCAAGGAAGTGCTGGGCCCACGCGCCCAGCGTGGGGTGCTGGACGCTGCCGCGCTGCTCAAACCCAGTCCGCATCAGGTAGGCCGCCGAAGCATGCACGCCGACCTTGGCGGTCATGGAGCGGATGACGGTGATCTTGTCGCTGACCTTGGCCGTCTCCGGGAGATAGGAGGTCAACTGCATGTCGCCCTTGGCCGAGACAATCGAGCCCGGGCCTTTGGAGGCACCGGTCTTCGGATCGAAGGTGTCGATGTGCGACATGCCTCCGTTGAGCTGCAGGAAGATCACCCGCTTGGCCTTGCCGAAGCCCGGCAGTCCGGCGTTCGGCGCCTTGACCGCACCAGGTGTCTCGGCGGCTTCAGCAATCCGCGTGAAGAACGGGAGGACGCTCAGTCCGAACGAGACCTTGGCGCACTTCTCGAGGAAGCTGCGGCGGTCTGCGGGGTGGCGGAGAAGCGAGGCGGTGTGGAGGATGCTCATTGGACGAAGAGGAATTCGCGGGTATTGGCGAGGACCCACGCAAGGTCGGTCAGGGCGAGGCCATCCTGCAAGGACTGGCTCGCCGCCCCCAGCTCGCGGCTGTTCGGCTTGCGGGAAAGGTAGGAGAGATACAGCGAAGTCACCTGCTTCTCCGGCGTCGCGGCCTTCGCGGCCTGCATAACAGCGTCCGAGCGGACGTCCGCCACCAACTTGGCGACGGCGCCGTTCATCATCTGCAGGACCTGCGGCACGCTGCCATCATTGGTCGCGGAATCCGCCAGCAGACGATCGCCCTGCCCCCAGAGTCGCAGGAAATGACTTTCCGAGGAGGGCTGCGGCAGTTCGCTGGCGCGGGCCAGCATGAGGGAGAAACGGTTCACCGGCTTGGCGCCATCATACCCCGTGGCGAGCCCGATCGTCGAGCCACCGCTGGACTTACCCCCGCCGGCTCCCTTAGCGCCCAAGGCCTTACGGGACCGGTCGATCGCGTTCTTGACCTCGGCCAGCGTCACCTTGCCGGGCGGCAAGGCCATGGACTTCATGTCCTCACCCCGGCGGAGGTGTACGTTGTCTGCATAATTACCCAGCGCGGTGACGACCAGGCTGTCCCAGACCTGCTCAGCGCTCAGGCGTCGCACCAGCGGACCGTTGAACAGGTATTTATCCGTGCCGAGGTCAGGCGTGTCGCTGGCCGCAGCTTGGTAGGTCTTGGAGTTGTAGATGACGCGCTGGACTTCGCGCAGGTCGAACTTGGCGGCCTTCATGACGAAGGTCAGGTGCGACATGAGCTCGGGACTGCTCGCTTGCGCGAGGTCGTCGATGTCGTTGACGGGCTCAATCACGCCGAGTCCGAAGGCTTTCTTCCAGATACGGTTGGCGATGTTGGCCGCGAAACGCGGATTCTGCGGACTCGTTAGCCAACGGGCGAACTCGTCCCGTAGTTGTTCCGGCTGCTTGGTGCTGACCTTGTAAATTGGTAGGCTTTTGTCCGCCTTGCTCCAGGCGATGAGCTCCGGCAAGACCGGGTCGCCGGCTTTGGCATCGCTGTATTTATAATCCTTAGGGAAGGTGAGTTTCTGCTTGTTGGCGTCGTCCAGGCGATAGGCGTTCATGTCCGCGATCTTCTTAAGGCTGCCCTTGGGTAGCGTGCTGTCGGCCTTAGCAATCTTGTTAATGGCTCCCAGGATAGCCTCGTCTTTGCCGTCGGTCGCGCCGAAGAACGCCGCCATCTGGTAGAAGTCGCGCTGGGTCCAATCAGCCAGGGGGTGGTCGTGGCACTGAGCGCAGGCCATGTTGGTCCCCAGGAAGGTCGTCATGAGGTTCGAAACGCCGTCCAGGGGCATCTCGGCATCGAAAAGCATGAAGCCGGCAGCGCCGTTATCGCTGAGGCGTCCATCGGCCGTCATCATCTCGAAGACCATCTTGTCCCATGGGGCATTCGCGGCGAGGCGGGTCTTGAGCCAATCCTCGAAGGTGAAAGCAGGCACGCCCTTGGCGAAGGTGTCCTTCACGCGCAGGAGATCGGCCATCCAATTGAACATCTGCATGGAATAACCGGACGAGAAGACGACTTCATCAATCAGCTTGGCACGCTTGTCCGGCGCGGTGCTGCCGAGAAATGCCTCAGCCTCTTGGGCGGTCGGGATGCGCCCCGCGGCGTCGAGGTAGAGGCGACGGAGGAACTGTGCGTCGGTCGCGAGCGCGTTCGGTTGCTGCTTGTTCGCCGCCAGTACGGCGCCGACCAGCCGATCGATGTCGGCCGCGGCGGAGGCGATGACGGCCGGGCTGAAGCTATTGGTGCGACGCGCGAGCTCGACGCAGCTCTTAGCAAAAGCGACGTCCTCTGGTGTGAGGATATCGATCTTGAAATGATAATTGCGCCCGTCGCGCGTCTGGAGGGTGATGAAGTCGCCCGTCAGACCACAAAACCGTGCGTTGATTTTTCGCCCCTCCTTATCCGTCCATTCATGCCAGATGGGAGTGATGTCGGCCAGGGATGCCACGGGGGCGGCCGGAGCGACGACGGCCTTGATGACGGGCATGGCGGCTTTCTTGGCCTCTTTCTTAGGGGCAGCCAAGGCGGTCAGACCCAGACAAAGACCGAAGATCAAGGCTAAGGGGCGCATAGGGGGGTTCACTGACTATATAACCCCACCAGCGGATTGATAGTTTCATCTCTCCTCGAGGTTCGGGTGATGGGGGCGGTTTGTGGGGCCACCCGCTAACCGCCAACCGCTCCACCTAATACGGGTAGGGTCGAGCATCCCTGCTCGACCGCTATGCCAAATAAGGACGGCCTTCCCTGCCCGCCACCCGCCACCTTGGACCACTGAGCCCTACTTCGCCGCCGGCAGCTCGACCGCGTGGGCGTAGAACGCGATCTGGTCGTACTCCTTCTTATGATTGCCGAAGCCCTTGCGCAAGGTGGTGCGCAGGGCGTTCGTGCCACCAGCCTGCATGATGTCTGGTCCTTCTTGGGCTAATAGTTCGGCATCCTTGTTTCCGGGACGGACGATGGCGATATGCCCTGACTTGGTGGGATCGGGATTCTTCAGCGAAGCGAGGACGAGCCTGCCGTCGTTCGCCGCCGATTGCGCCGCCGCCCCGTCCTTCATGGCCACCCAGCCGGCCTTCTTGCCGGCATCAGAAGCCAGCCAACTGAATTGCGCATTGGCGAGGAGGACGACGCCATGCTCCGGCGGACGAAGAACATAGACCCCCAGGCGTTCGGTCGCCGCGGCCACGAACTGGCTACAATGGGTGTGCTTGCTCTTGGCATCTTTGATGGGCTGGCCAGTCGGCAGCCCGGTCTCCCAATCGACGATGGCGCCCGGCAACCAGAGCTTATCGACCTCCATGGCCTCGAGCCGCTTCCAAAGTTCTTGGGTCTGCCCTTTGCTCCGCGCGGTCCAGCGCACGGCCTGCTCGACCAACGGCTCCCATCCGGCGGTCTGCTCCGGATGCGGACTGGAAGTGAAGACCCGACCCAAACCGAAGGTACTCCGAACCATGGCCGGAGAGTTCACCATCACTCCGACGGGGGTATCGTTCAGGGCCAGTTCACTCCGGAACGTGACCAGGACCTCGAAGTCGGGCAGATCCTTGCGGACATCCGCCTTGATGATCGGGCCGTTCGCATAGCGGATAGCTCGATCCGCCAGTTTCTCGCCAAAGGCCTGGCCATCGATTTTCACCTCACCCTGCCCGCGTCGCCACTTGGGCGAGACGGTCTTGGCATTCAGCACGCCCAAACCCCACTCGAAACCACTGCACGCGAGATAAGCGCCGGCGCAGATGCCGACATACCCGCCGCCATGACGTATAAAATCTCGGACTTCTTCGCGACCTTTCTCGCCGAGGCCGGCGGCTTCCGCGCTACCGCTACCGCCAGTGAACATGACCAAGTCGTATCCCTGGAGCCCGCCGTTCGCAATGTCGGCACCCTTTAGCCGGGTGAGTTTGATGTCGGCAGTCTGACCGAGAATCGCCTCCACCGATGGGATGCCCTTCCCCGTCGCACCCTTGTCGTCATAGACGGCGACCTTGATGACGGGGCGATCCGCAGCAACGAGGCCGAGGGTTAACAACAGGAAAGCGAAGCTGTGTCGCATGGGTTCAGCGTAAAGGATGCTGGCGGTCGGCGAGCGGTAGCGTGACCTTCTTACCACCGGCGGCGAACGACGCAAAAACACCCATGGTGAGTTCGATGGTCTCGCGGCCAGCTTCCGGACCACAGAGCGGCTCGCGCCTTTCGGCAATCGCCGCGAGCAGGTCACGGATGGCGCCGTGGTGCCCACCGTTAACGAGTTTAATGTCCTGAATGGGCTCGGGCTGACCGATACCTGCCGTGGTAATCGGGATCTTCTTTCCGTCACGCTCCAGAATGGCCAACGGCTCCTCGTCGACCTGGAGCGAAATGATACCCTTGGTGCCAATCAAACGGGCGCCAAACGGCGTACCCTTCGCCCAGCTGCCTTTCTTGGAATCAAAATACAACGGGATGCCGCTCTTGGTCTCATAACGCGCGTGGATTTCGTCGCCCACAATCGGCCCGACCCCTTCATCGCCCGGAAGGATATCGGCTTTGGTCGCGGGACGACCTTCGACGAGAATGGTGGCCTCACAAGAGATGGCGGGACCGGTGAACAGGGTCGCGAGGTTGAAGCCGTGGCCACCGAGCACCCAGAGGTCGAGACCGCCGCCGCGTTGATCCTGTTTGCCGCGCACACGCACTTCCTTGAGCTCGCCGATCTCACCGGACGCGACGAGCTGCTTCACGGTCTCGAGGACGGGGTGATAACGGTTCCGATGGGCGATGGCGAGGCGCACGCCTTTGTCGGCACACAGCTTCACGATCTCGTCGGCTTCGGCCAAGGTGCGCACGAAGGGCTTCTCGATATAGATGCCTTTCACGCCCGCCTCGACGGCCGCGACGATCATATCGCGATGCTCATGGATGTGACGCGGGCAGATGGCGACGATGTCCGGCTTGGCCTCAGCCAGCATGGCCCGGTAATCCGCAAAAGCTTTCACGCCGCCGAGCTTCTGGGCGGCACCCGCGAGTCCCGCGGGGTCCGCATCCGCCACAGCGACGATCTTAGTCTGCGGAATCTTCAGCCACACGGCATCCTGGCCGTGACCATAATTACCTTGGCCGGTGTGGCCGATGACGCCGATGGTCAAAGGACGCTCGAGGCCAACGCTCTCGGCCTGCCCAGCCAGCGCCTTGGGCCAAGCGGCTCCCTCCATGGGACGGGCGACAATCTTGGACGGATCAATGACGGCATGCTTCGCGAGCTTACGCTTCCAGGTATACGTGACATGCACGAGCCCGTCGGCAGACTGGATAATTGCCGGGTAACTGAATTCGGCCTTGGGCTCATCTTCGAGCACCAACGCTGCCTCCCAGACGATACCGTCCTTGCTGATCGCAAGATTGAGCGGGCTGCGTCCCTTGGCGGTGTGGTTATAAATCAGAAGATGACGTCCGTCCTTCAAGGTCACGGCATCAGTCCCAGAATTCGGGTTAGGCAGGTCAGTGAGGTCCACCTTCGACCAGGTTGAGCCTTGGTCCTTCGAAACCGTGCTGAAGACCTTGGCGTTCTTGGTGCGTCCGACCGACATGAGTCCGCCATCGCGTAAGATCAGGATACTCGGCTGGATCGAAGCCGGTCCAGTCGCTGGCTGCTCGACCGCAATCTTCTCCCAGGTGACGCCGTTATCGCGACTGCGCTCAAAATGAATCTGCCACGATGGGCCGACCTTGAATCCTTCGGCGCTGCTGCCAGAAAGAATCGACCCATCCTTCAACTGCACAGGCTTGTTCTTGATCGGGCCAAGAATGCCATCCGGCAGACGACGTGCTTCGCCCCAAGTCTTACCGTTGTCGTCGCTGAGACGGAGCAAGCCCCACCACTCAACGGGATTAGGGCCGACCTTATAGTAAAGCTGCAGCGGACCTTCCTTGGGCTGAAATAGGACGGGGTTCCAACAGGGGAATCGTTTACCATCGGGCTGGGTGCCTTCGGCGACTTTCACGGGAGCCGACCATTTGCCGTCCACCTGCCTGGCCGTCCAAATAGAGACGTCGGGCTTGCCCTCGGCCTCACCGGCGAACCAAGCCGCGACCAGAGTGCCATCCCTTGCCTCGACGATCGTCGTCGCATGACAGCTCGGCACGGGGTTCGTCTCGAAGATGAACTCGGAGCGGACCAGACCAGGCTCGGCCGCGATGACCGAGACGGAGGCGAGCAAGGCGACGAAGACGTGACGCATGGGGTTCAGACAGGTCTGTCTTCTGATAGTTACCAAAACAAGCCAACATAAGTCCGCTCGACTGAAATGACGGATTAGAGCCCTATAAAATTGGGCGCAAAACTTAGGTTGGCCTTCTCTCCCCGCCTTGGAGCGTCTAGTAAATAAGTCGTGCGCCACCCCCTCCGCATCACCCTGCTCGTCTCAGCGCTGCTGACCTGCCTTTGCGCCCTCGCCGCCGACGGTATCAAGTCCACGACGACTTACCAGAAGGCCTATGGGGAATCCAAGGGCGCCCCGAAGGTCGACGCCGCCAAAGAGCTTCCTCGCTACCCGGCCGTCGAACCGGCCGCGACGATTGCGACCTGGAAAGTAAAGTCCGGCTTCAAACTCCAACTCGCCGCCCACGAACCTCAAGTCCGCGACCCGATCGCCATCTGCTACGACGAACGCGGCCGAATGTTCGTCTGCGAGATGATCGACTACTCTGAACGGCGCGACGAGATCCCGCACCTTGGTCGCGTCTCAGTCCTCGAAGACAAGGACGGCGACGGCTATTACGAGACGAGCCGCGTCTTCGCCGATAATCTCCCTTGGCCCACCGGCCTCATTTGGGCCAACGGTGGACTCTACGTTATCGCGACTCCGGACATCTGGCGCTTCGAAGACCGCGCCGGTAAAGGCGTCGCCGATCACCGCGAGAAGGTTTTCACGGGCTTCGGCACCGGCATGAAGATGATTAACGTCCAAGGGATGGCCAACAGCATGCAGTGGGGGCCCGACCAACGCATCCACCTCCTCGCTGGCGGCGGCAACCGCGGCAAGGTCTCCTGCCTCCTTCGCCCGGAACTCCCTGCCCTCGAACTCGGCGGTAATGATTTCTGGTTCGACCCGAAGACGCATACCTTTGGACTTGAAGCCGGCGGCGCCCAATACGGGATGAGCTTCGATGACTTCGGGCGTAAGTTCGCCTGCTCGAACTCGGACCACCTCCAATACTGGGTCCACGATCGCACGGGTTCCTCTCAGAATCCCTACCTGCCTCTGCCTTCGCCCCGTGCCAGCATCGCCAAAGACGGCGGTGCGGCCGAGGTCTTCCGCATCAGCCCCGACGAACCGTGGCGCATTGTCCGCACCCGCTGGCGCGTCTCCGGTGCGGTCCCTGGCATGGTCGAAGGCGGCGGTCGCGTGAGCGGTTACTTCACGGGGGCGACCGGGACGACGATATACCGTGGTGATGCCTACGGGCCGGCCTTCAAGAACAACAGCTTCACGGGCGACGCCGGCGGACAGCTCATCCACCGCAAGGTGATCACGCCGGCCGCGGATGGGGTCAATCTCTCTGGCGAACGTCCAGCCGATGAAAAGGGTTTTGAGTTCGCCGCGAGCCGCGATACCTGGGTTCGCGTAGTCAATTTCGCCAACGCCCCCGACGGCTGCCTCCACGTCTGCGACATGTATCGCGAGGTCATCGAACACCCGTGGTCCATCCCCGACGAAATCAAGAAACACCTCGACCTGAACAGCGGCAACGATCGCGGGCGCATCTATCGTCTCGTCCCTGACGACAAGAATTGGGTCCGTCGAAGCTCGGTCGACCTGAGTAAGGCCAGCCTTCCGGAATTGGTCGAGACCCTCGCCCATCCCAACGGCTGGCATCGCGACACGGCCAGTCGACTGATCTTCGAACGTGCCGACCCCGCCGCCCTGCCGCTGATCGAGACGTACTTCGGTCGACCGGAGTCATCGCTCGCCCGCCTCCACGCCCTCAATCTTCTTCATACCCTCGGCGGACTGAGCGAACGTCGTCTCATCTCCACATTGACGGACGATGATGCGGCGGTCCGCGAACGCGCGATCCACATCGCCGGAGACTACTACCAAAAACGCCCGCTCCCAGCTGAGGCCCGCGCCGCGATCATCCTTTCCGCAAAGTCCGCCGACGCCCGTCTGCGCTTTGCGACGGCCTTGACGCTGGCGCGCCTCACTGGACCAAAGACACCTGCCGATATCGCCGACACACTCATTGCCCTAGCCCGCAAGGAATATGCCCACTCCTGGATTGGCCCGGCAATCCTTAGCGCCCATCCGGACTTTCTCTCGCACCAGTTGCTTCCAGCCCTAGCCGTTGACGATTTCGCTCCCAAGGCCGAAGTCTTCCTCGCGCAACTCATTTACACCCGAGCCAAATCCCAACCCGCCGCGGATCGACTGAACCAAGTCGACTTGGTGATTCGTCTCGGCACCCGCCCGGCTCATTTGGTAGCGCTCTCGAAAGGCCTGCCTCCGATCGCATCGGCGCTGGAGAATGCTGACGTGTCAGGGAAACTGATGAAGGTCTTCGTCGAAGCCGGCATCGTCGCCAACGACGCCAAGCAAACGACTGAACGTCGCTCCGCCGCCCTCACCTTACTCGCGGCCGCCCCCATTAAACTCAGCCGCCCCATCCTGACCGCTTGTCTTGCCGCGGATCGCCCAGCCGAAATCCAAGCCGAAGCCATCGCCCAGTGGGGACCCACCGGCGATAAGTCCTTCGCTTCCGGAGTCATCGCCGCTTGGGAGGGACTCGCCACCTCGGTCAAACCGAAGGCCATCGCGCAACTCCTGCAACGCCCTGCCTACCTGCCACCACTGCTGGACGCTCTCGGCACGAAGAAACTTCCGGCCACCGCCCTCGATGCCAGCCAGATCCAATCGTTGCTCAAACTCAAGGATGCTAAGCTCGCCCTCGAGGCACGCACGGTGCTGGCCGAGGTCATTCCGCCGTCACGCGATGTCGTCACGGCGAAGTTCGCCTCCAGCATCGACCTCACTGGCGATACCACCCGCGGCCAAGCGGTCTTCCAACGTGCCTGCGTGGTCTGCCACCGCGCTGGCGGCCAGGGTATGGAAGTCGGCCCCGACCTCCTCACGGTGAAGAATAAGGGTCGTGCCGCCCTGCTCACGGGCATCCTCGACCCAAACAAAGAAGTGGCCGCCCAGTACATGACCTTCTTGGTGCAGACCCGAGCAGGCGAGTCCTACCTCGGCGTGATCACGGAAGACACGGCCACTCAACTCACGCTGAAGATGCCCGGAGGCGTGTCCAAGACGATCCTCCGCGCCGACGTCATCGGCAGCTCATCCGAAGGCCGTAGCCTGATGCCCGAAGGCCTTGAAGGCGGCCTCACGACCCAGGACCTAGCCGACCTGCTCACCTTCATCGAAACTCTCAAATAAGATGCGCCTCCTTCTCTGCCTGCTCTCGCTTCCTCTCTTCGCCGACGCGCCTCCAGAAGGCTTCCGCTCCCTCTTCAACGGCAAGGACCTCTCTGGCTGGTACGGCCTCAATCCACACCAAGGGCCAAAACTCACCGGCGAGAAGAAGGCCGCCGACCTCGCCAAGCAACGCGCAGACTTTCCGCAGCACTGGCGCGTGGAGAACGGCGAGTTAGTCAATGCGGGCACGGGACCTTATGCGACGACCGACGAGAGCTTCGGCGACATCGAACTGCGCATTGAATATAAGACGGTCGCGAAAGCCGACTCGGGCATCTACCTCCGCGGTGCCCCTCAGGTCCAGATCTGGGATCTCCATCAGGTCTTCGACCCGAAGAAGCCCGACCGCAAACCGCACCTGGGTTCCGGCGGTCTCTTTAATAACACCCCAGGCTCTCCCGGACGCGACCCGCTCGTGATCGCCGACAAACCGTTCGGCGAGTGGAATACGTTCCGTATCGTCCAGCAAGGCGACGTCACCACGATTTGGCTTAACGGCAAGCTCGTCGTCGACCACGCCAAGATGGAGAGCTACTGGGACCGCACCCAGCCGCTTCCAGCCAAAGGACCCATCATGCTCCAGACCCACGGCGGCGAAATCCGCTGGCGGAAGATCGTCGTCCGCTCGCTATGATGCTCCGCACGATACTACTTCTGGCACTGACGTCCGCCGTCGCCGACGACGGGCTGCGTCGCGGGCTTTCGTTCCATGCGGGTTTCGACCAAGGCTATGACGCCGCGCTTTCCGCCGATGCTCCAGCCTGCCTGGTCCGCGCCGGAAGCGCGCTCCGCCCCGCCGCTGACGGGCCCGACGTTAGCCGCATTTCCGAGGGCCGCTTCGGCTCTGCGCTGCGCTTCCATCGCAAGGGCTCCGTGCGACCGGAGTTCGCCGCGGCGAAATCCCTCGCCTATTCGACCTTGGACTGGTCGGCGACGGTCTCCGTCTGGCTCCGACTCAATCCCGATCAAGACCTGGCGCCGGGCTACTGCGACCCCCTCCAGATTATCGGCGATGACACGAAGAAAGGCTTCATCTTCCTCGAATGGTCCAAAGACCACCAGCCCCGGCACTTTCGTTTCGCTGTCCGTCCGCTCTATCACCTGTGGAATCCCGATGCGGTCGGCTGGGAAGAGATTCCCGACGCCCGCCGGCCGATGGTCAAGATGGAGAGCGCGCCTTTCAGCCGTTCCCGCTGGACTCACGTCGTCTTTACCCTCGAACGCCTCAACGCCCACGATGCGCCGCCCAAGGCTCATCTGTACGTCGATGGCCGGCCTGTCGGCTCGATCCTCGGACATGACCTGACCTTCGGCTGGAATCCATCCTCCCCGAAACTGGTCCTGGGAGCCGCGTACGTCGGCGACCTCGATGACGTCGCCGCCTGGAATCGCGTCCTGACACCCAAAGAAATCGCCGCCCTTTACGCCCTCCCCAAGGGCGTCTCTTCCCTCCACCCATGAAAACGTTCCGTCCGCTTATCTTCGCCTTTGCCTTCGCCATCCTAGCGCCGGCGGCACCTGTCAAGGTAGCGACGTTCGATGTCGACGCTACCCCGCCCCTCGGTTCGGCGATGGCGTACGACACCGTGAAGCGCCTCGATGACCTGACGCTGCGTTGTCGCGGCGTCGTGATCACGGGCTCGGGCGACCCAATCGTACTCTGCGCGGTCGACTGGATCGGTATCGCCAACGAAGGCCATGACGCCTTCCGCCTCGCCCTCGCCAAAGCCGCTGGCACCACCCCCGACCGCGTCGCTGTCCATGCGCTCCATCAGCACGACGCCCCAGGATGCGACTTCACGGCGGAGAAACTGATCAAGGAACTCGGCGTCAAGGGATACTCCCGTTTCGAGGGAGACTTCCAACGCCTCGTCATCGCCCGTGCCGCGGAAGGGATCGCCCGTGCCCTGCCGACCGCCCGCGAGGCCACCCAATGGGGCTGGGGCCAGGCCGTCGTCAAGGAAGTCGCCAGCCAGCGCCGCCTACTCGGTCCCGACGGTAAGGTGAAGTTCACCCGCACGTCCTCGACGAAGAATGCCGAGATGCGCGCCGAGCCGGAAGGCGTTATCGACCCGATGGTCACATCGCTGAGTTTCTGGGATAAGTCCGGTCCGATCGCGGTGCTCACGAGCTACGCCTGCCACCCCATGAGCTACTACCGACTGGGTTACCCGACGCCGGACTTCCCGGGTATCGCCCGTTTCATCCGGAGCCAGTCCTGGCCACACACGCTGCATGTTCACTTCAACGGCGCGGGCGGAAACGTCACGGCGGGTAAATATAATGACGGCGCATGGGAGAATCGCATGGTCCTCGCCAACCGCCTAGCCGACGGGATGAAGGAAGCCCTCGACCAGACGGTGAAGTCGCCGCTGAAGGCCGAAGACATTGGTTGGTCGAGTATCCCCGTAAGGCTGCCGCTCTCGAATCACCTGAAGGCCGATGCGCTGATCGCCAAGCTGAAGGCGACACCTCCTAAAGGCTATATCTCTTACGCTGACCAACTGGCCTGGCTAAAGCGCACGGAGGAAGGCCACGCCATCGACATCACCTGCCTGCGTGTCGGTAGTTCCCGCATGCTCCACCTCCCGGGCGAACTGTTCGTGGAATACCAGCTCGCCGCCAAGGCGATGCGCCCCGATCTCCATGTCGCCGTCGCGGCCTATGGCGATTACGGGCCCGGCTATATCGGCAGCACCTGCGCCTACGAGCAAGGCGGCTATGAAGTCGGCCCCACCTCTTCCAACGTCGCCCCGCAGGTCGAGCCAGTTTTGATCGAAGCAATGAAGCAGCTTCTTGAAGCTAAGGCAACCCCGGCGCCCCTCGGCGGAACTAAGTAATCGCCGCACCATCCTTCATCGATCATCCCCCATCTGCCATCTGCCCCATGTTAACCCCCTTCCTTGCCTCGTTTGCGCTGTTCGCCGCCGATGCCCCTGCCCCGCTCGCGCCGACCAAGACTGACGTGCCTTACGCCGGCACAAGTGACTTCCGCCAGACGCTCAACGTCTACGCGCCCGCCCAGAAATCCCCCAAACCGACGCCGGTGATCTTTTGGATCCACGGTGGGGGCTGGCGTGGCGGCGAGAAGACCAGCGTACAGCTGAAGCCGAAGTTTTTCACGGACCTAGGCTACGTCTTCGTTTCGACAAACCATCGCTACATCACGACGACCCCGATGAACGAGATTTTTGCGGATATCGCAAAATCCCTGCGCTGGACGTACGACCACGCGGCCGAATTCGGCGGCGACCCGAGCCGTATTGTGATCATGGGCCACTCCTCGGGCGCTCAGCTCGCCGCCTACCTGGCTATCGACGAACGCCCCCTGAAAGCAGAAGGATTGTCCCTCTCGATGTTCAAGGGATGCGTACCGGTCGATGCCGATACCTTCGACGTTCCGGCTGTCATTGAACTGGCCACCGCGAATCGCAAAGCCGCCGGCAAGCCCGAGCCGAAGTACGGTCATCGCGAGATCTTCGGAGGTAAGTCCGAGCTCTGGTCCGACTACTCCGCGACCACCCACGTCGCTGCTGGCAAAGGCATCCCGCCCTTCTTGATTCTCTATGACGCCGCCGCTGCCCTGACGCCCGACCAAGCTAAGCGCCTCGAGCGCGCACTCACCTCGAAAGGTATCCAGGCTAAGGCCTTCGGCGCCGCCAACACCACACACGGCAAGATCAACTCCGACCTCGGCCTGCCGAACGATCCCTCAACCACCGAGGTCCTATCGTTCCTGAAGACGGTGCTGGCAAAATAAGCCGGGGGCGGCCATTTCCGCCTGATGCCTGAACGACGCCGCATCGCCGTCCTCGGCGGAGGAGCCGCCGGCTTCTTCGCGGCGATCACGTGCGCAGAGCAGCTTGGCAAGGCGGGCTCAGTCACCCTCTTCGAAGCGACCTCGCATCTTCTCGCCAAGGTCCGCATCTCGGGCGGCGGGCGCTGCAATGTCACCCACTCCTGCTTCGAGCCGGCCGAACTGGTAAAAAAATACCCCCGCGGCGGCCGCGAACTTCTCGGGGCCTTCCACCGCTTCCAACCCCGCGATACGATTGAATGGTTCGCGTCGCGAGGCGTGGCCACGAAGACCGAGGAAGATGGACGCATGTTCCCGACGACCGATGACTCCGCGACAATTGTCGACTGCCTGATGTCTGCGGCCGCTCGGGCTAGCGTAAACATTCGCCTCTCCACCGCCGTCCGCTCCGCCGTCAAACAAGGTGAGACTTTCCAGCTGACCCTTGGTACCGGCTCAATCGAGGAGTTCGACCGCGTCATCATCGCGACTGGCGGCAACAAATCCTCCGGCGGCCTCGCCATCGCGGAATCCTTCGGCCACTCGATTGTCTCGCCCGTCCCTTCCCTTTTCACGTTCCATATCACTGATACCCGACTGACCGACCTCTCGGGTATCTCGGTCGAGAGCGCGGCGGTCACGGCACCTGGCACGAAGCTCAAGACCGATGGCCCGGTGCTCATCACCCATGCTGGCCTCAGCGGCCCGGGCATCCTCAAGCTCTCCGCCTGGGGCGCCCGTGAGTTCGCCGAGCAGAACTACGCCTTCCCGGTCTCCCTTAATTGGGTTCCGCCCCACACCCGCGACACCCTGATCAAAGCCCTCTCCGTCGTCCGCGAACAGAACGCCCGGAAGCAGGTCACCACCTTTAGCCCCGTTGCCATGCCCCAGCGCCTCTGGGAGCGCTTCGTGGTCGCCGCTGGCATCCCGACCACCACCCCTTGGGCCCACGTCAGTAATCCCTCGCTCCAAGCCCTCGCCACCCAGCTCACCGCGGCCGAGTTCAAGGTCGACGGCAAGAGCATGTTCAAGGACGAGTTCGTCACCTGCGGCGGCGTGAAGCTGTCCGAGGTCGACTTCAAGACCATGGAGAGCCGCAAAACTCCTGGACTACACTTCGCGGGCGAAGTCCTCGACATCGACGGCGTCACCGGAGGCTTCAATTTCCAAAATGCTTGGACCACGGGATATTTGGCCGGAGTAGCTTGTGCGGAGTGATTTAATTAATCAGGCATTCTCAGGTCCCAGGTCTCAGCCTTCAGGTGTCTGGTTCAGGTATTCGGGTACAGGTACAGGTTCAGGTCCCGCACCCGTACCCGAACCTGACAACCCGTACCTGATACCCGATTGCCGAGACCTGAGACCCGAAGATGTTTTTCTGGTCCACCGAGCCTCTGAGCCTCCGGGCCTCTGATGTGCGCCCCTCGCGCCTGCCTCGCCTGATTCGCAGCAGTTCCCCCATGCCAGCAGTTCCCCCATACGGAATAATCTGCTTCGCGGATTATTCCGTATTCAAATGCAACTTCGACGAATACCCGTGCTCACCGAGCGCGCGGCTTGAAACCAACAACTTGATCTTGGGCGCACGACTGACGACGCGGTCCTCGACCGATTTCGCACCGAGCTGCATTTCTTTTCGCTCGAGACGATCCCGACTCACCGGCTTGTCACCGGTTCGGGCTGGCGCGACTTCGATCAGCGCCAACACCGTGATCAACACTATCTGCAACACCGGTCCAAGTGATGAGTAGTTCATGGCGTGTAATGTATCTCTAAGACATCCCGCCGCACCTATTTGTTCGGGACTAGGCTAAACAGCCTATGCATGCGGTCCGCTAATCCTGAGAGACCGAGTGATAAGAATAATAAACCAGTGTTCACGATCTCAGGTGGCGGGTGGCAGCCCCAGGTGGCAGGTTGCAGGAGGGAAGCGCTCAAAGGGAAACCGGAGACCGGGATTAATGCTTCGGTCATATGTCCCCAGCTAATCATCCGGTTTCCCTATGCTGCCCCCTTTGAATTATATCTCTCTACCTGCCACCCGCCACCTGGGGCCGCCACCTGCCACCCGAAACGAACCGTGGCTGTGGTAGGGTCGAGCATCCTTGCTCGACCGCGGCCGGCCAAGGATGGCCAGCCCTACCATCGGAGCCTCCGGCTCCGGCCACAAAAAAACCCGCCACTCTCGTGACGGGTCGTTGAGGTCCCGGTTGCCCGGTTCCAGAAGAGAAAGCCGATTAGGCCTTCTTTTCGGTCTTCTTCTTCTTTTCCTTCTTAGGGGCGTCGCCCTTAGGGGCGTCGGCGGAGACGGCAACAGAGAGGACCTTGGTCTTCACGTGCTTGTCGACGTTCACTTCGACGGACTTGCCCTTGAGGTCGGCAGCCTTGTCAGCGCCTTCGGTTTCAGGGGTGAGCGTGTAGGTGGTGTCGGCGCCGGCGACGGTCACGACGAGTTCCTTCTTTTCGGAGTCGTAGGACTTGACGGTGCCCTTGGAGGAGATCTTAGCTCCGCAACCAGCCTGAGCGGCGGCAGCGAGAGCAAGAACGGTGAGGATGCTGAGGATGTTCTTCATGGTATGTGTACGGGGATAGAAACACCACCCTGAGTCTAAAGTTGCAGGTGGCAAACCACAATCGGGGTTGAAACCCCAAAGTCACCAAACCATGTTACGCCATGCTCAGGTCTGCCCCCCTACTCCGCCCCCTGTTTACCGCCCTTATTGGGCTATTTTCGGCCATCTTGGCCGCCCATTCGATCCCCGATATCCCCGTCCGGGGCGCTTTCCAGACGGGTGGCGAGGCCGAGATTTCCATCGAAATCAACCCCCGCAACTGGTCCGAGAGCCCCAAAATGGCCCTGTCCCTGGAGCAGAAAGAGTTCCTGACTTACACCTCAGCCCAAAGGGAAGAACTCCTCAAACAGACCAAGGCCTTCGTCGCCACCTATCTAGAGTTCACCTTGGAACCGATCGGCCGCGTGCAGCCGGACTTCACCTGGGATTTCGTCGCCGAGACCGGCAAGCCGCTGATGAAGATGGACGACGCCGTCGTCGCCCGCGGAAAGTGGAAGACCAAGATCCCCGCCGGTGTGACGGGCTGGAAAGTCCGCTCCCTCCCCGGCCACAAGGTCGCGACGGTCTTCACCAACACCGTCGACGGCAAGGAACACCCCCGGTTCATGGTCATGTTCCCGGGAGAGACGAGCTTCACGTTCGATCTCACCGGACTCGCGGCCAAGCCTCCGACCGGCCCGACCGCTGGGAGCGTCGGCACCCACTCGACCGAATCCGGCGCCTGGTCGAACTTCACCGGTTACTTCAAGAAAGGCTTTGTGCACATCCTGCCGGAAGGACTTGACCACATCCTCTTTGTCCTCGGCCTCTTCCTGCTCTGCCGTGCCTGGAAGCCGATCCTGATTCAGGTCACAACCTTCACCGTCGCCCACACTATCACCCTAGCATTGGCAAGCCTTCGGATAGGCGGGCTTGACCGCATCGACTCAAACATCGTCGAGCCGATCATCGCGGCCTCGATTGCTATCGTGGCCTTGGAGAATATCTTCCGACCCACCTACGGAAGGTTCCGTGTTCTCCTGGTCTTCTTCTTCGGCCTGATCCACGGCCTAGGATACGCCCAAGGCCTCATCGAGCAGCGC